>NZ_JBNYXR010000012.1:0-166325 GCF_051380805.1 Janthinobacterium paucivorans
GCGGATACAGCATCCAGTTACCCGGTCTTGATATGCCTACCAAGATTTTGACAGCGGTCGATACCGTTCGCAATATCACGAACGGCATGAAGGGAATAATACAAGGTCGGATTAGCGGAGCGTCATCCGACACCATTGTTGGCCTCGCAATGCCGGATTACGCGGTTCCCGCTAATCCGACCTACGCCGCTGACCCCGGTTTTACGCTGCGTGTATCTCGATCACTTTCTTCCCCTTCGCGGCGCGGGCGCGCAACTGTCCGCAGCCGCCCTCGACGTCCTGGCCGGCCGAATCGCGCAATTTGGTCAGCACGCCGCGCGCGTGCAGGGCAGCGGCAATGGCGTGCGCCTTTTCCCAGCTCGGACGCTTGAACGGCAAGTCGTCGATGGTGTTATACGGGATCATATTGAGCACGGCATACTTGCCCTGCAACAGCGCCACGATGCCGTCCATCTCGTCCTCGCCATCGTTCACGCCTTCCATCAAGGTCCATTGATACTGCACCGGGTAGCCCGTCAGACGCGCATACGCGTCACCAAACGCCACCAATTCGCGCGGAGATAATTTGGGCGCGCGCGGCAGCAGCTGCTCGCGCAGTTCCGGCTTGGTGGTGTGCAGCGACAGCGCCAGCGCCGGCTTGACGCGCCCTTGCGGCAGGCGCTCGAACGCGCGCGGGTCGCCCACCGTGGAAAACACCAGATTCTTGTGGCCGATATTGCCTTCGGTGCCCAGCAATTCAATCGCTTCCATCACATTGTTCAAATTATGCGCCGGTTCGCCCATGCCCATGAAGACGACTTTTTTCACGCGGCGCAGGGTACGCGCCAATACCACCTGCGCGACGATCTCGCCGCTGGTGACTTGCCGGATCAAGCCGTCGCGACCCGTCATGCAGAACTGGCAGCCGACGGCGCAGCCCACCTGGCTCGACACGCACAGGCCGTCGCGTGGCAGCAGCACGCTTTCCACCGTCTGGCCATCGTGCAGCCCCACCAGCAGGCGCGCCGAACCGTCCGCGCCCGGATGAGTGCTGAGCAGTTTCAGCATGCCCTGCAATTCGAGGTCCAGCGCAGGCAAGGCCTCGCGCACGGGCAGCGGCAGGAAATCCTCGGCGCGGCGCCGGCCCTGGTCGTGCGGCTGCGCCTGTATCCAGTCGCGCAGCACGCGCTGTTCGTGCAAGGGCTTGGCGCCCAAGGCGCGCAGGCGCTGACGGAGATGGTCGATTTGCATGGATTCTCAATGAAAAAACGGCGCGCAGCAATGAAGCCAGCGCGCCGTGTTAAGGGTAAAAGCGTTACACCTTCTTGACGAACTCCGTCTTCAGGCTCATGGAACCGAAGCCATCGATCTTGCAGTCGATATCGTGGTCGCTATCGACCAGGCGGATATTCTTGACCTTGGTGCCCATCTTGACGACACCGCCGCCGCCCTTCAATTTCAAGTCCTTGATGACGCTGACCGTGTCGCCATCTTGCAAGATGTTGCCGGCCGAATCGCGGTACACCTTGGCGCCCTCCTCCACGGCATCGCCTGCCGTGGCCGACCATTCATGCGCGCATTCAGGGCAGATCAACTGGCTGCCGTCTTCGTACGTGAATTCGGATTTGCATTGCGGGCATGGTGGTAATGTGCTCATTTTTTTCTCTGTCTGGTGAACAGCGCGTGCTGTAAAAGCCGACAGTATACTGCCTACACCCTGCATCAGCGCGCTTTTTTCGCCATCATTATCAAGGACGGCGAATAATCTCGATGGTGCTGTGGACAATTTCCTCGTGGATGCCGATGCGCGCGCGCAGCGCGGCAGCTGTCAGCGCAGGGTCGCCGCTGAGCACGGACAAGGCGCACGAGTACAACTGCTTGCCCACCCGCCACACGTGCAAGTCGACGATGCGCGGCGTATCGCCGGCGCTTTCCACTTCCACCGCTGCACGGATTTCATCCACCACGGGATGGTCCATCTCGCGGTCCAGCAAGACCTTGCCCGTCTCGTGCATCAGCTTTTTCGCCCACAGCGCCACCAGCACGGCACCGACAATGCCCATCACGGGATCGAGCCAGCGCCAGCCGTAAGCCCACGCACCGCCCAGCGCGACGAGGGCCAGCACGGACGTGGCGGCATCGGCCAGCACGTGGATGTAAGCGGCTTTCATGTTCAGGTCTTCGCCGTGACCATGCCGATCATGATGATCGTGACCGTGGTGATCGTGGTGATCGTGACCGTGTTGATGCTCATGCTCGTGATGGCCGCCGAGGATCAGCGCACACACCAGGTTGACCACCAGGCCGAAGGCCGCCACCGCCATCGCTTGCGGATAATGGATGGGCTGCGGCGACAACAGGCGCTCGACGGAGGCCGCCACCATCAGCACGGCGACGCCCAGCAGCACGATGGCGCTGGTGTAGCCGGCCAGCACCTCGATCTTCCACGTGCCGAAGGCGAAGCGGGGATCGCGCGCATAGCGGCGCGCCGCCGCATACGCAAACGCGGCCAGGCCGATGGCCAGCGCGTGCGAACTCATATGCCAGCCATCGGCCAGCAGGGCCATGGAGTTGTACCACCAGCCGGCGACGATTTCCAGCACCATGGTGGCCAAGGTGATCCACATGACGATGCGCGCGCGGCGTTCTGCCTTGTCGCTGGTCCCGCCAAAAACGTGTTCGTGCTGCCAGGCTGACAGGTCTTCCTCGATATGTTGCAGTTTCATGCTGGTCTCTTTGATCGATTATTTGAGGTAGGTGCGCAGGATGGCGGCGATGTCGTCGGCGCCCCTGGTGCGCTCGTCGCCGGCAAGGTCGGGACTGGCCACGTGCTCGCGCAAGTGCTCTTCGATGACTTCGGCCATCAGGCCATTGACGGCGCCGCGCACGGCGGCGATCAACTGCAGTACTTCGCCGCAGTCGCGGCCCTCTTCCAGGCCCCGCTCCAAGCCTTCCACCTGGCCGCGGATGCGCTTCACGCGATTGAGCAGCTTGGTCTTGTTGTGCGCCGTATGGCCCATGATTTCACCCGAATAAATACTATAGGGGGGTATACTATCAGAGAGCACGGAACAAGGACAAGGCGTAAAAAAAGCCGCACATCGGGAGCGATGTGCGACTTGTCATGCAACAGCCCCATTCCTGCAATCAAAGCACCCCAAGCCGACACAACATCGAGTTCAACGACCAAGCCAGTGGCAGCTTCGTCAAGCCTCACGCCAGCAGTGACTGCTTGCGCACAAAATGTATGGCATGCACGGTGTGCGGCTGGTCCAGCAGCACGCACTGCTTGCCCGTGCGCTTGCAATGGTCATGCACGCGCCAATAGGCATCATGGCTGACGCAGCCGGTCTGGCAAATCACCAGGTCGGCCGCCACCAGGCCAGCTTCCAGGGCCGCGGCATCGTCGGCACCAGCGTCGCCGCCCGCATGATGGAGAAAGCGCCCGCCGGCCTGCTCGACGGCATGCTGCGCCATATGGGCAGCGCCCGTAGCCTGGCCCATATCCTGGCGCATAGCCTGGCCCATAGCCTGACCCGTATCCTGGCTAAAATAGCTGCCCACGTACAGCACGGCTTTTTCGCGCAGATCGGCTTGCAAGCCTGGCACGGGCAGCCACTGCAGGCGCAGCAACTCGCGCATCAAGTCTTGCACCCTGTCGCCGAGCCACTCGACCCGGCGGGCCAGCCTGGCGCGCGTCGGCAAGCCCGGCATGCTGGCCGCCAGCTCGGCCAGTTCATCACGTGCCAGCGCCAGCTGCGTATCGCGGATCACCACCTGTACCCGCGCACGCATCAATGCCGACTCCAGCTGCGCGATGCGGGCCGCCTGCGCGGCCAGCTGTGCACTGCAACGGGCCTGGGCCCGCCCATACTCGCCCATCAACACGCGATGTTCATGCGCGATCAGATCCTCATTGCCATACACACTGCCCATCATGCCCTCCTTCACCAGCAGTGGCGCCATGGCGCCAGCGCGTCGCTATCCATAAGACATGAATTATAAATGAGAATCATTACCATTTGTCTGCACATGTGCAAACATGATGCGCGCGCTGGCCGCTTGCAACAAGCAAGCCGCTTCAGCGGTCCGCGCGCCAAAGCGCCGCCAGCCCGAGCATCTACGCAGGCGTGGCAGGCACGCCTGCAGTGACGCCCGCGAGGAGCTTGAACACCCCCACTTCGCGCACCAGGCTGGCAGCTTGCTCTTCCAGGCTGCCGGCAGCGGCCGCCGCCTCCTCGACCAAGGCGGCGTTCTGCTGCGTGACCTCATCCATCTGCGTGATGGCCTGGTTGACCTGTTCGATACCCAGGCTCTGCTCCTGGCTGGCGGCGGCGATTTCACTCATCAGGTCGACCACCCGCTTGACGGATGTCACTATCTTGTCCATCGTCGCACCCGCCTCGTCTACCAGCTTGCTGCCCGCATCAACGCGGTCGACCGAATCGCTGATCATGGCCTTGATTTCGCGCGCGGCGCTAGCCGAACGTTGTGCCAGGTTGCGCACTTCGCTGGCGACGACGGCGAAACCGCGTCCTTGTTCGCCCGCCCTGGCCGCCTCCACAGCCGCATTCAAGGCCAGGATATTCGTCTGGAAAGCGATGCTGTCGATCACATCGACAATATCGACGATCTTGCGCGAGCTGGCATTGATGGCACCCATCGTATCGACCACGCGCTCGACCACCTGCCCGCCCTGCACGGCAAATTGCGACGCCGACAGCACCAGCTCATTGGCCTGCCTGGCATTGTCGGCATTCTGTTTGACCGTGCTGGTCAACTCCTTCATCGCAGAAGCCGTTTCTTCCAGCGAGCTCGCTTGCGCCTCCGTGCGCGAGGACAGATCGAAATTACCGGCCGCAATTTCGCGCGAAGCAACAGTGATGCTTTGCGTGCTGCTGCGCACCTGCCCCACGGTGCGCGACAGGCTGCCATTCATCGCTTCGAGCGCCTGCAGCAATTGACCAGGCTCATCACCATAGAGCTTGTCGACGCGATTGGTCAGGTCGCCGGCCGCCACCATCTGGGCAGCCCGCAGCGCCTGCTGCAAAGGACCGGTAATGCTACGGCTGATCAAGACGGCGCCGGCGATACTGACGCCCAGCAATGCCAGCAGCAAGCCCGCCAGCAGCACCGTCGCCGAGCGCGCCCTATCGGCCGACTGGGTCTCAAACGCGCCCGAACGCTTGCTGGTAAGGTCGACGACCCGGTTGATGGCCACCAGATGGGCGTCGTAGTTGGCGCTCATGGCGCTCATGGCACTGGCCACAGCGGCCTTGTCCGCAGCCCGCAGCGCCGGGATGAAGCGCGTGAATGCCGTTTCATAGAATGCCACTGCAGGGGCATGCGACTGCGCCAGCAAGGCATCGGCGATGTCGGTATCGAGATCTTGGCCACGCCAGAACTGATGGCGCGTGTCGTATTCGCCCTTCAAGACCTGCAGGCGCTCGACCAATTTGTCTTGCGCCGCCCGGTCTTCGGACGCCATCAGCTGAAAGGCCACCAAATAGGATTCGAGGATGTATTCGGGCGGCGGCAGCACATCGGCCACCAGGTCCTTGCCCTGCACAATACGCTGGTACACGGGCCCATTGACTTTCAATTCGCCGAGTACGCGCAGCGACAAGCCGCCATACACGATCAGGCCCAGCGAAAAAATGGCGACCAACAAGGCCAGCCTGTGCGACAGTTTTAATTGGCGAAGTAGCTGCATTTGCGTATTCCCTTCGTAATCCGGACCATGCCCACAATGCCGTTGGCATATGCCGCACTGGTCAGAATGAAGTTTCTGCGCAGCATTTGTTGATTATGCAATTTTTAAAGAAGCTTGGGGAGAGTCAGGCAAAAAAAGAATGACTGCAGGGGACAGGTGCTGCCGAGCCCGGTGTATTTGCTACGCCGCTACCAAGCAGTCGATATTACTGCCAAGCACCGGGAAAAATTTTCGCGCATGCGCGCGCGCCGTCGGCAAAAAACTAATGGGGGTAGAGATGTGGGTAGAGGAAAAAGAAAAAGCCCCTCTAGAGGGGCTTTTTCAAAATACTGGCGGAGACGGTGGGATTCGAACCCACGATACAGGTATAAGCCGTATGCATCCTTAGCAGGGATGTGCCTTCGGCCACTCGGCCACGTCTCCTAGTTGATTACTCAACTATGTCTCTGTAGCTAACTGCGCTGCAGCGACGAACGTCATAATATCGACTGCCCCCCCTTTGGTCAAGGGCGTGGAGCAATATTTTTGGAAATTTAAGCTTTTTCCAGCTCGAACGCTTTATGCAGCGCGCGCACGGCCAGCTCCATGTACTTTTCATCGATCAGTACGGAGATCTTGATTTCGGAAGTGGAGATCATCATGATGTTGATGCCCTCTTCCGACAGGGTACGGAACATTTGCGAGGCAACGCCAACATGGCTGCGCATGCCCACGCCGACTACGGACAATTTCGACACTTTCGCGTCGCCCGTGATGCTCGTCGCGCCCAGCGATACGCTGTTCGCTTCCAGCACGGCCAGCGCGCGCGGGTACTCGCCGCGCGAGACGGTGAAGGTGAAGTCCGTTTTACCGTCGACCGACTGATTCTGTATGATCATGTCGACTTCGATATTTGCGTCCGCCACCGGCCCCAGGATGTGATACGCCACGCCTGGGCGGTCGGGCACGCCAAGCACGGTGATTTTGGCTTCATCGCGGTTGAAGGCGATGCCGGAGATGACTGCTTGTTCCATGTTTGTATCTTCCTCAAACGAAATCAGGGTGCCTGAATTGGCTTCTATTTCCAGCGGCAACATCGGGTCGGTCAGCGACGACAGCACGCGCGTGGGAACGCGGTAATTGCCGGCAAATTCCACCGAACGCGTTTGCAGCACTTTGGAACCGAGCGAAGCCAGTTCCAGCATTTCTTCAAAGGTGATGGTCTTCAAGCGGCGCGCCTCGGAGACCACGCGCGGATCGGTCGTATAGACGCCGTCGACGTCCGTGAAGATCAGGCATTCGGCCGCCTTCATGGCAGCGGCGATGGCCACTGCCGACGTGTCCGAACCGCCGCGGCCCAGGGTCGCGATGTTGTCGTGTTCGTCGACGCCCTGGAAACCGGTAATAATGACAATCTTGCCCGCATCGAGGTCGCGCTTGACTTTTTCGTCATCGATCGACTGGATGCGTGCTTTGGTAAAGGCGGAATCGGTCTTGATCGCGACTTGCCAGCCAGCATAGGATACGGCTTGTTTGCCGATCGCCAGCAGTGCCATCGACAATAGGCCGACAGACACTTGTTCGCCTGTCGAGGCGATCATGTCAAGTTCACGCGGATCGGGTTGATCCATGATTTCCTTGGCCAGTCCAATCAGGCGGTTGGTTTCGCCCGACATGGCAGATGGCACCACCACGATTTGATGCCCCGCGTCGTGCCACTTGGCAACGCGCTTGGCGACATTCTTGATACGGTCAGTCGAGCCCATCGACGTACCGCCATATTTGTGGACGATTAAAGCCATAAGAGTGAAGTTTCCGCTCAAGAAGAATAAAAAAGGAGGGCTTTACTCTACATGCCGCAATGCAAAATAACAAGCTAAAAAGCGCATGAGCTCATACCGTTTACGCATAAGGAAATAAGCAATCCATGCAGTCGGGAGCGCATGGACAGCCACTTGCCTGCCCCCCCCGAGAGTGGCCGTAGCGGCTGCCCTTACGCTCAGCAGGGGAGCCAGCGCAGGGCTACGCGCGGCCGCTCCAGCAAGCTCAAACAATGGCAATCGAGACCGATACCGGCCGCATACAACAATTGTTGCGCCGCACATACAAGGGGCAGACGTTCACGCTCCCAGGCGGGCACGCCAAACGCCTGATAGTGGTATTTCAAGCTCTTGGTGGGGCGGTTCAGGGCCAGTTTCAGGCGCTCGCCACCTTGGCGGAAGTCGATCGTCAAGGTTTGAGCTTGCAACCAGGCAATATCAATGCCCTGCTCACCGGCTGCCAGCACATCGAAATGCAGCACGCCGCCATACGCGGGAAAGGCCAGGCTGGCCTCGCCGCGCCAGGTAAATTGCTGACTGGCTTTTTCCAGGCCGGGGATGTTCGCGTCGCTCTTGTCACGCATGCCAGCGAGATCATCGAGCTTGGGCGTCAGGTACAAACGATCGCGGTGACGCCGCACATGGCATTGAGGATGCGTCACCAGCAATTGCGCATCGGGCCGCGCTTCGAGCAATTGCGCCAGCATTTGCGCCAGCCAGGCCGTCGATGGCATGCGCAAGCCACGCGTGCCGAACCAGTGACGCAGCAAGTTGTAGCATCGGTCTGCGCTCAATTCACGCAATGTCGCCAGTGTGATGCAATCGTCGTCCAGGCAAGCGGCCAGATCCTGCGTCGCCAGTTCCGCCAGCAGGCGCTGCGCCGATTGCGCGTGCTGGGCGCTGCGGGCGAAACGCTCCTGGAAACCGGGAAAGGCTTGCGCCAGCACGGGCATCACCTGGTGCCGCAAAGCATTGCGGGCAAAGCGGGGGTCATCGTTCGATTCGTCGTAAATGTGGGCGACGCCATGTTGCCCCACATACGCTTCGAGCTCCTTGCGCGCCACGGAAAGTAAAGGGCGCGCCATCACCAGATCCGGATTACCCAGCAGCTCGGGCGCGCTGTTGGCGCCATCCATGCCCGACAGACCCGCCGTACCGGAGCCGCGCAGCAATTGCAGCAGCACCGTTTCAGCCTGGTCATCCTGATGATGGGCCGTCAGCAGCAGACGCACGCCGTGCACGGCGCACAGTTCGCCCAAGGCTGCGTAACGGCGCTTGCGGGCGGCCTCTTCCGTGCCTGTCTTGGCATTTTTTTCCAGGGTCACACGGCGCGCCTCAAAGGGTACGCCGAGGTCGGCGCATGTTTGCTCGCAGTGGGCCAGCCACGCATCCGCATTCGGGCTCAGGCCGTGGTGTACGTGAAACGCGTGCAGGGTCACGGACCGTCCCTGCGCCCAGGCATGTGCCAAGTGCAACAGGGCTGCGGAATCGAGGCCGCCGCTAAGGGCGATGCCGACAGCACTGCCAACTGGCGGTGCGCAGGCGTCCAGCGCGCAGGCAAAGATATCGGCGACGGTGGCGGTTTGTTGCTTTTTCAATCAGGACTCCAGGAATGCAAAGAGGGACAGGCTGCTAAACGGATGGTGTCGTTTAGCGGACTGTCCCTGGTGTTGTCTCAACCCAAGACCTTGAAAAGCCGGGGTCAGACCTTAAGGTCTGACCCCAGACTCTGCCGTTGGGCTTACATAATTTACTCGCTCGGCGTGGTTTCCTTGAACTTGCCGTAGCTCAGCAGTTTTTCATGACGCGCGGCCAGCAAGTCCTTGGTTTTCATGCCATGGAACTGGCGCAGGGTGTCGGCCAGTGCGCGTTTCAGCAAGGTCGCCATTTGCTTCGGATCGCGGTGGGCGCCGCCCAGCGGTTCATTGATGATCTTGTCGATCAGGCCCATGGCTTTCAGGCGGTGCGCCGTCAAGCCCAGCGCTTCGGCCGCGTCGGAGGCGCGCTCGGCGCTCTTCCACAGGATGGAGGCGCAGCCTTCCGGCGAAATCACGGCATAGGTCGAGTATTGCAGCATCAGCACGGCATCGCCCACGGCGATGGCCAGCGCGCCGCCGGAACCGCCTTCACCGATGATGGTGGCGATCAGCGGCACTTTCAGCTCGGCCATCACGTACAGGTTATGGCCGATGGCTTCCGACTGGCCGCGCTCTTCCGCGTCGATGCCGGGGAAGGCGCCTGGCGTGTCGACGAAGGTGAAGATGGGCAGATTGAATTTTTCAGCCACTTTCATCAGGCGCATGGCCTTGCGGTAGCCTTCCGGCTTGGGCATGCCGAAATTGCGCAGAGCGCGCTCTTTCGTGTCGCGCCCCTTCTGGTGGCCGATGACCATGCACGGCTGACCGTTGAAGCGTGCCAGGCCGCCTACCACCGACAAATCGTCGGCGTAGCTGCGGTCGCCATGCAATTCGTGGAAATCGGTGAAGATTTCATTCACGTAATCCATGGTGTAGGGGCGCTGCGGGTGGCGCGCGATCTGCGCCACTTGCCAGGGCGTCAGCTTGGCGTAGATATCTTTGGTTAGCTGCTGGCTCTTCTTGGCCAGACGGTCGATCTCTTCCGAGATATCGACGGCCGAATCGTCTTGCACGAAGCGCAACTCTTCGATCTTGGAATCGAGTTCCGCGATCGGCTGTTCAAAATTGAGGAAAGTCGTTTTAGTCATTGTACCTCCAGGTTTTACCGGCCACGGCGCCAGCGCGCGCGGCCTCATCTATGATTATTTTACCGTACCGGCTGCTGCGCCGGGGGCTGCATCGGGTGCGGCAGCAGGGTCGAGACTGCGCCACAAATACCACGTCGCCACGGTGCGCCACGGTTCCCAATTGGCGGAAACTTCGCGCGCATCGCTGCGGGAAACAGGTTCGCCGGAGAAATAATTGACGCTGATACCCTGGATCAAACCGGGATCGTCGAGCGGCAAGACATTCGGCCGGAGCAGATTAAATATCAAAAACATCTCGGCTGTCCAGCGGCCGATGCCGCGGATCTGCACCAGTTCGGCGATGACGGCTTCGTCATCCATCTGGTCCCACTGGCTGGCGTGCACGCGCTTGGCCTTGAAATGGTCGGCCAGGTCGAGGATGTATTCGGTCTTGCGTTTGGACAAGCCGCAGGCGGACAGTTGCTCGGCGCCCGCCTTCAACACTTGTGAGGGCGTGCATTTGGGGCAAGCGGCCAGCAGCTTTTTCCAGGCGGCATCGGCCGCCTTGGGCGTGATCTGCTGGCCCACCAGCGAACGGGCCAGGGTGGTAAACGGGTCGCTATGGCCGACCAGGTGCAGGTCGCCAAATTGCGGGATGAGCTTTTTCATGATGCGGTCGCGCTTCATCAGCTCGATCTTCGCCTCTTCCCAATAGTGCGGCACCTGGATCACCTGCGCCGAATTCGTCACCTTGGGTGCTTCCCCGTTTTCCCTGGACGTTGGCATCATGCGCGGCGCCAGTTGGTCGAGCCGTCAGGCTTGTCTTCGAGAATGATGCCAGCGGCCAACAGTTCGGCACGGATCTTGTCGGACTGGGCGAAGTCGCGCGCTTTTTTCGCCGCACTGCGCGCCGCGATGGCCGCTTCGATGCCGGCTGACGCATCTTCGCCGCCAGCGGCAGCGCCGACAGTCGCTTGCAGGAATTGCTGCGGCGTGCGCTCGAGCAAGCCAAACACGCTCGCCAGACCCTTCAATTGACGCGCCAGGGCCGGCGATTTGCTCTTATTGACTTCCGTTGCCAGATCAAACAGGGCAGCGACGGCCAGTGGCGTATTGAAATCGTCATTCATCGCCTCGGCGACGCGGGCTGCATGCGCTTCGTTCCAGTCGATGGCGCCCTCTTCCACCACCACATCGGACAGCGCCGTGTACAAACGCGTCAGCGACAGGCGCGCGTCGTCCAGATGCACGTCCGAGTAATTGAGGGGGCTGCGGTAGTGCGCGCGCAGGATGAAGAAGCGGATCACTTCGGCATCGAACTTTTGCAGCACTTCGCGGATGGTAAAGAAATTGCCGAGCGACTTGGACATTTTTTCATTGTCCAGGCGCACGAAACCGTTGTGTATCCAGTAATTCACGCTGGCATGGCCGAACGCGCCTTCGGATTGGGCGATTTCATTTTCATGGTGCGGGAATTGCAAGTCCGCGCCACCGCCGTGGATGTCGAACTGCTCACCGAGCAGGGCGCAGGACATGGCCGAACACTCGATATGCCAGCCCGGGCGGCCGCGGCCCCACTTCGTGTCCCATTTGACTTCTTCCGGCTCCGACTCCTTAGCCGACTTCCACAGCACGAAGTCGAGCGGATCGCGCTTGCCCGTATTGACGTCGACGCGCTCGCCGGCGCGCAAGTCATCGGGCGACTTGCCCGACAGCTTGCCGTAGCCGGGAAAGTTGCGCACGGCGTAATTGACGTCGCCATCGCCCCCCTGGTAAGCCAGGCCCTTCGCTTCGAGCTGCTCGATCAGGCGCACCATCTGCGGCACGTACTCGGTAGCGCGCGGCGTATGATCGGGCGTCAGAATGCCCAGCGCGGCCGTGTCTTCATCCATGTAGCGGGTGAAACGCGTCGTCAGCTGGGAAATCGTCTCGCCGTTTTCCACGGCGCGACGGATGATCTTGTCGTCGATGTCCGTAATGTTGCGCACATAGGTGACGTCGAAACCGGAAGCTTTCAGCCAGCGATAGATGACGTCGAACGCCATCATCATGCGCGCATGGCCGATATGGCAATAATCGTAGATGGTCATGCCGCAGACGTACATGCGTACCTTGCCGACTTCCATCGGGACGAATACCTGCTTCTCGCGAGCCAGGGTGTTGTAAATCTTTAGATTGCTCATCGTACTTTGCAAGTGGAACGACCGCCAGCCTGGGGAAACGACAGACAGGCGCGGACACCGGGGGTGCCGCGCCACTGAACTGCCGTGTGCGCCAAGGCTGGTCGAGCCGCTGTAGTGTTGTTCTTGTTTGTTAGAATTAGGGCGTTAGCGTTCAAGTATAACATTGATAAAAACCATACTGGCCCGATATGAATCAGGTTTTTACGATGTTGAACCGAAACTCATTTCTTTAGCACGACAGCAAGTTTAGAGAAAAATAACGATCAAGGACACCTTCATGCAAGAAATTAAATCGAAACGCCTGTCTTTCCTGGCCCGCTTTTGCACCGTGTTTGCCGGCCTCACCCTGGGCAGCGCCGTCGTGGCAGCCGCGCCTGCAAGCCCTGCGGCTGCCCCCGCCTCGGCGCCGCACGTCAGCCTGAAAACCAGCCTGGGCGAGATCGTGCTGGAACTGAACCAGGAAAAAGCGCCACACAGCGTGGCAAATTTCTTACAGTACGTGAAAAGCGGATATTACAAGGGCACCGTGTTTCACCGCGTCATCGACGGCTTCATGATACAGGGTGGCGGCTTCGAGAAGAACATGAAGCAGAAAGCGGCGAAAGCGCCGATCAAAAATGAAGCGCAAAACGGCTTGCAAAACGTCACCTACAGCATCGCCATGGCGCGCACGGGCGACCCGCATTCGGCCACCTCGCAATTCTTCATCAACGTCAATGACAACGGCGCGCTCGACTATCCGGGCCGCGACGGTTTCGGCTATACGGTATTCGGCAAAGTCGTCAGTGGCATGGACGTAGTCGACAAGATCAAGGCCGTGCCCGTTGCCGACAAGGGACCGCATCAGAACGTGCCTGTCACCCCCGTGGTGATCGAATCGGCGACTTTACTCAAATCTGCGCCCGCAAAACTGTAAAATAGCGTTTTTACGGCCCTGAACCATGGGGGCCGTCGAATCATTCTTCATCCAATTCATTAAGGATCATCATGACATCCGTTATCATCACCACCAATCTGGGCAAGATCACCGCTGAACTGGACGCCGAGAAAGCACCGAAAACGGTTGCCAACTTCCTCGCTTACATGCAAGCCGGTCACTACGACAACACGATTTTCCACCGTGTCATCGACGGCTTCATGATCCAGGGCGGCGGTTTCGAGCCAGGCATGAAACAAAAGCCAGCCGACACCACCGTGGAAAACGAAGCCAAGAACGGTCTGAAAAACGATACCTACACGCTGGCCATGGCCCGCACGTCGGACCCGCACTCGGCATCGGCACAGTTCTTCATCAACATCAAGAACAACAGCTTCCTCGACTATCCAGGCCAGGACGGCTGGGGCTACGCCGTGTTCGGCAAAGTCACCGACGGCAAGGAAGTCGTCGACGCCATCCGCGCCGTAAAAACCTCGCGCACCGGCATGTTCGCCGACGTGCCAGTAACGGACGTCATCATCGAGAAAGTCGAAGCAGCATAAGGTAGGCCTGCAAACCTATTGCTCAGCCCACTGCCGGGTTTCCGTTGCCCGCTGTACTCAAGTACAGCTCCGCTACTCGACCCGGCATTGGGCCTGCTCGCTACGGTTTTCAGAGCCACCTTCGGCAATTCATTCAATACACCAACCAAACCGGGCAGTAATCATGCGTCTCGCAACCAAGCAATCCCTTCATTACGGGAGCGTTGAACGATGACAATGCCTGCCGCACTCTTTATTTCCGACCTGCATCTGCAGAGCTCGCACCCGCGCACCAGCGCGGCCTTTCTTTCTTTCCTGGAACGCCATGCGCAATATGCGCAAGCGCTGTATCTATTGGGCGACCTGTTCGAATACTGGGCCGGCGACGATGACCTGGAAGACCCGTTCAATGCGCGCATGACGGCAGCCATCCGCGCCGTCAGCGATGCTGGCGTGCGCGTCTACTGGATCGCTGGCAACCGCGACTTTCTCGTCGGCTCCGGCTTTGCCGCCGCCGCTGGCGCCACCCTGCTCGAGGAACCGCACGTGGCCACGATTGCCGGCCAGCGCATCGTCTTGCTGCATGGCGACGCCGAATGCACGCAAGACCTGCAATACATGGAGTTTCGCGCCATGGTGCGCCAGAGCGCCTGGCAAAAACAGTTCCTGTCCATGCCGCTGGCACAGCGCAAGGCCATCATCGCCGGTTTGCGCAAAAGCAGCCGCGAGCACAATGGCGAAAAATCCATGCTCATCATGGATGTCACGCCCGACGCCATCGCACAAGTATTTGCCGAACACGACAGCAGCGTGATGATACACGGCCATACGCACCGCCCGGCCCTGCATCAAGTTGGCAATACCGTGCGCTATGTCTTGCCCGACTGGGAGTGCGACGTCGCGGCGCAGGAACAGCCGCGCGGCGGCTGGATTGCCATCGATACCCGCGGCAACATCATGCGCCATGGCTTGAACGGCGATATCATCGGCTAGACCAGCGCTGACTGGCGCACGGGCATTTGTTCGGTAGCCGCGTTTGCCTGGGCTAACCGTCATGGCGACGTCCATACTGATCACCTCGGCACGGCCGGCTGGCACATCTCCACGCCGCCAGTCACTTGCTCCCCGATGGCAGCCATCTGCAGCGTATGGCCAGGCAACTGGCGCAAAAATATGTGTTGATTTTTTAATTCTTAGTGTTATAGTTAACTACAACACCAACTCAATACATCACGGAGCTTGCATGCCGACAGTACTTTTTACTCCCCGCCCCGCGCCACCCATATCGGAGCGCATTCCATGAGCGCGCAATGGAACGACAATAGCCCCATCTACCGCCAACTCAAGGCCAGGGTGGTGGGCATGATGCTCGATGGCATGCTGCAATCGGGCGACGCCCTGCCTTCGGTGCGCCAGGTGGCGGCCGATTATCAATTGAATCCCATCACGGTCTCGCGCGCCTACCAGGAGCTGGTCGACGATGGCCTGGTGGAAAAACGCAGAGGACTCGGTATGTATGTCTTGGAAGGCGCCCGCGACAAATTGCTGGCCAGTGAACGCGAGCGCTTCCTGCGCGAAGAATGGCCGGCGATGCTCGAACGCATCACGCAACTGGGGCTGGACCTCGATCGACTGCTGCAAGCGAGCCGCGACAGCGGCGCACCTGGAGAGAACGCATGAATGCATTGAACAACGATAGTGTCATCAGCGCGCGCGGCCTGCGCAAGCAGTACGGCAAACAGGTAGCCCTCGATAGCATCAGCTTCGATATCGCGCCAGGGCGGATCGTCGGCTTGATCGGGCCTAACGGTTCCGGCAAGACCACCACGCTCAAGGCCATCCTCGGCTTGACGGGCTTCGATGGCGACTTGTCGGTGCTGGGGCGCGATCCGCGCGTGCAGCGCGACGCGCTGATGGACGACGTGTGCTTCATCGCCGACGTGGCCATCCTGCCGGGCTGGCTGCGGGTGGCCGACGCCATCGATTTCGTTGCCGGCGTGCATCCACGTTTCGACCGCAGCAAGGCCGAACGCTACCTGGCCCACACCAAGCTGACGCCAAAGATGAAGGTCAAGGCCATGTCCAAGGGCATGGTGGTGCAGCTGCACCTGGCGCTGGTCATGGCCATCGACGCCAAACTGCTGGTGCTCGACGAGCCCACGCTGGGCCTGGACATTTTGTACCGCAAGCAGTTTTACCAGAACCTGCTGGAAGACTATTTCGATGAGAACAAGACCATCGTCATCACCACGCACCAGATCGAGGAAGTGGAACACATCCTCAGCGACCTGATGTTCATTCGCGACGGCAAGATCGTGCTCGCTTCGACCATGGAAGAGGTCGGCGAGCGCTACATCGAGGTGATGGTGGGCCCGCAGCACGTCAATCCGGCGCGCGCGCTGCAGCCGATCAGCGAACGCAGCGTGTTCGGCAAATCGGTGATGCTGTTCGACGGCGTTGACCGCACCCAACTGGCGGCCCTGGGCGAAGTACGCACGCCTAGCTTGGCTGATCTGTTTGTCGCGACCATGAAAGGATCGTACCAATGAATATTTCCCCTGCAAACAAGCTGCAATGGCTGCTCCGGCGTGAATTATGGGAACACAAGGGCATGCTGGTGTGGACCCCGGCCCTGATCGGCGTCGTCATGACGGTGCTCGGTGCCGTGATGGCGGCTGCGACGGTCGCAAAGACCAAAATGCGCACGGCGCTGGTGGTCAATGGCGAGGAAATTTCCTGGAGCACCATCTTCAATACCCGCAGCTTCGCTCCGCGCCGTACGGAAATCATCGACGCCGTCGCCAACAACTATACCTACGCGGCCGCGCCGCTGTTCCTGGCGCTGGGTTTGCTGGTGTTCTTCTATTGCCTGAGCGCCTTGCATGACGACCGCCGCGACCGCAGCGTGCTGTTCTGGAAATCGCTGCCCATCTCGGATGCGCAGACGGTGCTGTCAAAAGTGGCCATCGCCCTGCTGGTCGCACCACTGATCGTGGCTGCCGCCGCCAGCCTGACCTCGCTGGCCCTGATTTTGCTGCTGAGCGGCGTGCTGGCGGCCAACGGCATCGACGTGTTTGCCGAACTGCTAGGTTCTCCCGGTCTGTACCTGGGACCGCTGCGCGTGTTCGGCTTGCTGCCCGTGTATTGCCTGTGGGCCTTGCCGACGGTCGGCTGGCTGCTGATGATATCGAGCTGGGCCAAATCAAAAGTCTTCCTGTGGGCCGTCGGCGTGCCGCTGCTATTGCTCATTTTGACAGCCTGGGTAGGCAAGCTGACGCAGACGGAAAACGAACTTAGCTGGGTACAGCTGCCTGTCTTCGGACGCGCCCTGCTGGGCACCCTGCCCGGCAGCTGGTATATGTTCGAGCCGCAACTGCTACCGCAGATGTACGCCATGGCAGCAGGGGGATCGCACATGACACGCATCGATGTCTTTAGCAATTCCTGGTCCAGCCTGGCCTTGCCAGCCGTCTGGCTGGGTGCGGTGGCCGGCGCGGCGATGATATACGCGGCCATCGGCCTGCGCCGCTGGCGCGAGGAAGGCTGACAGCGCACGATACCCGCACGCTCAAAAACGCCCCGTCCGTCGATAATACCGTTCAGTTAAGGGTTTTGGCGTGATTTATGAGCGCCAGTAAATTCGCCAACCCCAGAGGCCAAGAGCTGGGGTCGGACCCTCAGGGTCCGACCCCTGTCCTAGTTCTTGGGCTAAAAATAGCATCACTACACACTAACTGAACGGCATTACCGTCCGTCGGGGCGTTTTTGCATATTGGACCGGTTCAGTCGCCTGAAAAAGTAGTTATTTACCAACACCGGCGGGCGCAAGCTGATCGGCAGAAGCGATCACCGCAACCTTGTCGGAGTCGATGAGGGAGCGGTTAAGCAAGGAGAGCGCTGCTTCAAGTGGCCCGCTGCAACTGGCCGATAACACTGGCCACCTTGGCGGTAATCATATCGACCGCAGGACCATTGGCGCCATGCGGCAAAATGACATCGGCATTGCGCTTGGTGGGCTCGATGAATTGCTTGTGCATCGGGCGTACGGTTTCCAGATACTGCTCGGTGACGCTCTCTACCGAACGGCCGCGCTCGGTAATATCGCGTTGCATGCGGCGGATGAAGCGCACGTCAGAAGCGGTATCGACGAAAATCTTCAGCGACATCATGTCGCGCAAGTTGGCGTCGTACAAGGCAAACAAGCCCTCGACCACGATCACCGGGGCCGGCTTGACTAGAATAGTCCTGCTGGAGCGGTTATGCAGTGTGAAGTCGTACTCGGGCATCTCGATGGCGACGCCGTTACGCAAAGACTGGATGTGCTGCACCAGCAATGACCACTCGAACGCCTGCGGATGGTCGTAATTCTGCTGGCGGCGAACTTCTGGGGTGAGGTGTGTCTGGTCGCGGTAGTAATCGTCCTGCATCACGACCGAGACCATGTCGGCACCAAAGGACGCCAGTACTTGCTGGGATACGGTGGACTTGCCACTGCCGCTACCGCCAGCGACACCAATAACAAACGGTTGGAAAGAAATCTTATTCATGCCCAATGATACCGGAAACGCGCTCGAACTGACAGGGAGCGGCTAAAAGCCAGGCGTGAAGGACTGCTATTCGAATTGCTTGCGAAAGGCCTCGAACTGCGCTGCCAGGCCATCGAAGTCGCTGCGCAATTGCAGCACTTCCTGTTCCAGCTGGGCGACCCGGCTGCCCTGCTGCGGCGCGCTGACTGCGCCGGCAAAACCGGCCGCCGTCTCGATCTGCGCCAGCGCCTCTTCGCCGCCCAGCAAGTGGCCATAGCGCGGCTCCTTGGCGCCGGGAGCGACCGCCAGCCTGGCCACCAGCGGCGGATATTTGTCGATCAAAAATTGCAGGCCGGACTCCACTTCCGCCACCGACTTGAACTCATGCACGCGGCCACTGCGGCTGCGAATCTCGCCCGCCGTTTGCAAACCACGCAGCATCAATATCGTCAGGATGGCCAGCTTGTCCTGTTCCAGCGACCACTTGATGCGCATGCGGTGTTCATACTTGGCGACCCGTGCACCTGCCTGCGTGATGCCGTTGACGAATTTACGCTGCATCAAGCGCTGCAGCACGTCGTACACGGTTTCCTCGGACAAGACCATGACGGGGTCGCGGCTGGACAGCTGGTTGCAGCCGTTCGTCAGGGCATTCAGGGACAGCGGGTAGCTGTCCGGCGTCAGCGCTTCCTTTTCAGCCAGCACGGCCAGCACGCGGATCTCGAAGGGGTCGAGCAAATTCGGATTGTCACTACTCTTTTCTGCTGCATTTGCGTCTGTAGTCATGCCTGTTTCCTTAATCAACCAGCTTGTTCATTTGCTCGGAATCGAATTTATCACAATCGGGCACGCCCTGGCAGCAGATGCCCGCCGCCTTCAGCGTGGCGACGATGGTTTCGATGCGCTGCTCCTGTGCCACGGCATGCGTGATCAATCCTTGCAGCGCCTTCGACAGGGGATCGTCGCCGTTGGGCGTCACGCCATACGCGGCAAACAGGTGCGCCGTGCTGCCCTCGCGCAAGGCACTGACATCCTTTTGCACGATGTGTGCCGGGTTGCCAACAGCCGTGGCGCCGGACGGCACGGCTTTCAGCAGCACGGCGTTCGAGCCCACCTTGGCATACTCGCCTACGGTGAAGCTGCCCAGCACCTGGGCGCCGGCGCCCACGATGACGCCACGCTGCAGGGTCGGATGGCGCTTGGCGCCGCTGTGCAGCGAGGTGCCGCCCAGGGTCACGCCCTGGTAAATGGTGCAGTCGTCGCCGACGACGGCTGTCTCGCCGATCACCACGCCGAAGCCATGGTCGATGAAGACGCGCCGGCCGATGACAGCGCCCGGGTGGATTTCAATACCCGTGATGATGCGCGCGATGTAGGAAATGAAGCGCCCCACCCACTTCATGTGGCGCGTCCAGCACCAGTTTGCCCAGCCATGCATGACGATGGCGTGCAAGCCCGGATAACAGGTCATCACCTCCCAGCCATTGCGGGCGGCGGGGTCACGTTCTATGATGCTGTTGATATCTTCGCGCAGGTGGTGGAACATAAGACGGATTTCTGAATAGATAAGAGACAAGACGCAAATGGTAGCGTATTCGGCGGTGCGCTGCCGGGGAGGCAGATAAACAAGCGCCGCCTCAAGGGCGGCGGCTGATCAAATGCACTCAACCCAACGGCGAAAGTGCCGGGGTCGTACCCTGAGGGTACGACCCCAGGATTTGCTTTTGGGGTAAAAATAGCTCAAGCAAATGGCACGCTGAAGACTTGGCCGCTTGTTATGGCTCCAGCGCAATACGCTGGCGGCGCGCTTCATACAAGCACACACCGGAGGCCACCGACACGTTCAGGCTCTCGACGGAGCCGAACATCGGGATGCTGACGAGGATGTCGCAGGTGTCGCGCGTCAAACGGCGCATGCCTTCGCCTTCGGAACCCATGACCAGCGCGGTCGGGCCCGTGAAATCGGCTTCGTACAGGCCTTTTTCGCCATCGTCCGAGGTACCGATCAGCCAGATGCCGCGGTCCTTGAGTTCACGCATGGTACGCGCCAGGTTCGTCACGGTGATGTACGGGACGGTTTCGGCGGCGCCACTGGCGACCTTGGCGGCCGTGGTATTCAAGCCCACGGCGCGGTCCTTCGGCACGATGACGGCATGTGCGCCGACGCCGTCGGCCACGCGCAGGCAGGCGCCCAGGTTGTGCGGGTCGGTAATGCCGTCGAGTATCAACAGCAGTGGCGGGCCGTCGATGGCGTCGAGCAGCTCATCGAGATTGCGCGCCAGCGACAGCTGCGACGCAAAGGCGATTACGCCCTGGTGACGGCGCGTGCCGACGATCTTGTCCAGACGCGAGGAGTCAACCGGCATGACGCGCACGTTGGCAGCCTTGGCGGCAGCAATCATGTCTTTCATGCGGCCGTCGACGCGGCTGGCATCGACAAAAATTTCTTCCACGGACGACGCTTCGTGACGCAGGCGCGAGGTGACGGCATGGAAGCCGAAAATCATTTTATTCTTCATGTGTTATCGCTTCTTTTATCGCTTGCTTTTGCTTGTTTTTGATACAGTTTTTGCTGCACGTGGTGCCGCTGCGGCGGGGGCCGCAACAGGTTTTTTGCTACGCTTGGGCGCCGCTGCCTTGGGGGCTGCCACCTTAGGGGCTTCCTTCGGCGCCGCCTTGGCTTGCGCCTTGGCAGCAGGCTGGACTGGCGCCTGGGCGCCATTGGCACGGCCGCCGGAGCCATTGCCAGCCTTGCCGCCGTTGTTGACGACGGCCTTGACCTCGTGGCGCTGTTCGGTCACTGGACCTGGCTTGTGCATCGATTTCTTCTCGCCCTTGCGCTTGCCGCCACCGCTCGCTTTGGCTGGCGCTTCTTCGCCCGCCAGTTCCGCATCGGTCACCAGACGCAGGTCGATCTTGCGTGTCTCCAGATCGACACGCGCCACTTGTACCGTCAAGCGGTCCGTCAGCTGGAAGCGCTTGCCCGTGCGTTCGCCGCGCAATTCATGGCGCGCATCGTCGTACTGGAAGTAGTCGGTGCCCAGCTCGGTGACGTGCACCAAGCCTTCGACAAACAGGGTGTCGAGCTGCACGAACACGCCGAAGGTGGTCACGCCCGTGATGGTGCCCGTGAATTCCTCGCCCAGCTTGTCTTGCATGAAGTAGCATTTCAGCCACGCTTCCACGTCGCGCGACGCTTCATCGGCACGGCGCTCGTTGGCGGAGCAATGCACACCGAGCGCGTCCCAGATGGTCAGATCGGTCTTCTTCGGCTTGCCGTCGGCCTTGTCCTTGGCCTGCTGCTTGCGCGTGGCGTTCGAGACGTTGGTGTTCAACACGACCTTATCGGACAGCTTGGGCTCGTATTTCTTGCCTTGCAAAATAGCCTTGATGGCGCGGTGCGTGAGCAAGTCGGGATAGCGACGGATCGGGCTGGTGAAGTGGGCGTACGCCTCATAGGCCAGGCCAAAGTGGCCGATATTGTCCGGGCTATAGACGGCTTGCTGCATCGAACGCAGCAGCATCGTTTGCAACAGGGCCGCGTCGGGACGCAGCTTGATCTGCTGCATCAGCGTCTGGTAATCCGATGCCGATGGCGTGTCGCCACCCGTCAAGTTCAAGCCTACCTGTTTCAGGAAGGTGCGCACTTGCGTGAGCTTTTCCTTGGTCGGGCTGGCGTGGATGCGGTAAGTGCCAGGATGCTTGTTGCGCAGCAACAAATCAGCGGCACAGACGTTCGCTGCCAGCATGCACTCTTCGATAATCTTGTGCGCTTCATTGCGCGTGCGGGGGATGATCTTTTCGATCTTGCCGGCACTATTGCAGACGATGTACGTTTCCGTCGTCTCGAAATCGATGGCGCCGCGCTGCGTGCGTGCTTTCAGCAAGGCGCGATACACAGTTTCCAGGTTTTGCAGGTGCGGCAGGATGTCGGCGCGGCGTGCCGCTTCGGGTCCCTTGGTATTGCCCAGCACGGCAGCGACTTCATCATACGTGAGGCGCGCGGCAGAATGGATCACGGCCGGGTAGAACTGGTAGGCCTTCAATTCGCCCTTGTCGCTGACGACGGCGTCGCAGACGAGGGTCAGACGGTCGACGGCCGGGTTCAGCGAGCACAAGCCATTCGACAGCTTTTCCGGCAGCATCGGGATCACGCGGCGCGGGAAGTAGACGGACGTGCTGCGTTCGAGCGCGTCGACGTCGAGCGCGTCGTTCGGCTTCACGTAATGGCTGACATCGGCAATGGCCACGATCAGGCGGAAGCAGTTGGCGCGGCCGATCTTGACGGGTTCGCAATACACGGCATCGTCGAAATCGCGCGCATCTTCGCCATCGATGGTCACCAATGGCACGTCGCGCAGGTCGACACGCTCTTTCAAGTCGGCGGCACGCACTTCGAACGGCAGTTTTTCCGCCTGTTTCAAGGCAGTGGCGGAAAAGATGTGTGGCACGTTGAATTTGCGCACGGCAATTTCAATTTCCATGCCGGGATCGTCGAGTGCACCGAGCACTTCAACGATCTTGCCGACCGGCTGCTTGAAGCGCATCGGCTGTTCGGTCAACTCGACGCTGACAATCTGGCCGGCCTTCGCCTTGCCCACCGAACCGGTCACCAGGATGTCCTGGCCGATGCGCTGGTCTTCCGGCGCCACGACCCAGGTGCCGTTTTCCTGGATCAAACGACCGATCACGTGGGTATTGGCGCGGTAAGTGACTTCCACGATCGTGCCTTCCGGGCGACCGCGACGGTCCGTGCCGACGATGCGGGCCATGACCTTATCGCCGTGCAAGACTTTCTGCATTTCTTTTTCAGGCAAGAACAGGTCGGCGCTGGCGTCGTCGGGAATGACGAAACCGAAGCCATCGCGGTGGCTGGTGACGCGACCGGCGACAAGCGCACTCTGGTCGGCCAGGCAGAATACGCCGCTGGCATCAGACTTCAGCTGGCCGTCACGCTCCATCGCCTTCAGGCGACGGACCAGGACATCCATGGAATCGGCATGCACTTGCAGCGTTTTCCCCAGAGACTGCGGGTCGAGAGGCGCGTTGACGCTGCGGAATATGCCGAGAATGTCCTCCCGGCTGGGGATGGTGTGGGTATTTTGGCTCAAAAGTATTTCTATAGTTGTTATTGACAGTGATCAAACGGAATGCAAAGACCGATGACATCACCGTCAATATTGACACGGTGATGTCCGGTAGTGTACCGGACGACGCCTTAGTTTGCCTAACGGACAGCGTAGCGGAAACCGAACAAGTGCCCCGCCAATGAAAAAAGGGGGAAAAACTGCGCAATGCATTTGACTTCGGCAAATATTGCTCTATAATCTAGCCCTCTTGCAGCAAAACGCCTTTATCGGCGTGGCGTCACAAGAGAAGCGGTACAGGGTTGATGTGCAGTATGGAGCGAAAGCTCATCTGGCGCAAAACTCTTCAAGTCGCTATGATAGCAGAATTGTTGCTAATTTATTTGGCAACAATGACGCAAGCAGTAAAGTAGTAAAGTAGTAAAGTAGTGAGTTACAGCAGCATCAGTGCCCACGTGGCGGAATTGGTAGACGCGCATGGTTCAGGTCCATGTGCCTTCGGGTGTAGGGGTTCGAGTCCCTTCGTGGGCACCATTACCTAATTCGCAAAAAAGCCGCAAACTTTCACGAGTTTGCGGCTTTTTTCATTCCTGCGCCGCAAATCACCGCCTGCCGCTCGTACTGCGGCAGGTCGGCAGCCGCTCCCGCTCCCCACGGAAGGAACCTGACGAAAAAGCGCTGAAAAAAGAGGCACATCTTGCCTTTTTTCATAGGGAACAGCCATTTTCAGGCGAAAAGATATGTTTCTTGAAGAAAAGTGCAAAATGTTGATTGACCGAATGCGCGCCAGCCCTTATGATTTTGTCCTCGCTGCAGAACACGCAGCGATAAAGAGTAGCAAGCAGTAACATTGCCCACGTGGCGGAATTGGTAGACGCGCATGGTTCAGGTCCATGTGCCTTCGGGTGTAGGGGTTCGAGTCCCTTCGTGGGCACCACCAGCAACGCGTTGTTGAGCGTTGTGATCCGCAGTAAAAAGTGATAAAGTAGTAAAGCAGTCAGCAGCATAATGCCCACGTGGCGGAATTGGTAGACGCGCATGGTTCAGGTCCATGTGCCTTCGGGTGTAGGGGTTCGAGTCCCTTCGTGGGCACCACCAGCAACGAGATGTTGTCGTTGTAGTCCGCAGTACAGTAGTGAGACAGCAGTAGATAGTAATAAGCAATAAGCAGCATCAGTGCCCACGTGGCGGAATTGGTAGACGCGCATGGTTCAGGTCCATGTGCCTTCGGGTGTAGGGGTTCGAGTCCCTTCGTGGGCACCATTACCTAATTCGCAAAAAAGCCGCAAACTTTCACGAGTTTGCGGCTTTTTTCATTCCAGAATGCCACGCGGCCACCCTCTCCTGCGGCCGCGCCCCTGCATTTCCCTTACTTCGCCAGCGCCGCCTTGACGGCGTCAAGCAGGCTAGTCGTCGGACGACCAATCAGCGCGCTCAATTGCTGCCCATTGTCTTCCAGAGCCCCCTTGGCTGCGCCCGCGTCGGAATCGGCCAGCAACTGCGCAAAACCTTCCGGCACGCCCACGCCAAGCAAGGCTAGCTTGAAGTCGGCCTGCGCCATATCCTTGTAGACAATCGCCTTGCCCGACTGACGCGCCACTTCAGCGGCGTACTCGGCCAGGGTAAAGCCCTGGTCGCCGGCCAGTTCATAAATGGCTTGCGGCTCTGGCGCCGTCAACACGGCAGCGGCGGCGGCGGCGTAGTCGGCGCGCGCGGCCGACGAGAAACGCCCGCCTTGCGCTGCACCCAATACCACGCCATGTTCAAGCACGGGCGCCAGGTGCTCCGTGTGATTTTCCAGATACCAGCCGTTGCGCAGGAAAGCGTAAGGCAGGCCGGAGGCGCGGATAGCCGCTTCCGTGATGACGTGTTCGGCGGCCAGGCCCAGCGGTGACGTGTCGGCGCGCAAGACGCTGGTGTAGGCGAGCAGAGACACGCCTGCCCGCTTGGCCGCGTCGACGACATTCTGGTGCTGCGGCGCGCGCTGGCCCACTTCGCTCGACGAAATGAGCAGGATTTTTGTCGCGCCCTTGAAAGCCGCGTCGAGGCTGGCAGCATCGTTGTAATCGGCCTGGCGCACTTGCACGCCCAGTGCGGCCAGGTTGGCGGCCTTGGCCGGGTTGCGCACGGCGGCGATGATGTGCCCTGCAGGTACGCGCGTGAGCAGGCTGGCGATGACGTGCTGGCCCAGATTACCTGTGGCACCGGTGATGACGATCATGATTTTTCCTTGGAGAGTGGATGACAAGACCCTATAATAGGACTATTACTTACTTATTGTAAGTACGTACCTTTTGGTAAGTATTAATTTACACGCCCACCACACTCCCATCTTGAAGGCCAACTAGCATGTCCACAGACACTCCAGGGGCCAGCCTGCGCGCCGCCCTCACCGAGCAAAACCAGGGCGCGCAACTGCTCGCAGCGGCCTGTCCGTCGCGCGTCGTGCTCAGCCACCTGACCAGCCGCTGGGCCGTGCTAGTGCTGGTATTGCTACTAAGCGGCACGCGGCGCTTCAGCGAACTGCGCCGCGAAGTGGGCGGGGTCAGCGAAAAAATGCTGGCGCAAACTCTGGAAGCGCTGGCAGGCGACGGCTTCGTGCTGCGCCAGGCGTATCTGGTGATACCGCCCAAGGTAGAATACAGCCTCACGCCGCTGGGACGCGAGGCGGCCGAACGGCTGGCCGTGCTGGTCGACTGGATCGAGGATAATTACGCGCGTATCGAACAGGCGCGCACTGAACTGGCATCACAGAAGGCGTAACATCGTCTGACATTGCCTTGCCTTGCCTTGGCTTACCAGGAATTGTCGTTTACTCCGACTTGCCTTGATGTAATACTAACCTCACACCTCACGATACGCGTAAGGGCGCGCCACCATGACTCAGTTGATTTCTTCCATCGCCGATCGGGCCAAGGTGCTACTGGTCAGCAATTCACCTGACGATGTGCGCGAACTGCTGTATGTGCTGGACCGGCATAACCTGGGCACGGGACTGGCGGGTGATGTCGACGAAGGCGTGCAACTGGCGGCCGGCGGTACCGACTTGATCTTGCTCGACGCGGCGCTGGCCGGCACGAATATCGGCGCCACCTGCCTGCGCCTGCGCAATGCGGGCGGAAGCCACGGCGTGCCCCTGCTGCTGATGTCGGCCACGCCCAGCGCCGAGGAACAGGGCCGCAGCGTGGGCGCCGGCGCCAGCGATTACATCAAAATGCCCTTCAATGCGCGCGACGTGGCGGAAAAAATCCTCATGGAACTGGCATTGCACAAGGCCGAGGTGCAGGCCGCGCGCCTTTCCGTTACCACTGCAACGGCTGCAACAACGGCGCGGCCGCGGCATCCGCAAACGCTGGAAGTCAATTACCATGCCATCCTGGCTGGCTCACCCGACGCCGTGCTGCTGTTCGATATCGACAACCGCCTGCTGATCGACGCCAACCACCTGGCCGAAGAATTGTTCGGCATGCCGCTGGCCGAACTGCTGCAAGGCGGCATCGAGCCGCTGTTCCCCAGGCATCAGGACGACGGCCGCGCCTCGCCGCAATTGCTGGAAGAGAAGATCGGCGATACCTTGCAAGGCAAGATCGTCGTTTTCCGCGCCATCTGCTGCCACCGCGACAGCCACCCGATCGCCTGCGAAATCCGTTTGATGCGCTTGTCCGTGCCAGGGCGCCAGCTGGTCCATGCGCGCGTCATCGACTTAACCGAACGCAACTTCGCCGAAGCGATGCGCGCGGGCCAGAGCGCCTTGCTGGAAATGGTCGCCAAGGGCGCACCCCTGAACCCCACCCTGAACCAGCTGCTGCTGCTGATCGAAAGCCAGTCGCGTGGCGTGCTCTGTTCCATCATGCTGCTCGACGATGATGGCATCCACATGCACAGCGCGACCGGCCCCAGCCTGCCGCCCGAGTACCTGACCCAGCTCGAAGGCGTGGCCATCGGACCCGGCGTGGGCTCCTGCGGCACGGCCATGTTCCGGCACGAACCGGTGGTCGTGAGCGATATCATGCACGATCCGCTGTGGGCACCTTACCGCGAGCTGGCGGCACCGTTCGGCTTGCGCGCCTGCTGGTCGCGCCCCATCTTCGGCCAGGATGGCGCCGTGCTCGGCTCTTTCGCCATGTACTACCGCGAAGTGCGCAAGCCCGATGCGCACGAGCTGCAGCTGATCGATACGGCCACCGACCTGGCAGGCATCGCCATCGGGCGCATGCGCCACGAACGCGAACTGCAGCGCCACCGCGCCCACCTCGAAGAGCTGGTAGACGAACGCACGGCAGCCTTGACGCAGGCCAAGGAGCACTCCGAGCAGACGAACCGGGAATTGGCCGCAGCGCTGGAAAACCTGTCCATCACGCAAGAAGAACTGGTGCGCCGCGACAAGCTGGCCGCACTGGGCGCGCTGGTCGCTGGCATTGCGCACGAACTCAATACGCCGATCGGCAACGGCCTGGTGGTGGCCACCACCATGGCCGAGCGCACGCGCGATATCCAGGCCAGCTTCCAGGACGGACTGCGCCGCTCCGAACTCGGTGCCTACCTGAGCCAAGCGAGCGAAGCGGACGCCATCATGCTGCGCAACTTGCAGCGCGCCGCCGACTTGGTCTCGAGCTTCAAGCTGATCGCCGTTGACCACGCCAGCTCGCCACGGCGGCGCTTTCCGCTACGCCAGTTCATCGCCGAACTGATGCTGCCCATGTCCACGCTGCTCAAGGCCGCCGGCCTGAGCCTGACGCAAAACGTACCAGACGGCCTAGTCATGGACAGCTATCCCGATCCGCTGGGCCAGGTACTGAGCAACCTGCTGGAAAACTGCCTGCGCCATGGCTTCGAGGGGCGCAGCGGCGGCAATATCAGCATCACCGCGTGCGCCAGCGATGACGGGCAGATGATCACCGTGTCCATCGCCGACACGGGCGTGGGCATCGCCGCCGACGATCTGGCGCGCATCTACGACCCCTTTTTCACGACCAAGCTCGGGTCCGGCGGCTCGGGCCTGGGCCTGCATGTGGCGCACAATATCGTCACGGGCGTGCTGGGTGGCAATATCGGCGCCAGCAGCAGCACCGGTGCCGACAGCGGCACCACCTTCACCCTGCAGTTACCGGCCGCAGCGCCGCAATCGCCGGCTGCCTGAATCGCCGGCGCGCTACAATGTCGGCAGACTTTTCTTTCGGAGCACTGATGAAATACCTGATCGCCGCAGTCCTGCTGGCCGCCTGCGCGTACGCCTCGGCCGCGCCGGCACCCTGGTACCAATGGCGCAGCAAGATCGACGGCACCCTGTCATGCGCCCAGTCCACCCTGGGATTTGGCTGGGAACTGGCCTCGGGACCGTACAAAGATAGCCGTTGCGAAAAACCGGCGCTTGTTAAATAATGGGGCCATGACCACACGGGGCACCGGCTTGAGAGCAAGCAATGGCAATGCGGCATCGAAAGAGTATGGAACGATAAGAACGTATCTATTCA
Source organism: Janthinobacterium paucivorans (assembly GCF_051380805.1). Taxonomy (NCBI): domain Bacteria; kingdom Pseudomonadati; phylum Pseudomonadota; class Betaproteobacteria; order Burkholderiales; family Oxalobacteraceae; genus Janthinobacterium; species Janthinobacterium paucivorans. The sequence continues at coordinate 28,924 of NZ_JBNYXR010000012.1, forward strand.
AACCGAGGAGACCACATGTTTACAAATCCCGAACAATTCGCATCGGCCACCAAGGCCCTGTTTGAATTCCAGCTGATGACCTTCAACAGCCTCACCTCCAAGGCCGTGCAAGGCGTGGAGCAGGTACTGGCGCTGAACATGGCTACCGCCAAGTCCGGCATCGAAGATGGCCTTGCCGCCAGCAAGGAAATCAGTCAGGCCAAGGATCCAAAGGCTGCCATGGCGGCCGCCGCTGCCCAGCTGCAACCGGGTGTTGCCGGTGCAAAAGCGTATAAACAGCAACTCGACGACATCATCAAGGAAATCCACACGGAATTCACCACGGCCGCAGAAGCCCACGTGGCCGAAGCAAAAAGCAATTTGAGCGCCCTGATTTATGACGTCACGAAAAACGTGCCGCCGGGCTCGGAAAACGCCGTGGCCATCGTCAAGGCTGCCATCGACAACGCCTTCCTCGGTTACGAACAAGTAACCAAGGCCACGAAACAGGCCGTGAAGACGGTGGAAGATCAAATTGCCAAGGCTAGCGCGCAAGTGGCGCAGGCCACGGCCGGCGCACAAGCTGCGCCTGAAAAGGCGGCGCCCGCTGCCAAGCCGAAGGCTGCCAAGAAGTAAGTTGACTCCATGTGGGGTCAGACCCGCCGGGCCTGACCCCAGCCTTTGCTTGGCTTCACCTCACCGGCACGATCCGGTACACGCAGCGCCGCCCGCCCTGCAGCAGATATTGACTGCGTTCCACCATGCAATCGTCCCCCAACACCCGCTGAAAGATGGCCAGCTCCGAGCGGCACAAATTCTGGCATGCGGTGGCCGCTGCGCAAATCGGGCAATGGTTTTCCACCAACAAGACACTGCCATCGTCCTGCGCCTCGGCATGGGCCATGTAACCCTCGTCATCGCGCGTCCGCGCCAGGATCTCCACTCTTTGCGCCAGCGCAAGGCGCAAGTCGATCAGCGTGCTGTAGGCGGCGACACTGCTGCGTTCGCGCGCGTCGATCAATTTATCCAGGCCCTCGTCACCGAACAGGTTTTTCACTTGCCCGATCAATTCCAGGGTCAGGTCGGCATGCCGGTCCGGATAGCGCGCGTGGCCCTCGCGCGTCAACGCCCAGCGCCGCGCCGGGCGCCCCACCTTGTCAGCCACGTCCTCGAAGGCCACCAGGCCCTTCTGCTGCGCCGCTTCGAGCTGGCGCCGCGCGCCCATGGAGGTGATGCCGAGCAAGAGCGCCAGTTGCTGCGCCGTCTGCGGCCCGCGCAGCTTCAACAGCGACAAGCTCTGCCCGGACGTACTGGCGCTCATGCGACCGCCTTGGCGTCGGCGGCGCCATCGAGCTGGCGGCGCCAGGCCGCCATGCGCCAGGCAGCCCAGGCGGCGGACATGGCGCCTGCGGCGAGGATCAGCCGCGTGTCGATCAGCGTCAGCACCGAGCCGCTCAGGGCCACGACGATATTGGCAATGCAAAAGGTGGTGGACAGCAAGCCCATCACGGCGCCCTGCCCATGCACGCTGAAGCGTTCGGCGCACCAGCCCTGGATGACCGTGTTGTACAGCGCATTCGGAATGCCGAATAGCACGATGGCGGCGAGGCCCACCCATATATCACCCAGCGCCAGCACGCCGATGGCCAGCGCCACGCCACTCGCATACCAGCTGGCGCGCAGCAGCGGCGCATGGCGGCTGGGACCGCCCGCCAGCAGCGAGGTGATCGTCATCGTGCCGCACAGGCCTACATTCACCCAGGCAATCTCCTGCGCATGGTAACTGGCCATCTCGACTAGCCACAGCGGATAAAACTCGTAAAAACTGGCCACGCCGCAGGTCAGCGCCAGTTGCACGATGAACAAGGTGCGCAACTCGGCATGGCGCAGCAAATTGAGCACATGACGGTCGCGCGCCACCTGCCACCACGAGGTCGTCAATAGCGAAGGCGTTTCGCGCGGCAAACCGGCGGCCACCAGCACGGCGACGAGCATCAGGGCGGTGGCGGCGATCCAGAATGGCACCGTGACGCCCCAATGCAGGGTCGCACCCGCCAGGATCGGGCCCACCAGCCAACCAAGGTAAAACGCGCCATTGAGCCAGGACATGGCGCGCAAGCGCAGCGGCCCCGTCAACTGGTCGGCCAGCATGGCGCGCGCCACGGCGCCGTTTCCTTCCAGCAAACCCGTGATGAAACGGGCCACCAGGAACAGCGGATAGGACTGGATCACCAGTGCCCATGCCGTGATGGCGTGGCCAATGGCGGCGCCCACGGCCGTGCGCATCAGCAAGGGACGGCGACCATAGCGGTCCGACAGCGGCCCCAGCACGGCCGAGCCGATCAGCAGGCCCAGCGGATTGATGGTCAGCGCCAAGCCGAACAGCAGTTTCGACGGCAAACCCAGGAAATGATTGAAGGCATTCGGCGCCTCGGCGGCGAACAAGGGCGGCAAGATCGGGTATGGCAGGGAGGCGCCGATGGTCGATAGCAGCGCCAGCATACAGGCGGCGCAAATGAGAATGATGTTTTTCATGCGGCCTCGGCGGATTGTCTCTGGCAAGCCTACGTGGCCACGCCATATAAGTAAACTGAAATGTTTATTAATTATACCCGTCATTGCTTTGCTGCCGTGCATGCCATCGCCTCGGCTATCATTGCCCGAGCAATCACAAGCACAAGCGCTGTTTTGCCTGCCGTACAGGTGGCTGGACATGAAATCGCTGGGCAAGCGGCGGCGGAAGGTTTAAACTGTATATAAACACAGTAAAAATCATCCGCTTGCAACTTGCCCTGTTGCACCACTGCCCTATTGCCCTGTTGCCCTATCGCCCCCATGCTGAGAGTCCTGGAAAATCCCTTGTACTATCTGGATAATTTCCAGGAAGTCTTACACTGGATCGGCGCGCGTTACGCCGATCTGCTGAGCGCTGAAGAAATACAGTTCATCGCCGCATTCGGCGCACTGCCGCAGCCCTCGCGCGCCCTGTTCGTGCGCCTGGTCATGCGCAAAGGCTGTCTATTTCGCGCCAGCAAACTCAATTACCCGGAAATCGGCGACACGCGCGCGGCCGCCCTGCCCTTGCTCGCCTTGGCATGGGTGGAGGCCGACCCCGTCATTGCGCTCGATGCGGTATTCGACTTGCTGCTGAAAGCAGAAGTCGCCGAAGCCTTCAGCCTTGCAGCCCCCCTGAAGACGGCGCGCAAGGCCGAGCAACTCGACGCCTTGCGCGAACAACATGCTGAAGCTAAGCCGTTTTCCGCCTGGTATCCGGCCTCGGGCGACGTACTGTACCGCATCGGTCTGCAACCGCTGTGCGACCGCCTGCGCCTGATCTATTTTGGCAACTATCGCCAGGACTGGTCGCAATTCGTGCTGTCCGACCTCGGGGTGTACCAATATGAAAAAGTGGAATTCTCGCCGCAGTCGCGCGGTTTTCGCACGCGCCAGGATATCGAGCACTATGAAGTGCTGTACCAGTGCCGCGAACGCTACAACGACGACGTGCCGGCAGACGAAGTGCTGCAGCAACTGGCGGCGCTGCCATTATCGCCGGACAATACCTGGCTAGCCAGCCGGCGCGACAAGCTGCGCTTCCAGATCGCCCAGCATCTGGAAAAATGCCAGGACTGGCCAGCCGCCTACCGCGCCTACGCCGATTGCCGCTATCCGGGCGCGCGCGGGCGCGCCATCCGCGTGCTGGAAAAAGATGAGCAGGCGCAAGCGGCCTACGAACGCCTGACGCTGGCCCTGGCCGCGCCGGAAAGCGAAGGAGAACAGCAATTGCTGCTACGCATGGCGCCACGCTTGCGGCGCAAGCTGGGCCACGCAAAACAGGCAGCCAACGTCGCCGCCGCCGTGGACCGCATCGATCTGCGGCTGCCGCATCCAGGCGCAGCGAGCTACGTCGAAGGCGTGGTGCAGCAGCACCTGATGCAGGACGACGCGCCCGTGTACTACGTGGAAAACACCCTGATCAACTCGCTGTTCGGCCTGCTGTGCTGGCCGGCCATCTTCAAGGCCATACCGGGCGCCTTTTTCCACCCGTTTCACCGTGGCCCGGCCGACTTGCACAGCGCCGATTTCCATGCGCGCCGCAGCCGGGACTTTGCCGCCTGCCTGGCGCAACTGGACGACGGCCGTTACCACGCCGCCATCCGCGCCACCTTGGCCAGCAAGCACGGCATCGTTTCGCCCTTCGTCAGCTGGCAAGCGCTGGACAAGGACTTGCTGGACCTGGCGCTGGCCTGCATCCCGGCGGCCCACCTGAAGAAGGCGTTTGAGCGCATCTTGCTCGATATTAAAAACAACCGCAGCGGCTTGCCCGATTTAATCCAGTTCTGGCCGGCCGAGCAGCGCTACCGCATGATCGAAGTCAAGGGTCCGGGTGACCGCCTGCAAGACAACCAGCTGCGCTGGATAGCGTACTGCGCCGAACACGCCATGCCCGTCAGCGTGTGCTACCTGCAATGGGAGGGCGCGCCATGAGCTACACGATCGCCGTGCGCGCCCTGTGTGAATTCACCGCCAAGGTGGGCGACCTGGACTTGCGTTTCACGCCCGCCCCCACGGCGCAGGAAGGCATGGCCGGCCACGCCACCGTGACTAGCCGACGCGACGACGATTACCAGCGGGAAATCAGCCTTTGCGGCGACTTCGGCCCCCTGCATGTGCGCGGGCGCGCCGATGGCTACGACCCGGCGCGGCGCCAGCTGGAAGAGATCAAGACCTACCGGGGCGAGCTCGACGCCATGCCCGCCAACCACCGCCAGCTGCACTGGGCGCAGGCGCGCATCTACGGCCATTTGCTGTGCCAGCAACTGAAACTGCCCATGCTGCGCGTGGCGCTCGTGTATTTCGACATCGTCAGCCAAAAGGAAAGCGTCATGCACGAGGAATGCACGGCCGAGGCGCTGCGCATTTTCTTCGAGCAGCATTGCACCCTCTTCCTGGACTGGGCCGAGCAGGAAATGGCGCACCGGGCCAGCCGCGATGCGCAGCTCGCCAGCATGGTCTTTCCGCACGCCGACTTCCGTCCGGGCCAGCGCCAGCTGGCAGAGGCCATGTACAAGGCCAGCAGCCGTGGTTGCGGCTTGCTGGCGCAAGCGCCGACGGGTATCGGCAAGACGGTGGGCAGCCTGTTCCCCATGTTGAAAGCCACGGCCGCGCACGGCCTCGACAAGCTGTTTTTCCTGGCCGCCAAGGTGCCGGGGCGGCAAATGGCGCTCGACGCCTGCGCCATCCTCAAGGAGAGCGCGCCGCTACTGCCCCTGCGGGTGCTGGAACTGAGCGCCAAGAACAGCGCCTGCGAGCATCCTGACAAGGCTTGCCACGGCGAATCGTGTCCGCTGGCGCAGGGGTTTTACGACCGCTTGCCGCTGGCGCGCGAAGTCGCGCTGGCCAGCGGCTTGATCCTCGACAAGCAAGCGGTGCGCGCCATCGCCTTGCAACAGGGTGTTTGCCCCTACTACCTGGGCATGGAGCTGGCACGCTGGAGCGATGTCGTCATCGGCGACTACAATTACTATTTCGATCTCAGCGCCATGCTGTACGGCATGACCCTGGCGCACGACTGGAAGGTCAATGTGCTGGTTGACGAAGCGCACAATATGGTGTCGCGCGCGCGCAGCATGTATACGGCCGAGCTGGAGCAGGTCAAGCTGAAGCTGTTGCGCAAGGTCGCGCCTGTCGCCTTGAAGAAACCGCTGGACCGCCTCTCGCGCCAGTGGACGACCTTGCTCAAGGAACAAGATGGCGACTACCACGTGCATGCGGACTTGCCGGACAAATTCTTTGGCGCCCTGCAAGGTGTGGCGACGGCCATCGGCGACTACCAGGCCGAACACGCGGCAGCGCTCGATGAGGACGTGCAGCGCTTTTATTTTGACGTGTTGCTGATCAACCGCCTGGCGGAGAGCTTTGGCGCACATTCGCTGTTCGATGTCAGCAAGACAAATACGGGATCGACTGCTGGCTCCACCGTCTGCATTCGCAACATCGTCCCGGCGCCCTTCCTCAAGGAACGTTTCGCGGCCAGCCACAGCACGGCCCTGTTTTCCGCCACCCTGAGCCCGTGGAATTACTATAGCGACACCCTGGGCATGCCCGCCGACACGGCCTGGGTCGACGTGGAATCGCCTTTCCAGGCGGAACAGCTATCCGTGCGCGTGGCGGACACTATTTCCACGCGTTACCAGCACCGCGCCGCTTCGCTACTGCCCATCGTGCAACTGATGGCGCGCCAGTACGCCGAAACGCCGGGCAACTACCTGGCCTTCTTCAGCAGTTTTGATTACATGGAAAAGACCGCCAGCCTGTTTGCACAGCAGCATGCCGACGTGCCCATCTGGCAGCAGCCGCGCCGCATGGACGATAATGCCCGCGCGCAATTCCTGGGCCGCTTTGGCCTGGACACGCGCGGCATCGGCTTTGCCGTGCTGGGCGGAGCCTTCGGCGAAGGCATCGACTTGCCGGGCGCGCGCCTGATCGGCGCCTTCATCGCCACCCTCGGTTTGCCACAGATCAATCCCGTCAACGAGCAGATCCGCCAGCGCATGGGCGACATCTTCGGCGCCGGCTACGACTACACGTATTTGTATCCGGGCATGCAAAAAGTAGTGCAAGCGGCTGGCAGAGTCATCCGCACGCAGTCGGACAAGGGCGTCGTCTATCTGATCGACGACCGTTTTTCCCGACCCGAAATCCGTCAATTGCTGCCGACCTGGTGGGACGTGCAGCTAGCCGACTAATGCCTTGAGTTTTTGATACCCGGCCTTGCTCACGGGAATGCGCGTGTCATCGCGCAAGATGGCTACGTGACTATCCTTGCTGCTCGCCTCGATGCGGCCTATGCCATCGATATTGAGCAGATACGACCTGTGCACGCGCACGAACCTGGCGGGATCGAGCTGGATTTCCAGCTGCGCCAGCGTCTGACTTTTCAGGTAAGACTTGCCCTCGGAACGGATGCTGATGTAATCGTCCTGCGCCTCGATATAGTCGATGCGGGCGCTGGCGATCACATGGACCTTGGCACCGTCGCGTATCAGCACGCGGGCCAAAGGGGCGGCGCGCGTGGCCGCCTCACGCGCCAGCGTCAACACGGTCTCGGGCATGCTGCAGTTGCTGCGCGCATGGGCCAGCGCCTGCTCGAAGCGCTGTTCGCTGAACGGTTTGAGCAGATAGTCCAAGACGTGGTATTCGAACGCCCTTAATGCATACTGGTCGTACGCCGTAACAAAGATCAGCTTGGTCTTCGCGCCGATCAGCTGCGCCACTTCAAAGCCATCGAGGCGCGGCATCTGGATGTCGAGAAACACCAGTTCCGGTGCCAGCTCCGCGATGGCCTTGACGGCTTCGAAGCCGTTGGCGCATTCGGCCACGATGTCGATATCGTCATGGCGCGCCAGGTATTCGCGCAACACGCTGCGCGCCAGCGCTTCGTCATCGACGATGGCCACCCGCATTCTTGCCTGCATCATGCTTCCTCCGTGTCGCCGGTCTGCGCCGGCATCGATAGCGTCACTTCAAACGTCGCGTTGCGCCGTATCCAGTGCACGCCCGCTTCATGCCCATAGGTGCTGGCCAGGCGCTGGCGCACATTGTCCAGCCCCACGCCCTTGCCGTGGGCCGGTCCTTGATCCACATCCACCGGATTGCGCACGGCAATGTGCAGCAAGCTGCCCGCGCGCTGCACCGCGATCTCGATCAGGCCGCCCTGCGTCAAGCCGCAGATACCATGCTTGACAGCATTTTCCACCAGCGGCTGTATCAGCATGGGCGGCAGCAGGCAGGCCAGCGCGCCGTCATCAATGACGAGCGCCACTTGCAGGCGCGCGCCGAAACGCACTTGCTCGATGGCCAGGAAATGGCGGATCAGCACCAGTTCCTGCTCCACCGCAATGTGCTTGTGCGCCTCCAGGCTCAGGCTCTGGCGAAAGAAACTGGCCAGTTGCAGCGTCATCTGGCGCGCCCCCGCTGCATCGATCGATGTCAAGGCGCTGATGGAGTTCAGGCTGTTGAAAAGGAAATGCGGATCGATCTGCGTACGCAGCATGCGCAGTTGCGCTTCCTGCGCCATCAGCTGCGCTTCCAGGCCCCGCTGCTCTGCCATCCTGGCACGCACAAATTGCAGCAACAAATAATGCACGGCGACAGCGAGGCAATACAGCAGCACGCCCAGGCCGAAAAACAAAGCCAGCAGCGATTGCGTCAGGTTCACGCCCAGCCAGCGCAGCTGCAGCAACAGGCTGGCGCTATTCATAAATTGCAGCAGGGTAGCCCACAGCAAGCCCGCGAACAGGGCCGCCACGCCCATCACGCCGGCAATGGCGAGCGGATGGCGCGCATGCAAGGGATAGGCGCGGCACAGGTAAAATGCGGAAAAACCCGAGCCGATCGCATACACCAGCGTAGCCGGCACCACCAGCACGATTGCATTGAGCCGGGGCGCCTGGGCTACCCTGGCCAGCACGCACGCCAGTGCCAGCCCCAGCGCCAGGCAGAGCACCACCACGGCCGCGCCGCCGTGCCACTTCGACAAGGGCCCGGACATGCGCGCCTAGTTGCGGATTTCCAGGCCACCCATGATGGCGTAGCCGGTCACGTACAAGCGCTTGGCCTGATTCGGCGGCACGATGGTCTTTTCTTCAAAGCCGCCGAGGATGGGCGTGCCCTGCAGCACTACGCTCCAGTCGGGCGGAATCTTGATGGTGACGCCGCCACACAGGGCAAATACGTTGAGCACGGCTTCGCCTTCGATCGATGCCTGGCGCAAATCGATTTCGCAGCCGGCCATGATGACATTGATATCGCCGCCCCTGAAGCGCTGCGACGACACGCGCCTGACATAACCGCCGAGGATAGCCGTCACTTCGATGATGCAGTCATCATCGGCCTGCGCGCCGGTGCCGGGCACTGCCGTGGTGTCGGCAGCGGCCTTGTCCAGCGACACGGCACCGCTACGGGGCAGGCCGAAGGAATCGGGCGCGGCCGTGCTGTCTTGCTGTGCGGTAAAACGCCGGCGCCGCTGGCGTTGCTGCGCGCCGGGCAAAGACTTCGACACTACGGCCACGCCCAGGCCGATGATCAGCAAGGGCCACAGCAAGTCCCAGTTCAGGTAGAAAATACCCATGTGTTTGAGGGTGGCGACCACGCCCAGCAGCACCAGCGTGCCGCCCAACAAATAGCCTTTAGCACTGCGGCTTTGCGACAGTTTCAGCAAGCCAAACACGATCAGCACCGTGGGCCAGAAGCGAAAGGTGTAGCGCACATTGATGAGGCCGAGGTTATCGAGCAGGAACAACAGCCCCAAGCCGATGACGATGACACCGAGCACGATCTGCGATGGCGAGTGCAGCGGCGGTTTATTTTTCATGCTCGGACTCCCGGTAGGCAATAAAATGTTTGTTCAGCAGCGGTTCCAGGACGAGGCCAACGCCCCAGGCGATCAACAAAGCTGGCCAGCTACGGTAGAAATTCAAGTGCCACAGTTCTTCGTACGATACATACCACCAGGCAGCGAAAAAGATCAGCCACAAGCCGCTCAGCACCTGCTTGGCGGACACAGGCGTCAGCAATTTGTTGAGGCCGAAGACGAGCAGTATCAGCGGCCAATAATGCCATAGTGCAAAGTAATCGTGGAGATAGATCACATCGAGCCGGTCCAGCAAGATGACGGCGCCGATGGCGATCAGCAGCACGCCCCACAGCAGCTGGGTACGGCGGGAATAAGCAGGTTCAGGTTTCACGTTGTCCCCTTGAAGTTGGTTAATCGTAAAGATACGCCGATTTCGGGCGCGCGAAAACACCGCTTCGGCCAATGGCGGACAGGCAGCGGTGAATGGCGCAGCGGCTGGCATGAGAGGCAAGACCGGCTGGGCCGGCATGGATGGAGTAAGCGGTAAGCGCTAAGCACCACAAGCTGGAGTAGCAGTGCGCGGCCGCCTGGCGCAAGTGCGCCAGCAGCGGAAATCTGGTGCCGATCCTTGAGGCGACCGGCTGACCTGCTGGAAGATCGAACATGGCGCCAACTTCACGGCAGTGCGTCTCAACCAAGCGCAACCATCATACTCCCGATCGCCACTTGGCACCGTTCGCTAACGTACACAGATGCCGCTTTGTTGAGCTGCATCAAACGGCGCTGGTGCGCTGCGGCCATCACATAAAAGTGCTCGCGCGACACAATAGCTATGCCTTGGACGCAACTGTCTTCTGTTTGAGCTGCAAGGCGGCGATGTAGCGGCTTCGGTAGGCGGGGTCTTGCGGCGTCAGCAGGGTCAGCCTGTCGCGCGCGCGCGTGGCGGCCACATAAAAACGGTTTTCCTCTTCCAGCGGGTCGGTCTTGCTGCGCGGAAATTCGTCAACGGCCAGGTAAGGCAGGATCACATGGTTGTATTCGAGGCCCTTGATCTGGTCGATGCAGGCGATGACCAGCTTGGCCTTGCCGCTGGTCACTGCAACAGCCTCCTCCATCTCACCCAGCCAGCCGGCAAAGCCGCCCAGCGCCACGCCCGCTTCCTTGCACACGGCAATGAAGCCATGCAGGGAGCGCGCCACGACCCGCGCCTGGGCCGGGTCGACATAGATGCGGCGCGCCGTCTGTTCCAGTTGCATCAAGCCAAAGATGTGCTGCAGTGCTTCGCCCGCCAACGCATCGGCTGGCAAGGCGCGCAGATAGTCGACGGCAGCCAGGGTCAGCGCCGCCTTGTCCTGGTTATGCGACTTGGCCAGCTGGTTCGTCAAGAAGCCTTCCAGCAAGTCCGGATAATTGGCGACGTCGGCCTTGGCTTGCTGCAATTGCGTGCGCGTAAACGGGATTTCCGCAAACGCCACCAGGGCTTCGAGGATCTCGCCGCGACGCGGACCGCTCTTGATGGCGTGCAAATCCTTGCGGGCGATGGCGACCATGCCGCGCAGCATCAGCACTTCCAGGCTCAGCAGATAACTATTCATATCCACCAGTCCGTACGCGATGCCGCTCTGGAACAGCGCCGTTTCCACACGGATCGCCTGGTCACGGTCGCGCAGCAAAATGGCGGTCGTGCCCGCATGCGCGTGTTCCAGGGCGGCGATCAGCTGCGCGCTGCAGGCCTGCGGCTGTGCATGGTCATATTCCAGCAGCTCGATGTGGGTGGCGCGCGCCAGGGCCGAGACGCTGGCCTTGTTCTTCAGCACGCCCATGGCCTGCGCCAGTTGCGGGCCGTAGCGGTAAGATGCCGTCAGCGGCAAGCGCTGCAAGGCAGGAAACTCTTGCTCGAAGCGCTGGCGCAGGAAGCGGTGATCGGCGCCCGACCAGGTGTAGATCACTTGATCCTTGTCGCCAGCGCCGCAGAAAAACGCGTTGCCGCGACGTATCAGCATGGTCAGCAAGCGGAACGAGGCTTCGTTCAAATCGTGCAATTCATCGGCAACGATGATCTGGAAGGCCGGCAATTGCTGGCGCAACGGCTCGTCGCCATCGAGCATGCGCACCAGGTCGTAGGTGGCATCAAACGCTGCGCGGAACTCGATGTCGCCCGTGTCGGCACCGCGCAAGCCTTCATACTCGCGCAGCCACAGATAGTGCGTGCGCGACATGCCCAGCATGTCCAGATTGTCATCGAGGGAGTTGCTCTCGAAGTCGGGATGTTGAAAATCCAGGCGTGCCTTGGTACGCAACTGTAACTTCAGGAATTCGGCAATCGCCCCGTTCGTCGTAGTGATTTCCAGCGCATAGCGCTCGGCGTACTTCTCGCAGACCACTTCCAGTGCTTCCCAGGCCACGGGACGCAGCTCTTCATCGCTGCGCATGAACGCCACCTGCATGTTTTCCAGTTGCAGCAGTAACTTGGCGGCAAAGGCGTCGAAGGTATCGATGATGAGGCGCTTGACGACGCCCAGCGGCACACCCACTTCCAGCAGGCGCTGGCGCAGGGCCACGCGCGCCGCCTCGGTGAAGACCAGGGCCAGCATGCGCTCGGGCGCGCGGCCCCGGTGCAGCGCCTCGGCCAGGCGCAGGGCCAGCGTCGTCGTCTTGGCGGCGCCGGCATTGGCGTCGATCAAGACCACTTTCTTTTGCGCCGTCTGGATAGCCACCTGCTCTGGCGTGGGCGTGATGCGTTTGGGAATGAACTGCGGGGCGTTATCGGTACTCAAAAATATTCCTGAAAAGGGTGGCAACGGCATCAGCCTGTGTCGGGCTTACCAGGCGCAGGTACGCAGGCCGGCAAAAATGTCGCCGCGTTCGGGCGCGTGGAAGGCGCGCATACGCAAGCAATGCAGGCGCGGCGGCGTAGCGAAGGCGGCGCCACGCAACACCTGGTGCTGCATGAAATACGGCGCCGAGTACTCGCGCCAGGCGTCCAGCGCAAAGCCCGGATACGGCTCGAACGGTGTCGCCGTCCATTCCCACACCTGGCCCCAGTGAAAGCGCGGATGACCTGACAGCGCAGCATACTCCCATTCCGCCTCGGTCGCCAGGCGGCGCCCCGCCCAGGCGCAGTACGCTTGCGCTTCATACAGGTTGATGTGGCGCACGGCTTCATTCGGCGGCAAGGTCGTGCGCTGGCCGAAACGCATGGTGCGCCACTGTGTCGCTTCGCGCAGCCAGTACAGGGGCGACGAGCGCTCCTGCTGCATCAGCCAGGCGCTGCCGGCCGCGCTCCAGAACTGGCGGTTCTGGTAGCCGCCATCGGCGACAAAATCGGCAAACTGGGCATTTGATACGGCGCAAGCATCGATGGAAAACGGTGCCACGTAGCAGCGGTAAGGCGGAGACTCATTGTCGAAGGCAAACCCGGGCCTGCGCGGCGAGCCCAGTTCGATGGTTTTGCCAGGAAAAGTGATTTCCCCTGCTCCCGGCGGCAAGACGGCACTGGAAGACAGGCACTGCGGGGCTTCCAGGCCCAGCCATTGCAAACCGGTCAGCATTTCCTCGCAGCACAAATCCTCATGCGCCAGCGCCAGCCGATACGGCGCCAGGGCGGTGTCGACATTGGGTACGCGCGAAAGTTTATCCAGGACCCTGTCGAGCACTTCGCGGCAATACGTTTTCACGGCGCCCGGACTCGGCAGTTCCAGCTTCCAGCGCGCACGGTGCTCGACCATATTGGCGTCGAACAGGTCGTCGCCGCGCGTCAGCAGGCAATTGCTGACGGCGTCGCCAGGATGGCTGGACGCGGCTTCACGCAGGATATACCACTCGGCGAACCAGGCGATGTGCGCGAGTTGCCATAAGGGCGGATTGAGGCGCGGATGGTGGGGCAGGCCCGCCACCACGTCCAGGCCGGCACTGATATAACAGTCGAACAGGGACAGGGTATTCTGGCGCGCGGCCTGCAGCGACTGGGCCAGTTGCTGCGCGCCGGCGTGGCGAAAAGAAGCGTTGATTAAAGTCATGCTCTGATTGTAACGACTTATGCCAACATTACACCAGTCGCCGGGGGAAACTATCGCCCCTGCGAACTATTTGACCAGCAGCTCACCCTGCAGCGGCATCACGACGGACTTGGGCATGCTGACAATAAAACTGCTGCCCTTGTCGGCCACGGACTGGATGGCCAACGTCCCCCCGTGGCGCAGCAATACGTGCTTGACGATAGCCAGGCCCAGGCCGGTGCCCTGAGTTTCGCGCGAACGGCTCTTGTCGACGCGGTAGAAACGCTCGGTCAGGCGCGAAATATGCTCCTGACTGATGCCGATGCCCGTGTCCTGCGCGATGAATTGCGGTCCGGCCGGGCCATCTTGCCAGCGCAGCGTGATGCTGCCACCGGCTGGGGTATAGCGCACGGCGTTCGACGCCAGGTTGCCAAAGGCGCTGTACAGCTCGTCATAACTGCCCAAGACATCGGGCCCCTTGCATTCCATGCTCACTTCATGCTTGCCTGCAGACAAACCCTTGGCGTCGCGCAAGACTTGCTGCATGAGCTTCTTGACATCCACCGGCTCGGGACGCAGCGGATAGTCGACCGATTCGAGTCGCGACAGGGTCAGCATGTCCTCGATCAAATGCTGCATGCGATGCGCCTGCTCCGTCATCAGCTTGATGTGTGCGGCGCGCGTGGCGGCATCCAGGTCCAGCTCGGTAGAGGCGATTTCCAGGAAGCCGACGATGACCGTCAGGGGCGTGCGCAGTTCGTGCGAAGCGTTGGCGATGAAGTCGCGGCGCATCATTTCGATGCGTTCCGTCTCCGTCACATCGTGTGTGACGAGGATCTGGCGGCGGTTTTCAAAGGGAATAATCTGCACGATCAGCTTGCGATTGCGGAAAGTAATCGTCAGCGGCTGGTCATAGCGGCCGAGGATGATGTAATCCATGAACTCGGGGCTGCGGATCAGGTTAGTCACGCGCATGCCCTTGTCTCGCTCATGCGTCAGGCCCAGGTGTTTCTCGGCAGCCGGATTGCACCATTCGAGGAACAGCACGTCATCCATGATGACGACGCCATCGGGTAGCAGATGCATGGCCTGGCGGAAACGCGCCAGCCATTCCGTCAGCTCGGACTGGTTTTTCTCGTCGTCGCGACGCATGCGGTACAGGCGCGCGAAGATACTGGTCCAGGCGCCCCAGCCGTCGGGCAGCTTGGCGCTTTGCGGATTGTCCAGCCAGTCACTGAGCTGGAACAGATATGACAGCTGCACGAACACCATCATGGCCATCAGTACGAAGGCAATGCCCAGCGCATACGTGGCGCCAAACAGATACCAGACGATGGACACGCCCAGCAACGCCAGCACCATGCGCAAGGCGGCCGGTACCCAGAACAGCAATTTCGGATTCATAAGAGACAGGCTTTACTTTTCAGACAACATATAGCCAACACTGCGCACGGTCTTGATCAGGCTTTCAGCCTCTTTCAATGCTTTGCGCAAGCGCAATACGTGCACATCGACCGTGCGTTCCTCGATCACCACATGGTCACCCCAGACCTTGTCGAGCAGCTGGCTGCGCGAAAATACGCGCTCTGGATGGGCCAGCAAGAATTTCAACAACTTGTATTCGGCATGGCCGATATCGATCTTCTGCTCATCCATCATCACGGTACAGCTGACGGGATCCAGGGCCACCTTGCCAGCGCGCATGGGTGCCTGCGCGTGTTCCGGACTCTTGCGTCGCAGCAGAGCCTTGGCGCGGGCCAGCAGCTCGCGCGGCGAGAACGGCTTGGTGACGTAATCGTCCGCGCCGCTATTGAGGCCGGCCAACTTGTCTTCTTCCATGCTCTTGGCGGTGAGCATGATCACGGGAATGGCGGCGAAATTGCGGTCGGCGCGAATGCGCGACAGCAAGCGCAAACCCGTCTGGTCAGGCAGCATCCAGTCCAACAGGATCAGGTGCGGCGTGCGGTGCTGGATGAATTCCCAGGCATCGGCAACGTTTTGTACAGAACAGCAATTCCAGCCTGATTCGCGCAGCGAATAGGTCACCAGTTCAACGATGGCCGGTTCATCTTCAACAATCAATACCGTGGTTTTATCAGATGCCATAAAGCTTACTCAGGGAGCTCCTCGGAAATGGCGGGAGCAGCCAACTTGGTGTGGCGGATATCCCTGCCTTCGACCACGTAAATCACGTATTCGGCGATGTTTTTCGCATGGTCGCCGATCCGTTCGATGGCCTTGGCCACCCACAGGGTATCGAGCGCCGCCGAAATCGTGCGCGGGTCTTCCATCATAAAGGTGATCAAGTTGCGCATGATAGAACGAAACTCATGGTCGATAATGGCATCTTGTGCAATTAATTGCAGCGCCTGCTTGCCATCGTTGCGCGCGAATGCGTCTAGCGCGTCGTGCAACATGTCGGTGGCCGTATTGGCAATGCCGCGCACCATCTCGTAATGGTTGACGACGCCGTTGCCGCGCATGTGCAGATTCTTCGCTACGCGGGCGATTTTTGTCGCTTCGTCGCCTACGCGCTCGAGGTCGGTAATCACCTTGATGGTGGCCATGATGGTGCGCAAGTCGTTGGCGGCCGGCTGGCGGCGCACGATCAAATGGCTGCAGGCATCGTCCAGCGACACTTCGAGCTGGTTGACGACGTCGTCTTCGCGCATCACGCGGTCAGCGCGTTCCGAGTTGCCGATGCGAAAGCACGTCATCGCGTCAAGGAACTGGGTTTCAACGATGCCGCCCATCAGGAGCACTTTCGAGCGGATCGCTTCGAGTTCGTTGTCGTACTGCTTTGATGAATGTTCGCCTATCATGCTGTCTCTCCGTATTCAGTTGTCTTGTGTGTAGCGATACGCGGCGGATCAGCCGAAGCGGCCGGTGATGTAATCCTGCGTTTCCTTGCGCGCCGGATTCATGAAAATCTGGTCCGTTTCGCCGAATTCCACCAACTCGCCCAGATACATATACGCCGTGTAGTCGGAGCAGCGCGCCGCCTGTTGCATATTGTGCGTCACGATGGCGATCGTGTAATCCTGTTTCAGTTCGCTGATCAGCTCTTCTACCTTCGAAGTCGAAATCGGGTCCAGCGCCGAGGTCGGTTCATCGAGCAGCAAGACGTCCGGTTTCACCGCCACGCCGCGCGCGATGCACAAACGCTGCTGCTGGCCGCCCGACAGCGACAGGCCGCTCTTCGACAGCTTATCCTTGACTTCGCCCCACAATGCAGCTTTTTTCAGCGCCCATTCGACGCGCTCGTCCATCTCGCCCTTCGACAGGTCTTCATACAGGCGCACGCCGAAGGCGATGTTGTCGTACACGGACATGGGGAACGGCGTCGGCTTCTGGAACACCATACCGACCTTGGCGCGCAACATATTGACGTCCTGGTCGGCGTCAAGCACGTTGCGGCCGCGGTACAGGATGGAACCTTCCGCGCGCTGGCCCGGGTACAAATCATACATGCGGTTCAGGGTGCGCAGCAGGGTCGACTTGCCGCAACCGGACGGGCCGATGAAGGCCGTGACCTTCTTTTCGTGGATGTCCAGGTTGACGTTATGCAAGCTTTGCGTTTTGCCGTAAAAAAAGTTCAGGCCCGAAATCTCGATGGTTTTTTTCTTTGGTGCCAGGTCTTGTGCTGGATTCATTTGCGTATTCATAGGGGTTCGCTTCGCTCGGTATCTGTTTAATTAGGGACTTTTTGGCTGAACACGGTGCGCGACAGGATATTTAAGGCCAGCACGCTGAAGGTGATCAGCATTGCGCCACCCCAGGCCAGCGAGCGCCAGTTGTCGTACGGGCTCATCGCAAACGATGCGATGACCGACGGCAAATTGGCCATAGGCGCATTCATGTTGAAGCTTTGGAACTGGTTATTCAGCGCCGTGAACAGCAGCGGCGCCGTTTCACCGGCGATACGGGCCAAAGCCAGCAGTACACCGGTGATGACACCTGCCTTGACGGCGCGCAAGCGCACCAGGGTGGCGACCTTCCAGCGTGGCGCACCGAGAGCAAAGGCGGCTTCCAGCAAGCTGTTCGGCACCAGACGCAGCATATTGTCCGTGGTACGCACCACCACCGGCACGGCGATCAGCGACAGCGCGATGGCGCCCGCATAACCGGAGAAATGCTTGACGTGCGCCACGTACAGCGCATACACGAACAGGCCAATAACGATCGATGGTGCCGACAGCATGATGTCGGTGACGAAGCGCGTCACTTGCGCCAGCTTGTTTTCTTCGCCATATTCGGCCAGGTAAATACCGGCCAGGATACCAATCGGGGTGCTGACCAGCGTTGCCAGTGCCACCATCAGGGCGCTGCCGACGATGGCATTGATCAAGCCACCGCCTTCGCTGCCGGGCGCCGGCGTCGTTTGCGTGAACAGGTCGATGGACAGCGCGCCGAAACCCTTGATCACCAGCGTGAACAGGATCCACACCAGCACGGCCAGGCCCAGCGCCATGGCAGCGACCGACAGGCCGATGCCGATGCGGTGCATCAGCAGGCGCTTGCGGTAGACAGGATTCATGGCCGGCTTGGCCGTAACGTCGAGAGTGCTTACTGGGCTGAGCTGGCTCATTTCGTGCCTTCCTTGCGGGACATGCCAGCCAGCATCAGCTTGGCGGCGGATAAGACGATTAAGGTGATGACAAACAGGATCAGTGCCAGCGAGAACAGCGAAGCCACGTGCAGCTCCGATTGCGCCTCGCCGAATTCATTGGCCAGCAGGGAAGTAATACTATTACCTGCGGCAAACAATGACCACGACAGTTTGTTAGCGTTGCCGATGACGAAGGTAACGGCCATGGTTTCACCGAGCGCGCGGCCCAGGCCCAGCATGACGCCACCGACGACGCCGGTCTTGGTATAAGGCAAGACGATCTTGCGCACCACTTCCCAGCGCGTGCAACCGAGGCCGTATGCCGATTCCTTCAGCACGGCAGGGACGATTTCAAACACGTCGCGCATCACGGAAGCGATGAAAGGGATGATCATGATCGCCAGTACCAGGCCGGCCGTCAACAAGCCGATGCCCATCATGGGGCCACTGAACAGCTGGCCGATGACGGGCACGGTGCCCAGGGTGGCTTTCAAGACAGGCTGGACATGGTCGGCAAACAGGGGCGCGAAGACAAACAGGCCCCAGATGCCGTAGATAATCGATGGCACGCCGGCCAGCAGCTCGACGGCCGTGCCCAGCGGGCGGCGCAGCCAGGCTGGGCAGATTTCCGTGAGGAACAGGGCGATGCCGAAGCTGACGGGAAAGGCGATCAGCAGGGCGATCACCGACGTCACCAGGGTACCGATGATGGGAATCAGGGCACCGTACTGGTCATTGACGGGGTCCCACTCGGCCGACACGATGAAATGCAGGCCGAACGTCTTGAAGGCCGGTATCGATTCCATGATCAGTGAAATGATGATGCCCACCAGGACGATCAGCACCGACAGGGCGAACAGCATCGTCACCTTGTGGAACAGGAAATCCTGGATGCGCTGCTTGCGCATGGTGGAAAGCATTTGCGTGTAGCTGATGGAATCGCTCATGGTGCCGCCTGGCATGGGGATCGTGGAGGTGGTAGATTGTGCGCTCATAATGTGCCGTGTGGGTGGTACTGCAGGTATTACCTATTTTGAACTCTTGCTTTTGCATGCCAGTCAAAACCTACTGCGCGTCGCGATTTACGGCCTGCGATGCTCCCTGTACCTTCGTACAGTTGCGCTTCCCGGCCGCAACTCCCTTGCGCTCACTACAGTTTTGTCAGGCATTATTACTTTTATTCTTTTAGCCAGGACCGCCTGCAAGGGCTTGCGCGCGGTCTTGGCTAACTCCCTGCCCCGCCGTACTGCTGGCGGAGGGGCAAGGATGGATACTTTAGATAGCTATTGAAGCCATCGAGCTGGCAGATTAGTAAATCGCTTTGCCCGATGCGTCTTTCAGGTTAGCTTTCCACGACTCTTGCACCAGTTTCACGACCGATGCCGGCATAGGCACGTAGTCCAGTTCAACCGCAGCGGCGCCGCCGTTTTTGTAGGCCCAGTCGAAGAACTTCAGAACTTCTTTTGCCTTGGCTGCGTCAGCCTGGACTTTGTGCATCAGGATGAACGACACGCCCGTGATAGGCCAGCTGTTCTTGCCAGCCTGGTCGGTCAGGACCACGCCGAAGCCTGGGGTTTGCGTCCAAGGTGCAGAAGCGGCTGCTGCCTTGAAGTTTTCGTCGTCAGGCTGCAGGAAGTTGCCGTCCTTGTTTTGCAGCTGGGTGTGCGACATATTGTTTTTCTTGGCGTAAGCCCACTCGACGTAGCCGATCGCACCCTTGATACGCTGCACGTTGGCGGCGACGCCTTCGTTACCCTTGCCGCCCACGCCCACGGCCCATTTCACAGCCGAGCCGGCGCCGATTTTCGATTTGAATTCCGGGTTGGTTTTCGACAGGTAGTCGGTGAACAGGAAAGACGTGCCCGAACCGTCGGCACGGTGCACCACGGTGATTTCCGCGTCCGGCAGCTTGACGCCGCTGTTCAGGGCAGCGATTTCCGGCGCGCTCCACTTGGTGATCTTGCCCAGGTAGATGTCTGCGATGACTTTGCCCGTCATCTTCAACTGGCCTGGCTTGACGCCATCGAGATTGACGATGGTGACCACGCCACCCATGATGGCAGGAAACTGCATCAGGCCGGCTTCTTCCAGCTCTTCTGCCTTCAAAGGCATGTCCGAGGCGCCGAATTCAACAGTCTTGGCCTTGATTTGCTTGATACCGGCGCCGGAACCGACGGACTGGTAGTTCAAACCATTGCCCGTGTTGGCCTTGTAGGTTTCAGCCCATTTCGCGTAGATCGGGTACGGAAAGGTAGCACCAGCACCTGTCATATCTGCCGCCATGACGGAAGCAGAAGAAAATGCCATCGCTGCCGAAGCACCCACGACGATAAATTTGAACATTTGCTTCATTTGCATATCAAGTCCTCAGGGTTGTTAGGGCGCAAAGTCCCGGTTGAATGCTGCGCAGTCTAGCAAGCGAATATGACAGCTTTATGACATGCGTCAAATTTCATAAAATATATGCCTACGCCCGGGAGAATGCTATTTCCGGCAGGAAAAATGACAGCATGGAGCACGATTTATGACAGACTATGTCACGCTTACGTCATATTTCATGATTACACTCACAGCGCGTCATATATGATGAAATACGGCTAGAATTAACTATCTGCAAAGACAAAAGAATATGAAACCAGAACTGCACACGGAAGTGAACAAATCGGGCATCCTGCTTGACCGCGAACTGTCGCAACTGACTTTCAACCGGCGCGTCATGGCCCAGGCGGAAGACCAGAGCATTCCGCTGCTCGAGCGCCTGCGCTACCTGTGCATCGTCAGCAGCAACATGGATGAGTTCTTCGAGGTGCGCGTGGCCAGCCTGATGGCGGCCAGCAGCATCAGTGGCACGCTGGCCGGCCACCCCGCCCTGGCGGCCAACCTGCAGCGCATCGGCAAGGAGTGCCATGCGATGGTGGAACGCCAGTACGAGATATTAAATAGCGATGTCTTGCCGGCGCTGCGCGCAGCGGGCGTGCACTTGCTGCGCGACAGCGACCGCAACGAGGCACAGCGCGCCTGGGTCAAGCAGTATTTCGACCGCGAAGTGCGCCCCCTGCTCACCCCCATCGGCCTGGACCCGGCGCACCCCTTCCCGCAAGTGGTGAATAAAAGTCTCAATTTCATCGTTTCGCTGAGCGGCAAGGATGCATTCGGACGCGGCACGGCGATTGCTATCGTCAAGGCACCGCGTGTTTTGCCACGCGTCATCAAGCTGCCGGACGACATATCGGGCGATGGCGTATCGTTCTGTTTATTGTCTTCCGTCATCCATGCACACATCTCGGACTTGTTCGCCGGGCGTGAAGTGATCGCCTATTCGCAATTCCGGGTCACGCGCGACAGCGACCTGTGGGTGGACGAGGACGAAGTCAAGAACCTGCGCCAGGCCCTGAAAGGCGAACTGGTAGGGCGCCAGTTCGGCACCTCCGTGCGCCTGGAGGTGGCCCACAACTGCCCGCCAGAACTGTCGCAGTTCCTGCTCGACCAGTTCAACCTCGATCAAAGCCGTTTGTACCGCGTCAATGGCCCCGTCAATCTGGTGCGCTTGTCGGAAATGATCGACCACGTCAAGCAGCCCGAGCTGCGCTTCCCGCCCTTTTTCCCGGGACTGGCGCATAAAGCCATCGGCAACGACATCTTTGCCGCGCTGACCAAGCACGATATCTTGCTGCACCACCCTTACCAATCGTTCCAGACGGTAATCGACTTCATCCGCAGCGCCGCCTACGATCCATCCGTGGTCGCCATCAAGCAGACGATCTACCGCACGGGCATGAATTCGGACTTGATGGAGTCACTCATCACGGCGGCGAAGCTGGGCAAGGAAGTGACGGTCATCGTGGAATTGATGGCGCGCTTCGACGAAGAAGCCAATATTAACTGGGCCGACAAGCTGGAACAGGCGGGCGCGCAGGTCGTCTATGGCGTGGTGGGACTGAAAACCCATGCCAAGGTAGCGCTCGTCATCCGCCGAGAAGAAGGCGCGCTGCGCTTCTATGCCCACTTGGGCACCGGCAATTATCACCCTACCACCACCAAGCTGTACACCGACTTCGGCTTGCTGACGGCTAACCAGAACCTGGCCGTGGAAGTAAACGAAGTCTTCATCCACCTGACCAGCCTGACCAAGCCGCACAACCTGAATCATCTATGGCTGGCGCCATTCGGCCTGCAAAGCGAGATCATCAAGGCCATCCGCAACGAGGCGAAGATCGCCCGCTCCGGCCAGCGCGGGCGCATCATCGTAAAAGTCAACGCACTGGTCGATGAGTCCGTGATCCGTGCCCTTTATGCAGCCTCGACCGATGGCGTGAAGATCGACCTGATCGTGCGCGGTGCCTGCACCCTGAAGCCGGGCGTGCCGGGATTATCGGAAAACATCAAGGTGCGCTCCGTGATCGGCCGTTTCCTCGAACATAGCCGCATTTATTACTTCCGCAACGATCTGGCACACGATGTCTACCTGGCCAGTGCCGACTGGATGAGCCGCAACCTGTTCCGTCGCGTGGAAGTGGCATTCCCGGTACTGGACCGGGCGCTCAAGCGGCGCGTAATCGCCGAGGGCCTGAATCCCTATTTGAAGGATAATACGAACGCTTGGGAACTGGAGCCGACGGGCCATTACGCGCGCCGCAGGCCGCGCGGCAAACAAACGCCGTTCAGCGCCCAGCAGTATTTGATGCACACACTGGGCACGCCTAGCGTGGAGGTAGGCGAGTAGGCACTTTTTACATAGAGGAGCACAGCATGGATCTGATCTTGTGGCGACACGCAGAAGCCGAGCCGGGCTTGCCCGACCTGGAACGCACCCTGACCCTCAAAGGCCAGAAACAGGCGCGCCGCATGGGGGAGTGGCTGGCATCGCAACTACCAGAAAATTGCCGCATCCTCGTCAGCCCCGCCTTGCGGACCTTGCAAACGGCGCAAGCACTTGGGCGCAAGTTCAAGCTGATGCCGGAACTGGCGCCCGGCGCCGAGGCGCAAGACATCCTGAAGGCGGCCAACTGGCCCGGCGGCAAGGAAACCGTACTCATCGTCGGCCACCAGCCCACCCTGGGCCAGGCGGCCGCCCTGCTGCTGACGGGCGAGGAGCAGGAATGGGAAATGCGCAAGGCCAGCGCGTGGTGGTTTTCCCAGCACGAACCAGGCGACCCCATCAGCGTCTATTTAAAAGCCGTGATGGCGCATGACCTGGTCGTGAAATAAGTGGAATCAAACGGGGAAATGCGCAAGGCCAGCGCAAGGGTGGACAGGTTTTCCCAGCACGAACCAGGCGACCCCATCAGCGTCTATTTAAAAGCCGTGATGGCGCATGACCTGGTCGTGAAATAAGTGGAATCAAACGGGGAAATGCGCAAGGCCAGCGCAAGGGTGGACAGGTTTTCCCAGCGCGAACCAGGCGACCCCGTCAGCGTCTATTTAAAAGCCGTGATGGCGCATGACCTGGTCGTGAAATAAGCGGAATCAAACGGGGAAATGCGCAAGGCCAGCGCAAGGGTGGACAGGTTTTCCCAGCGCGAACCAAACGACCCGATCAGCGTCTATTTAAAAGCTGTGATGGCGCATGACCTGGTCGTGAAATAAGCGGAATCAATCACGGAAATGCGCAAGGCCAGCGCAAGGGTGGACAGGTTTTCTCAGCGCGAACCTAACGACCCGGTCAGTATCTATTTGAAAGCCGTGATGGCGCATGACCTGGTCGTGAAATAAGTGGAATCAATCACGGAAATGCGCAAGGCCAGCGCAAGGGTGGACAGGTTTTCCCAGCACGAACCAGGCGACCCCATCAGCGTCTATTTAAAAGCCGTGATGGCGCATGACCTGGTCGTGAAATAAGCGGAATCAAACGGGGAAATGCGCAAGGCCAGCGCAAGGGTGGACAGGTTTTCCCAGCACGAGCCAGGCGATCCGGTCGGTATCTATGTGAAAGCCGTGATGGCGCATGACCTGGTCGTGAAATAAGCGGAATCAAACGGGGAAATGCGCAAGGCCAGCGCAAGGGTGGACAGGTTTTCCCAGCACGAACCAGGCGCCCCCATCAGCGTCTATTTAAAAGCCGTGATGGCGCATGACCTGGTCGTGAAATAAGCGGAATCAATCACGGAAATGCGCAAGGCCAGCGCAAGGGTGGACAGGTTTTCCCAGCACGAACCAGGCGCCCCCATCAGCGTCTATTTAAAAGCCATGATGGCGCATGACCTGGTCATAAAATAAGCGATCCATCACGGAAATGCGCAAGGCCAGCGCAAGGGTGGACAGGTTTTCCCAGCACGAACCAAACGACCCGGTCAGTATCTATGTGAAAGCCGTGATGGCGCATGACCTGGTCGTGAAATAAGTGGAATCAATCACGGAAATGCGCAAGGCCAGCGCAAGGGTGGACAAGTTCTCCCAGCACGAACCAAACGACCCGGTCAGTATCTATGTGAAAGCCGTGATGGCGCATGACTTGGTCATAAAATAAGCGATCAATCACGGAAATGCGCAAGGCCAGCGCAAGGGTGGAGAGGTTTTCCCAGCACGAACCAAACGACCCGGTCGGTATCTATGTGAAAGTCGTGATGGCGCATGACTTGGTCATAAAATAAGCGATCAATCACGGAAATGCGCAAGGCCAGCGCAAGGATGGAAAGGTTCTCCCGGCGCGAACCTAACGACCCGGTCAGTATCTATTTGAAAGCCGTGATGGCGCATGACTTGCTTGTGAAATAAGGGTGCTGAAATAGAGCAATGCGCAAAAAATGCGGCGGGACAAATACTGGCGGAGATCCCAACTCCGCGGCCTTGCAAAGCGCTGCCGATCTGCTAGAGTTTAATTGCATCAACTACGTGTCGGAGCCCTGCCCCGGCACATTGAGCAACCCAGCGGACAGCCGTCCAACGGCGGCTGAAAGACCATGATTACCTTGCTCGTTTTTCTCTTTATCGCCATCTTCGCCGCCATTATCGGCTTCGTTGCATTTGAACTGGTCGAAGAAATGCGCGGCAGTCACCACAAGCTGATGGACCGCTACCACGAGTAGTGTTCACCTCGGCACTATTGCATGGCGCCAGTGACGACCTACAGGTCCGTCCCTCGCGCCATCGTTGTATCTGCCGACAAAACTCACTGCGCGATTGGATCTTCAGTCGCACCGAGCTGCGCGCCAGGCAAATCGGCATCGTCCAAAGCCTGCTCGCGACATCGCGCCGGCACAATGCCCATCCTTACGATTACTTGGTCGCTGTCTTGCAGCGCGTGGGCCAGCATTGCGCACCCGAGATCGAACAACTGGCCTCGCGCCTGTGGAAGTCGCTGTGCGCCAACAAGCCGCTGCGCTCCGACCTAGACCAGCGCGACGAACGCCAGTGACGTCAATGACACCGTCTGTTTAGCGCTTACTTGCCAAGGTATTCGGCTTGGCAATCTGAGCCTTCATGCAATCGCCCAGCGGATGGTAAGCGTTGCCCTTGACATGCGCCACAACGACCGCCTGGCAGCGCAAAAAGTGGCCGCAAAGGTCGATAGGCGAGCAGGTAGGACGAGCGAGTGAAAGCAACGTACGGCCCGACGAAAAAATAATTGACTTGACGAGCGACTGCAATACAAACCATGTCACCAGCTCTCGACGCTCGCATCTGCAACGGGAACCGATTTAATCTCAATCGCTGAGCCCGACCGCGTAGCGCTACATCGAGAAAACAACGCCAGCGCAAGCAGCATAATAATCGCTTGTGTTGGCATCGCTTGTACCTTAATCTAAATCAAGCGGGGGGCAATACTAAGCTCCCGCAAACAGAGCACGCTGTTATCGCGGCACTGATAAAAATTGCCGGGACAAGCGCTCCATCCGATGAAATGTCGTTTAATGTTGAGGAAAAAAATGCCTAAAGCAAGACCGCTGCGCATCCTGATTGTCGACGACAATGATTTATCCCGCGCTTTACTGCGTGTGATACTGCGCGGCGATGAACATGACATTGTGGGCGAGGCGATATCGGTGCAGCAAGCGATACAAATGTGTCAGACCATGCAACCGGATGTGGTGCTACTCGATATCCTGATGCCCGGCGTACCGGGGCTCGATGCTATCGGCCCCTTGAAGAAAATCAGGCCACAAGCTCGGATACTGATGGTGTCTGCAAATGATGATGACGACAACGTCAAACGGGCCATGGAGGAAGGGGCCGATGGCTTCATCGCCAAACCATTCAATTCAGCGTCGATCCTCCAAACTATGCAGCATATGGCAGACACATTCACGTTTGCCGCGCCGGCCACCTTAGCCGGCCTCTCCTGAAGGTCGCGACCAGAGTCGCTGGCCATGTTGCTCGCATCTATGCCACCGTTGACGTCAGATAAAGACTAGACCATGCCACTATACAGATCCATTGCCACCCTCGGTCTCGTTCAAGCTCGCGGCGCGGTGCTGGCATGCACCGCTGTCGCCATCGCCTGTGCTGCGCTGCCGACGTGGCACCATGCCGGCCCATTGCAACTGCTTACATTGATCGGCGTGACGCTTGCTAGCCTGGGTAGCGTCTGGTGCGTCTGGTGCGTCGGCCGCGTAGCGCCGATCGCCGCATCGACCGAGGCGCGTTGCGTTGACAGTGACGGTGGCGCGCAACAACTGAGCCGATTGCTGGCCGGTATCCTTCCTGTATGGCAGACGCAAACGGGTATGGCCAGATCGCAGAACGACACGGCCGGCCTGCAAGTGGTCGACAATTTCACCTCCATGATCAGGGAATTTGACAACGCTGGCTTTGGTGGCGTCGGTGGGCAGGAAAGTGCGGCCAACGAGGACACCACCATCAATCTGCTTACCTTGTGCGAACGCGAATTAACGCCGGTTGTCGCCATGCTCGAGCAATTAGTTCGCAGCAAGGACGAATTGCTTCAGCGGGTGAACGATCTGGCGAAGGAAACTGCAGAGTTGAAAGCGATGGCCAGCGAGGTCAGTCTGATCGCCGCCCACACCAATATGCTTGCCATCAATGCCGCGATCGAGGCGGCGCATGCCGGCGCCTCCGGACGCGGCTTCGCCGTGGTCGCGGCCGAAGTGCGCAAGCTGTCGAATATGTCGGCAGAAACGGGCAAGAATATCGCCAGGCGGGTGCAGCATATCGGACAGAGCATGACTACCACACTGGACAGCGCCAATATCGCTGCCGCCAGTGACCGCAAAACCATGAGCGTGACAGCCGAAGTCATCGGTGACGTGCTGCAGCATGTCCGTTCGCTGGGCAGTTCAATGATGCAGATGCGCACACACGGCAACATCATCCGCAACGATGTCGAACAGATGATGGTTGCACTGCAATCCCAGGACCGTGTGTCGCAGATACTGGAAGTGTTGGGCAGTGATATGACACGCCTGCGGGAACTACTGAGCGATCCGTCGAGCGAACTGCCTAGCAATGATGACTGGATGAGCGGCGCGGACAGTTCCTTCAAGCGCCGACACGGCATCCTGAGCAAGCCTCCGGCTATCACCCCGGGTCAGCCCGCGGCAAGCGGCGAAGTGGATTTTTTCTGAGACATTGATACGTATTATTGAATGGTGGGAGCCCAAGCATGGCAAAGACTATTTTGGTGGTAGATGATTCGGTTTCGCTGCGGCGCGTTGTCGCGCTGGCCCTAAGCAACGCCGGCTATGAGGTGATCGAAGCCGGCGATGGCGTCGATGGCCTCGCGGCCTTGGAAAAGCAGGGTAGCAAGAAAGTGCACCTGATCATCAGCGACGTCAATATGCCGCGCATGGATGGGATTGAATTCGTCACCCAACTGAAGCAGAAAAACGCCTTCAAGTTTACGCCGGTGATCATGCTCACCACGGAAGGCGACGATGAAGTCAAGCATGCCGGGCGGGCCGCCGGCGCAAAGGCCTGGATCATCAAACCGTTCAATCCGGCGCAAATGTTGAACGCTGTCACCAAACTGATCCTGCCCTGAAGGAGTCGCCATGAGCGTGATTGCGATCGCCGAGAACTTGACCATCGAGCACGTTGCGGCCTTGCGCGCCACGATGCAAACGGCGCTGATGGCCGGCGACAATAACGACTTCGTCCTGGACCTGGCCCAGGTCGTCGAGTTCGACGGCGCCGGGATGCAGCTGCTGCTGGCCTTCGTCCGTTGTGCCGCCGACAGCGGCAGGGCAGTGGCCCTTCGCCGGGTGCCAGAGCCGGTGGCGCGCTTGCTAGCCGAGTACGGTCTGTCGGAACGCTTTTCATTGGAGCAAGCGGCATGAATGACGAACTGTACGGAGACGCGCTGCTGATCTTCTTCGAGGAAGCGCGCGAAATGCTGCAGCAGATTGAGGATTGTCTACTGTGCCTGCAGCAGGACCCAGACAATACGGAAGCGGTGCACACGCTGTTTCGCGCCGCCCACACGATCAAGGGAAGCAGCGGAGTGTTCAGCCTGGAACGTGTGGTGTGCTTCACGCACTTGCTTGAAAGCGTGCTCGATCAGGTACGCAAACGCGCGCTCCACATCGATCCAGCCCTCGGCGAACTGCTGCTGGCCAGCCGTGACATGATCGGCGCTTTGCTGCAGCAAAGCGAGCAGCACTGCGCCGACGTGGCGACCCTGGCTGAGACCGACGCTCGCGCTGCCGTGCTGGCCGCCCGCCTTACGCGCTACCTGAACGGCGACGTAGCAGTGACACAACCGGCCAGCAACATCGCAGCAGCGACGCCGCAAGCGGCGTCCTGGCACCTGTCTCTGCGCTTCCGGTGCGACACCTACCGCAACGGTTTCGATCCGTTGACCGTCATCGCCTACTTAAAGACGCTCGGCCAGT
This sequence comes from Janthinobacterium paucivorans, assembly GCF_051380805.1. Classification (NCBI taxonomy): domain Bacteria; kingdom Pseudomonadati; phylum Pseudomonadota; class Betaproteobacteria; order Burkholderiales; family Oxalobacteraceae; genus Janthinobacterium; species Janthinobacterium paucivorans. The sequence continues at coordinate 57,655 of NZ_JBNYXR010000012.1, forward strand.
TCGATACCATCGTCACAGTCGAAGACGGCTTGCCGGCTTGGGAAGCACTCGATCCTGAATCCTGCCACCTGGGTTTCGAGATCTGCCTGCTGACCAGCGCCAGCAAGAGCGATATCGAAGCGGCCTTCGAATTCGTGGCGGAAGACTGCGACATACGCCTTATCCCGCCGACTCGGCGTGTGGCTGATTTTATTGCCCTGATCAATGATTTGCCACAAGAGCTACGCCTCGGTGACATACTGGTCAGCTGCGGCGCCCTGACACGTGATGCACTCGACGCGGCGCTGGCGCGCCAGAAAAAAGAAACGCTCAATGACACCCCACTGGGCGAAATACTGGTGGCCCGGCACCAGATCCCCGTCGAAGTGGTTGATGCCGCGCTGGAGCGGCAAGAGCGCGGCCCAACGCAGCGCCAGGATGGCGGCCTGTTCGTGCGGGTGCCGGCCGACAAGCTCGACGATCTCATCAATCTGGTGGGCGAACTGGTGATCTGCGGCGCCAGCGCCAGCCTGCAAGCGGTGCAGGCCGGGCATACCAGTCTGGTCGGCACGACGCATCAGCTGAGCCGACTGATCGAAGAAATTCGGGACGGTACGCTCGGCTTGCGCATGGTACGCATCGGCGAGACCTTCGTGCGCTACCGGCGCGTGGTGCACGACGTGGCGCGCGAGTTGGACAAGGAAGTGCGCTTGGAAATCGATGGCGCCGAGACCGAGCTCGACAAATCCGTAGTCGAGAAGATCGGCGACCCGCTGATGCACCTGGTGCGCAATGCACTTGATCATGGCATCGAGCCGCCCCAGAGCCGGCTGACCGCCGGCAAGCCGGCACAGGGCCGGATCGGCCTGACGGCACGCCACGACGCGGGCAATATCGTGATCGAAGTCAGCGATGACGGCCGCGGCTTGGATGGCGAAAAACTGTTGGCCAAGGCACGCGATCGCGGTCTGGTCGGTGCCACACAGCAGTTGAGCGAGCGCGAAAAGCTTGAACTGATCTTCGCGCCCGGCTTTTCCACCGCCGAGCAGGTCACCAATTTGTCAGGGCGCGGGGTCGGCATGGACGTGGTGCGCAAGAACATCGAAGCGCTGCGCGGCACGGTGACCCTGCACAGCGTGCCCGGCAAGGGCACAACCGTCGAGATCCAGTTGCCGCTGACGCTGGCCATCATCGATGGCTTCTTGGTACGCATCGGCGACGGCTCCTTCGTGATCCCGCTGCACGCCGTCGTCGAATGCATCGACGCCGTCGACGACGGCGCCGCAGTGGGCCGGCAGGCGGCCGGTTTCATCAATTTACGCAACGGTGTGCTGCCGCTGCTGGACTTGCGCACGATCTTTTCCGTGCCAGGACCGGCGCCGGCCAAGCGGCGCATCGTCGTGGTTCAGGGCGGCGGCAGCGCCGGCCTGATAGTCGACCACCTCGATGGCGAATACCAGACCGTGATCAAGCCGCTAGGCAAACTGTTCCGCAATCTGCGCGGCATCAGCGGCTCGACCGTGCTTGGCTCGGGCGACGTCGCTCTGATTCTCGATGTGGCCACCCTGGTCAAGATGGCGGCCCAGGGCACGCCACGCGACAGCGGAGCCGCCTTGGCCATCCCGGGTTAGCCCACAGCAGTTGTAACTGAGCACATAAACAAGAGGCGCCGCTGCCCGATACGCCTCGCAAGCCACCTATTTCAAGCGTCCAAGGAGGACAACATGTTAAAGGAACTATCGATTCGAGCCAGGCTGGTGATAGTGATGGCCTTGTTGGGCGTGCTACTGGCGGCCGTCGGCATCTTGGGCCTGTACGGTATGCAAAGTGGCAATGAAAGCATGCGCCGCCTGGTGGACGAGGAAGTCAGGGACCTGACGGCGATCAACGATATCCAGGTCCGGCTATTGCGCAATCGCGGCCTGCTGGCGGAAGCCATCGTGGAGCCCACGCTGATTCGGGAACATGGCGCCAAGGTCGATGCCAACATCGCGGAAAACACCAGCCAATGGGCGGCCTACCAGCGCATACAGAGGAGCCCCAAGCAACAGCGCCTGGCCGAACGATTCCAAGACGCACACGGTAAATATGTGGCGGAAGTGTTGCGCCCGATGCTGGCGGCTTTGCGCATCAACGACCTGAAACAGGCGGGGACATTGGCGGCCATATCGGGCACGCGCTATGTGCCGGTACACGACAGCATCATGGCAATCGAAAAAATGGAAAATGATATCCTGGCGCAGCAATATCAGCATGCGCTGGGAACATTCTCCACCATACGCGCCATCACGCTAGGCGCCATCGCACTGGGCCTGGCGCTAGCGCTCTGGATGGGACGATCGTTGCTGGCCGCTATCATCAAGCCTTTACTGCGCAGTATCGCCGTTTGCGAAAGCATGGCGGGCGGCAAATTCGACAATCTGGTCGAGTCCCATCGCAATGACGAGCTGGGACGCATGATGACGGCGCTGGGCAATATGCAAACCCTGGTCGGCCAGCAGCAGAAGCAGACCCTGCGCATCAAGATGGCACTTGACTGCACGTCCACCAGCGCCATGATTGCCGACGCCGACGGCACCATCATCTACATGAACCAGTCGCAGACGGCGTTGATGGCCGAGGCCGAAGGCGACATCCGCAAGGAGCTGCCGCAGTTCCGCGCGGCCGAGATCATCGGCGGCAGCTTTGACCGCTTCCATAAAAACGCGTCGCATCAACGCAATCTGCTGGCCAGCCTGCAGAGCGTGCACAAGGTCGACATTAATGTTGGAGGGCGCGTCTTCAACCTGACCGCCACGCCCATCGTCGACCCACAGGGCCAGCGCAGCGGCACCGTGGTGGAATGGAAGGACCGCGCCGGCGAACTGGCGGCCGAACACGATGCGCGTGCCAACGCGCGCATCCGCCAGGCGCTGGACAAGTGCTCGACCGGGGTGATGATCGCCGATATCGAGGGCGCCGTCATTTACCTCAATGACGCGGTAGCCGCGATGATGAAGGAGGCCGAGGCGGATCTGCGCAAGGATCTGCCGCAATTCCGGGCCGATCTCATTTTGGGCAGCAATCTTGACAGCTTCCACAAAAATCCCGCCCACCAGCGGGCGCTGTTGGCCGACCTGCGCGGCACGGACCGCTCCGAGCTCGTGCTCGGCGGACGCACCATGCAGCTCACCGCCAGCCCCGTCCTGAACGCGCGATCAGAACGCCTGGGCACGGTCGTCGAATGGCGCGACCGCACCGGCGAGGTGCTGGTCGAACGCGAGATCGCTGGCGTCGTCGATGGCGCGGCGGCGGGCAACTTCAGCCACCGCATCGATCCGAACGGCAAGGAAGACTTCTTCGCCATCATGGCGGCCGGCATGAACCGCCTGATGGACACCAGCGAAACAGGCCTGAACGAGGTGCTGCGCATGCTCAAGGCGCTGTCCAGCGGTGATCTGACCCAGCGCATCAGCGCCGATTACGACGGCACCTTTGGCCAATTGAAGGAGTACGCTAACAGCACCAGCGACCAGTTGACCAATATCATCACCGATGTGCGTAATGCCGCCGACGCCCTGACCTCTGCCTCCGAACAGGTCAGTTCGACGGCTCAGAGCTTGTCGCAAGCAGCATCGGAGCAAGCGTCCGGCGTGGAGCGTACCAGCAGCTCGGTGGAACAGCTGTCCAGTTCCGTGGCACAAAACACGGAAAACGCCAAGGTCACGGACAGCATGGCTCAAAAATCGTCGCGCGAAGCGGTGGAAGGCGGCGACGCCGTCACGCGCACCGCTGAGGCGATGAGGCAGATCGCCGCCAAGGTCGGCATCATCGACGACATCGCCGACCAGACCAACTTGCTGGCCCTGAACGCGGCCATCGAGGCGGCGCGCGCCGGCGCCTCAGGCAAGGGCTTTGCCGTGGTGGCCGCCGAAGTGCGCAAACTGGCCGAGCGCAGCCAGGTCGCCTCGAAGGAAATCGGTGAGCTGGCAGGCACCAGCGTGACCATGTCGGAACGCGCCGGGCGCCTGCTCGACGAGATGATACCGTCGATCCGCAAGACGTCCGACCTGGTGCAGGAAATCGCAGCGGCATCGGAAGAGCAAACCGGCGGACTGTCGCATATCAGCAAGGCCATGGGACAGTTAAACCAAGTGACCCAGCAAAATGCCGCCGCGTCTGAACAGTTGGCCGCGACCTCCGAAGAGATGTCGGGCCAGGCCGGCGCGCTGCAGCAGTTGATGAGCTTCTTCACCATCAGCCAGCAGGCGCGCGAGCGTCCCGAGCTGGAACCGGTACGCAAGGTGGGCAATGTACGGCAGGTGGTCGGGAGCGGACGCAAGATCACCGCCGGACAGCTGATCGACGAGTCTCAATTCAAGCGTTTCTGAAGCGAAGGAACTTTCATGCACACTGCAGCATTGAACGCCAGCGCACAGCCGGACGACGACGACGGCCACACCGAGCTCAGACAGTATTTGACCTTTTCTCTGGGTGAAGTAGTGTTCGCGCTTGGGATCGAGTCAATTAAGGAAATCCTGCGCAATGTCCACCCGGCCACTGTGCCCCTGATGCCAGCCCATGTACGAGGCGTCATCAATCTGCGCGGCGCCGTGGTGCCGGTGATCGACCTAGCGCTGCTGTTCAAGCGGCCCGCGCTGGTGGTGGGGAAAAACACGTCGATCATCGTGCTCGAACTGAGCGAAGAAGGTGACACGCTGGAAATCGGCATCATGGTCGACGCCGTGGCGGCCGTGATCGACATCGCCGCCGAGCGGATAGAACCGGCGCCCGCCTTCGGTACACCGGTGCGCTCTGAGTTCATCGAAGGCATCGGCAAACTCAGCGAAGGCTTCGTGATCATCTTGCATGCCGCGCGCACGTTCGCACTGAGCCAGATGGTGCCGGCGGAGGCCGGCGACGTATGACGGCCGACACCTTGATGGATCGCGCGCACGGCCTCGCCGGCAGGCCGGCGGAATCGACAGGCATCAGCGATACCGATTTTGCCACCATCCGCGATCTGCTATTTCAGCAGGCCGGCATCGCGCTGACGCCGGCCAAAAAAGCGCTGGTTTGCAGTCGGCTGTTCAAACGGCTGCAGGCGACCGGACTCGATACCTATGGTGCCTACTTTGCGCTGCTGATGTCGGGTAACGATGGCGCGGAGCTGCAGATCGCGATTGACCTGCTCACCACCAATGAAACGTATTTTTTCCGAGAGGCAGAGCATTTCAGCATGCTCGCCGCCCTGGCGGAAAAGGCCGACCGCCAGCGCACGTTCCGGGTCTGGAGCGCGGCCTGCTCCAGCGGCGAAGAAGTCTACACCATCGCAATGACCCTGGCCGAGCTGAGCCGCACTGCGCGTGCACCCACTTGGGAAGTGCGCGGCTCGGATTTGAGCACACGGGTCCTGGAGACGGCGCGCCAGGGCCACTATACGCTGGCCCGCACCGGTGACATGCCACCGGCACTGCTGAAACGCTATTGCCTGTACGGCACAGGGCAATATGAAGGCACGCTGCTGGTGGACAGTGCCTTGCGCGACCGCGTGGAATTTGCCCAGATCAACCTGATCGAACCGTTGCCGCGGCTGGTGCCTTTCGACGTCATTTTCCTGCGCAATGTGCTGATTTATTTTGACCCGCCCGTCAAGCGCAAGGTCGTCACACAGCTACTAGACACATTACGCCCGGACGGCGTGCTGTTCATCGGCATGGCCGAGACCCTGAGCGGTGTCATAGACGGCCTGGTGTCCTGCGGCCCGGGCGCCTACCGGATGGAGCGACGCTCGTGAGCGAACGCAATTTCAGCGCACTGGCGGCACGCGAGGTGTTTCTCAATCCCGGTGAACTTGCTTGCGGATTCCAGCGCGAGGTGTTTGGTACCCTGCTCGGTTCCTGTGTGGCAATAACGCTATGGAACCCGCGCTATCGCTTCGGCAGCATCTGCCATTTTGTCCTGCCGACGGCGGCGCAGGCGTCCACCGCCGATGGACGCTACGGCAGCAGCGCATTCACACTGATGCGCGCCGATCTGGCGCGCTATGGCATACCGCTGCACGAATGCACGGCCAAAATCTTCGGCGGCGGGCGCATGTTCAACAGCGCCTCTGACGTGCAGGATATCGGCGCGCGCAACGTGGCGATGGCGCGCCAGCTGCTGGCCAGCGCCGGCCTGGCTGTCAACGCCGAGAATGTCGGCGACGAGGGCTACCGGCGCCTGTACTTCGATGTCGGCAGCGGCGATGTTTGGCTCAAGTTTGACTGGATCGACGGCGATCAGGACGACACCATATTATGAAGCCAGCTATCAAGGTCTTGATCGTCGACGATTCGGCTGTCGTGCGCCAGGTACTGAATGCCATTCTGTCAGAAAGTGCGCAGCTGCAGGTGATCGGCTGCGCAGCCAACCCCATACTTGCCCAGCAGCAGATGGCGCTGGAATGGCCTGACGTGATTGTGCTGGACCTGGAGATGCCGCGCATGGATGGCTTGACTTTCCTGCGCCAGATCATGCAACAGCAACCGACCCCCGTGTTGATCTGCTCCACCCTCAGTGAACACGGCGCCGAGGTGACGCTGCAGGCCATGGCAGCCGGTGCCGTCGGCTATGTGACCAAGCCCAAGCTGGGCTTGCGAGATTTTTTGTCCGATTCGGCGGCGGAGCTGATTCGTCACGTATTGCAGGCAGCGCAAACCAGACCACGCAGGCTGTCTGGTGCGCCGACCATGCCGCCAGTGCCGATGTGCGCGCCGGCGCTGGCGCGCACATCAGATAAAGTTGTCGCCATCGGCGCCTCTACCGGCGGCACCCAAGCCCTGGAATTGCTGTTGACCGGCTTGCCAGCGGTCTGCCCCGGCATCGTGATCGTGCAGCATATGCCGCCCACCTTTACAACGATGTTTGCGGCGCGGCTAAACAGTCTATGCGCAGTCGATGTGCGCGAGGCCAGCGATGGCGACCGTGTATTGGTTGGCCGGGTGCTGATTGCTCCGGGGGGCAAGCACATGCGACTGGCTCGCAGCGGCGCCTATTATCTGGTGGAAGTGCTTGATGGCCCGCCTATCAATCTGCATAAACCGTCGGTGGACGTACTGTTCAAGTCAGTCGCAGGGGCTGCCGGCGGCAACGCGCTGGGCATTATCCTGACCGGCATGGGTGACGACGGCGCGCGCGGCTTGCGCGACATGCGCGCGGCGGGCGCGCGCACGCTGTCCCAGGATGAGGAAAGCTGTGTCGTATTTGGCATGCCGCGCGAGGCGCAGCGACTGGGCGCCGTGCAGCATATCGTTCGGCTAGATCAGATGGCGAAGGAAGTTCAGAAATTCGCCCTGGCGTGAATCCGCCATGATTTCCGCTCACACCAGCGTCGGCCCATCGCCCAGCAATTGTTGCAAGACGGATTTGAGCGCCTCCATCGTCACAGGCTTTTCCAATACACCCAACAGCTTGAAGCGTTGCAATTGTGCCACCAGTGACGCCGAATGCTGCACTTGCTTGTTCTGGCCAGATATCAGCAGAAGAGCCCCCTGGAAAGCGCGCTCGGCGACGCTGCCGATGAATTGAAAACCATCCATGCCGGGCATGTGCAGGTCGCTGATGAGAAGATCGGTCCGGGCACAGGCTCCATCGAGCAGCGACAAGGCTTGCACACCACTGCGCGCCAAGGTGATTTCCTCAACGCCCAATTGGTGCAGCATGTCACTGAGTATTTCAAGCTGGAATTCATCGTCATCGACGATCAGAATGCGCAATTGCTGAAACGAAGAAAATGAATTGATAACACTATTCATGGAGCCTCCATATTAAGCCAAGCATACGCCATATTGTCTCCGCAGTAACGCACGCAAAGCAACAAAATTGCTTCTGTCGTATTGTTTTTCGATATCTCACTTAACTCTAGCGGGGAAGTATTGTGCTAAGACCTGACGATCATCCTGATGAAGCGATGCGTATATTGGAACTGCATGGCTTGGGCATACTGGACACGGCGCCTGAGGAGCGGTTCGATCGCATCACTCGCCTCGCAATGCGCTTGTTTGATGTCAAATTCGCGCTGGTTTCTTTGGTTGACGCCAAGCGTCAATGGTTCAAGTCGAATCAGGGACTTTCCGTGTGCGAGACGGCGCGCGATATTTCGTTCTGTGGTCATGCGATTCTTGAGGATCAGGCTCTGGTGGTCGAGGATGCGCACCTCGATGTACGCTTCGCCGACAATCCGCTGGTCGTTGGGCCGCCCGGATTACGATTCTATGCCGGGATTCCATTGCTGGGCCCTGCCGGCTACCCCTTGGGCACCTTGTGCGTTATCGATACGAAACCTCGGCGCTTCAGCCCCAGCGACGTGGCCTCATTACGGGATTTGGGTGATCTGATCGAGGGCGAGCTTGGCGCCACTTCGCTCGCTGCATCGAGGCGAGCGGCACTACTGAGCCAGGCCAGAATGACGGCGGTGATCGACAACATCATGGATGGCATCATCACCACGGATTGCGAGGGCAATATAGAAACGATAAATCGGGCGGCATCGCGTATTTTCGACTACGACGCTGCGGCGGTGATCGGGCAAAATATTCAAGCCCTGATGCCAGAAACGTATCATCGCGAGGGGAGCGACCTGCGTGCGTTCATCGCCGATGACATCGACAAATTTATCGGTACCGTGCGAGAGGTAAACGGGCGTCAACGCGACGGCACACAGTTTCCAATGGAACTGTCCGTCAGTGAGATCAGTTGCCCGGGCTATCGGGGCTTTGCAGGCATCTTTCGCGATATCACCGAGCGCAGACGCCACGACCAGGAATTGCTGGTCGCAAAACACAACGCGGAGTCAGCGAACCGCGCCAAAAGCGACTTTCTGGCCAATATGAGTCATGAGATTCGCACTCCACTGCACGCGATGCTCGGGCTGACCTACCTGTTAAGCACAACGACTCTGTCGGATGACCAGCATAGCTATCTCAAGATGATAGAGTCATCGGGACAGTCCTTGCTTGCGATCGTCAACGATATCCTCGATTTTTCGAAAATCGAGGCAGGCCAGATGATGCTGACGCCGACGATCACGTTGCTCAGCGATCTACTACAGCCACTGGCGGCGATGATGAGCGTCAGCGCCGGCGACAAGGATCTAGAATTGCTGATCGGCGTGGACCCCGCAGTTCCCACGGCCTATCTTTGCGATCCGCTGCGCATGCACCAGGTGCTGCTCAATCTGCTAAGTAACGCCATCAAGTTCACGCAAGTGGGCGAGGTATCGCTGTTGATCGATTGCATCGAGCGCCGTGCCCAGAGCGCCGTCTTGCGTTTCAGGGTACGCGATAGCGGAATCGGTATCAGCGAAGAACAGCAGTGCCGCTTGTTCCAGGCATTTACTCAGGCAGACTCATCAACGACGCGACGCTTTGGGGGAACGGGTTTGGGGCTATCGATTTCACATCGGCTTGCAACAATGATGGGGGGAGAAATAACGATCAATAGTCAATTCGGACATGGCAGCGAGTTCTGCTTCTCGCTGGAGTTGCCGGTCGCTCCTCTCGGGCAAGCAAGCTCCACAGCCTCGGCATCAGTCAGTGCGCACGGCTCTGGTCTTCGTGTTTTACTGGTCAGCGACTATGCGGCGAGTATCCGATATGTAGGTGAAATGATCGAGGCAAGCGGATGGAAGATGATGCAGTCAGTGAGCGCCGAGCAGGCTCTCGATTTCATCCATGCAGCAGCACAGAAAGACAGCCATTACGAAGTGGTGCTAGTCGATGGCAACAGCGACACCACAGGCACGGTGACCTTGCTACGGGAAATTCAGGCCTTGCGATGCGATGCACAGATTCCGCTGATCGTGTGTATGACAAATGTCTTCGGACGCCGCTTGCTGGAGCAAGCGGGCGCCGTTGGTATCGATGCCTTCCTCACCAAACCAGTCATATCGGCCACGCTGCGCAAAGCAGTGGACGAAGCGCGTACTTGCCACGACATTGGCGCAAAGGCCGCGTTACCATCGACACAGCAGAAGATGCAGCATCGCATTGATGCTCGTATATTGCTGGTGGAGGATAATGTGCTGAACCAAATCGTCGCAAGTAGTATTCTTCGACGGGCGGGAATCGACATCGATATCGCCAATAATGGTCAGCAAGCGGTCGAGATGTTGAGGGAAAAACCTCTGCACTACCAGATCGTTCTGATGGATGTGCAAATGCCGGTGATGGATGGGATACAGGCCACTGTGGCGATACGCCAGTGCCTTGGACTAGATGTTCCAATATTGGCCATGACCGCAGGCGTGCTCGATACCGAGCGTTCACAGTGCCTCGATGCAGGCATGACCGATATCATCCCCAAGCCATTCGATGTTAACCTTGTGTTTGCGATGCTCAAGCATTATTTGCCCACCACTGCTGCTAGCGTGGCAACAGCGGTGGTGTCGCAAGCAATCGGTTCAGCACTTGACGGCGTATTCGATGTCGATTACTTGTTCGTCGTTGATGATCCAGCTACTCATGTTACGACAATTGACTTAATTGAAACAATCCTGATAGCGGTCGCTAACGACTTCGAGACAGCTGATTGCGCGCGCATTGCCGGAGACTATAGCGCTGCGTGTCGTTTGCTGCACGAGATGCGGGGCACTCTCGGCTCATTGGGTGCGAGTCGTTTTGCACAGGCGACCCGCGCCGCCGAGTCCGCCCTAAAGGCAGAGGAAACTGACAAATTTGATTCGCTGTTTGAAATTGTCAGCCAAGAATTGGTGACGTGTCGGCACGCCGGTGTCGCGTGGTTGGCATCTCGACGTGCTCAACTGTTAAGTAGTTAGGCATCGGTATTGAGGATCTGTCAACGTGGCAAACCGGCGATGGCCGCTCAAACTCCCGTTTTGAACTTCGTATAGATGCGCGTCATGAGGCGACGGATATCGGCCGTGGTCGCTTCTGGTGCCGCCATGCGCTGCTTGTCGGCATCGGACAGGAAGATAGCCTTGTTTTCGCCGATGTCCTTGCGCACATACTTGATGCTGGCCGGATTCGGATTCGCGTAAAACACCTTGTTGCTCAGGCTGGCATGCACTTGCGGGCGCAGGATGTAATTGATGAACAGGTGCGCATTGTTCGGATGGGGCGCATCGGCGGGAATGGCCATGGTGTCGAACATCAGGGCCGCCGTCTTCGGCACCAGCACCTGGATCACATTGCCGTTTTTCGCGTCGATGGCACGCTGGCGCGCGATATTGATGTCGCCCGACCAGCCCAGCGCTACGCACACTGAGCCGTTGGCCATGTCATTGATGTAGCCGGACGAACTGAACAGCGTTACATAGGGACGAATGGCTTGCAGCACCTTGCCCGCTTCCTGGTAGTCAGCGCTGGACTTCGAGTAGGCAGGCTTGCCCAGGTATTGCAGGGCAGCGGGCAGCACTTCCGACGGCGAGTCGAGAAAGGACACGCCGCACGATTTCAGCTTCGACGCGTATTTCGGGTCGAAGACCAGGTCCCAGGCATTGTCGGGCATGGCCATGCCGCCCAGGGCAGCCTTGACCTTGTTGACGTTGATGCCCACCGTCGTGTAACCCCACAGCCAGTCGACCAGGTAATCGTTGTTCGGATCGATCTTCGCCAGCTTGGCCTGCAGGCTGGGATCGAGGTTACTCAAGTTCGTCAGCTTGCTCTTGTCGAGTTTTCGCAGCAGGCCCGCATCGATCTGCAGGCGCGCCCACTGTGCCGTCGGCACCACGATGTCGTAGCCTGACTTGCCCGCCACCAGTTTCGCGTTGAGGATTTCGTTATTGTCGAAAACGTCGTAGCGTACCTTGATGCCGGTTTCCTTCTCAAAATTCTTGATCGTGTCGTCGCCGATATAGTCCGACCAGTTATAGATGTTGAGTACTTTTTCTTCCTGAGCCTGAGCTTGGGCAGGCAATGCCAGCATGGCTGCCGCCAAGGTCAATCCCACGCCGATGCGCCGTCCTGCTTGCCATGTGTTTGCCATCGTACCGCCTCCAGAAGAATCAGAAAATAGTCACGATGATAGCAAGAAGGGCGCGATCAGGTCTAGCCTGATCGCGCCCTTCTTATTGCTGCTAAATCCCCCCACCGCAAACACCGGGGTCGGACCCTGAGGGTCCGACCCCAGCCTTTCGCCGTTGAGGCCAACGTTACACCTTATCCAACCCCACTGGCGCACCCGAAAACACCAGGTTGCCGTGCTGCGCATCGATGCGAATCTCGTCTTTCGGGCCAAACTTGCCTTCCAGGATCAACTTCGACAGCGGATTTTCGATCTGCTGCTGGATCGCCCGCTTCAGTGGACGGGCGCCATACACCGGATCGTAGCCAGCTTCGGCGATTTGCTGCAAGGCCGCGTCCGTCAAGCTCAGCTGCATGTCCATGCGCGCCAGGCGTTCTTCGAGAATTTTGAGCTGGATCTTCGCGATCGCGCCGATGTTTTTCTCGTCGAGGCCATGGAACACCACGATTTCGTCGATGCGATTGACGAACTCGGGACGGAAGTGCGAGCGTACCTCGGCCATCACGGCCAGCTTCACAACACCGGGATCATCGCTCTCCATGGCCTGGATTTTATGCGAACCCAGGTTCGAGGTCATGATGATGACGGTATTTTTGAAGTCCACCGTGCGCCCCTGGCCATCCGTCATGCGGCCATCGTCGAGCACTTGCAGCAGCACATTGAAGACATCGGCATGCGCCTTTTCCACTTCGTCGAGCAAGATCACGCTGTACGGTTTGCGGCGCACGGCTTCCGTCAGGTAGCCGCCCTCGTCGTAGCCGACATAGCCGGGCGGCGCGCCGATCAGGCGGGCCACCGAATGCTTCTCCATGAACTCGCTCATGTCGATGCGTATCATCGATTCTTCCGTATCGAACAGGAAGGTCGCCAGCGCCTTGCTCAGCTCGGTCTTGCCCACACCCGTCGGTCCCAGGAACATGAAGGATCCATAGGGACGGTTCGGGTCGGCGAGGCCGGCGCGCGAGCGGCGGATGGCGTCAGCCACGGCCGTGATTGCTTCATCCTGGCCCACGACGCGCTCATGCAGCTTCTCTTCGATGTGCAGCAGCTTGTCGCGCTCGCCTTGCATCATGCGCGACACGGGTATGCCCGTCGCGCGCGACACCACTTCGGCGATTTCCTCGGCGCCCACTTCCGTGCGCAGCAATTTGGGCTGGTCGGGATCGCGTTTCGGGATGCCGCTGTCAGCCTGCTTGAGCTGGGCTTCGAGTTGCGGCAACTTACCGTATTGCAATTCAGATACTTTCTGCCAATTACTTTCGCGCGTCGCCTGCTCCATTTGCAGCTTGACGTTTTCGATCTCTTCCTTGATGTGCGTGCTGCCTTGCACCACGGCTTTTTCCGCCTTCAGGATTTCCTCGAAATCATTATATTCGCGCTGCAGCTTGACGATTTCTTCCTCGATCAAGCCCAGGCGGCGCAAGGAAGCTTCGTCTTTTTCCTTTTTCACGGCCTCGCGTTCGATCTTGAGCTGGATCAGGCGGCGTTCCAGCTTATCCATCACTTCCGGCTTGGAATCGATCTCGATCTTGATCTTCGCTGCCGCTTCATCGATCAGGTCAATCGCCTTGTCGGGTAGGAAACGGTCCGTGATATAGCGGTGCGACAGCTCGGCGGCGGCGATGATGGCCGCATCCGTGATTTCCACCTTGTGGTGCAGCGCGTACTTATCCTGCAAGCCGCGCAGGATGGCGATCGTCGCCTCCACGCTCGGCTCGTCGACCAGCACTTTCTGGAAGCGACGTTCCAGCGCGGCATCCTTCTCGATGTACTTGCGGTACTCGTCAAGGGTGGTGGCGCCCACGCAATGGAGCTCGCCGCGCGCCAGCGCCGGTTTGAGCATATTGCCGGCATCCATCGCGCCTTCGGCCTTGCCCGCACCGACCATGGTGTGCATCTCGTCGATGAAGACGATGGTTTGCCCTTCATCCATGGCCAATTCCTTCAGCACGGATTTCAGCCGCTCCTCGAATTCACCGCGAAATTTCGCACCAGCCAGCAAGGCGGCCATGTCGAGCGACAGTACGCGCTTGCCTTTCAAGGACTCGGGCACTTCGCCGTTGACGATGCGCTGCGCCAGGCCTTCGACGATGGCCGTCTTGCCCACGCCCGGCTCACCGATCAAGACGGGATTGTTCTTGCTGCGGCGCTGCAAAATCTGGATGGTGCGGCGGATTTCATCGTCGCGGCCGATCACAGGATCGAGCTTGCCCTTGCGCGCCCGCTCCGTCAGGTCCAGCGTGTATTTTTTCAGCGCTTCGCGCTGCCCTTCGGCCTCTTGCGAATCGACCTTGTTGCCGCCGCGCACGGCGTCGATGGCCGATGCCAAGGCCTTGCGGGTCAGGCCGTTTTCGCGCGCCAGCTTGCCGCAGTCGGACTTGTCGTCCGTCATGGCCAGCAAGACCATTTCACTGGAAACGAACTGATCACCGGCCTTTTGCGATTCTTTGTCGGACAAGTTCAAGAGGGCTACGAATTCGCGGCTGACCTGCACGTCGCCGCCCGTGCCGGACACCTTGGGCAAGCGTTCGAGCGAGGCGCCCAGGGCCTTGGACAGGCCACCCACGTTGACGCCGGCCCGCTGCAAGAGCGAGCGGGCACCGCCGTCGTCCTGGTTCAACAGGGCCGTCAGCAGGTGCACTGGTTCGATATAGGGGTTGTCATTGCCCACGGCCAGGCTTTGCGCATCGGCCAGGGCTTCCTGTAACTTGGTGGTGAGTTTATCTTGTCGCATGAAAAGTACTCCCGGTTAATTAGTTGTTAAGCAAATTGGGGTGAGGCCGTACTTTTCAAGCAGTCACAAACTAGAAAACTGATGCATTCTTGCAAATGCTGGCGTGCGCCATGCATACGCCTTACATGGCGTTCTCTGGTGCCGTCCATTTATCCAGCGCCGTCGCGTCGCTGTCGCGCGCATCGACCCAGCGCGCGCCTTCGGGCGTATCTTCCTTCTTCCAGAACGGCGCTTCCGTCTTCAGGTAATCGATGATGAACTCGCAGGCGGCGAAGGCCTCGCCGCGGTGGGCCGACGAGACGGCCACGAGCACGATCTGTTCCTGCGGCAGCAAGGGGCCGACCCGGTGTATCACCAGCGCAGCCGACACGGGCCAGCGGGCTCGCGCCTGTTCCACGATGGCCAGAATGGCCTTTTCCGTCATGCCCGGATAATGTTCGAGCTCCATGGCGGCCACCTCCAGCCCGTCGTTCATGTCGCGCACCGTGCCGACAAAGCCGACGACAGCGCCGACCTTGGGGTTGCCTGCACGCAATTGTGCGATTTCTTGACCAAGGTCAAAATCGGCTTGCTGGACGCGCACTGAAATGCTCATTTGACCTGGCCTCCTATGCGCCGCAGCAAGGTTTCGATGCGGCTGGCGGTGCGCGCATCGGTGGTGGCGGCAATCGCACACAGCTGCATGAGCTGCGCCGCTTGCGTGAACGGCTTCTGGCCTGATTTGAGCGACGATTGCAATACTTCCACCTGCATTTTCAGGCGGTCGCGGGCAAATTCGGCGCCGCTATCGACGCCGGCGACAATTTCCAGACGCAGCACTTCCGCGCGCAAGCGCTCCTGGTTGGCCTGCAATTGCTGCACGTAGGCAGCACTGCCCTCGCCCAGTGCCGCCTGGGCGGCGGCAAAGCGCTGCTGCAGGCTACGTTCATACTGCGCGTCGAGAGCGGGCAAGGCGCTCCAGCGCTGCGCCCAAAGCGCCGCATCGGCGCCGGCATCGCCTTCGAGCAAGGCCGTTTCCAATGCCTGCGCCAGGCGCAGCTTGTCTCGCAGGGCGTTGGCCTGGGCAGCACCGGCGCGCTCGGCAATGGCGTCCGCTTGCGCTTGCACACCGGCGACAGCGGCTTGGTAGCGCTGCTCGATCTTCGCTTCGCTGGCGCGTGGCACAGGGCCGGTGGCATTCCAGGCGGCACGCGTCTCGCGCAGCAATTGATCGATGAAAGCGCGACGGGCCTTGTCGTCGGTGTCGGGCACGACGGCCGTTTCCAGACTGACGCACAGGGCTGCGCGCGCCTGCAAGTGTTCGCGGCGTTCGTGGTCGGCCGCGTGCGCCGTTTCCTTGCGCTTGGCAAAGATATCGTCGCAGGCGGCGCGGAAACGCTGCCACAGCGCCTGTTCCGCGCGCCGCTCCAGCGGCAAGGCTTTCGCCAGTTCCTGCCATTTATCCTGCAACGCTTTCAGCATGTCGACCGTATTACGCTCCGATGGTTTGAGCAAGCCCACTTCGACGATCAATTGTTCGCGCCGCGCCGTCTCGATCTGGCGTTGCGTGTCCAGCGGCTTCGACAAGGCGTCCAGCGCGGCACCAAACTCGGCATCGAGGCGTTTCTTTTCCTTGCGGTCGATGGTGCCCAGGTGCGTCCATGCCTGGCGCAGGCGCTGCGAGCTTGACGCGACGTGTTTCCAGTCGGTACTTTCTTCGGCTGCCAGGGCCGCCGTTTCCGCGATCAATTCCTGGGCCCTGGCTGCATTGCCATGACGCTCTTCGGCCAGTTGCTTGAAATGCTGGGCCGCCGGCGCATAGGCGAGGCTGCAGGCGACATCGAAACGCTCCCACAGGGATTTAGGCGCGGGGCCGGACAAGGTATCGAGCGACTTCCAGCGCTCGCGCAAGCTGCCCACTTTCTTGGCAAGTTCGGCCATCGGCAATTGCTGCGCAGGCAATTCCTCGCCCGCCTTGACCAGCTCTTCGCGCGACACGTTACCACCCCAGCGCGCCCAGTCCGCCAATTGCTTGAATTGTGCGCGCACATGCGCCAGGCGGTCCGCTTGCGCAGGCGTCAGGCGGCCGTGTTTGCTATCGCGCAAAGTCTTGTCATGCTCGGAAGCCACGTGCAACAAACCGTCTTGCAGCGCCGCTTCCATGGCGTCTAACGTCTTGAAAAACGCTTCCGTCACTTCCTTCGCCACGGACGTCTGCTCCTGGCGCGGCTTGCGCGGCGCAGGTTCGGCAAGTGCTGGCGCGGCCACTGCCGGCGCAGTAATGACAGGCGCTGGCGCGCTGGCCAGCACGGCCGCAAACTGCTGCTGCAAGCTGTCCGACAGCGGCGACTCGGGCAGGCGCGGCAGAGCTTGCCAAGCGCGCTTCAAGGTATCGGCGTCCAGCGTGGCGCCATCCTGTGCCTGCCATTGCGCCAGCACGGCCTGGCGCGCGTCGAACAAGGCCTGATGCTGCTGCAAGGCTTGCAAGACGGACTGCGCCTGCTCGCGCGCTTGCGCAAAGTCGTTTTCGAGGTGTTTTGGCAGCGAAGCGCGCTCGGGCGATAGTACATGCTGCGCATGTTGCGCATCCAGGTTGGCCAGCGTCTGCGCCAGCTCTGCGGCGCCCTGGCCATTGCTGGCAAGAGCGCGCGCGGCGGCGACGGCGTCGATCACGGCGCGCTGCAATAGCACTTGCGCTTCCAGGCGCGCCGCCAGCGCGGCACGCGCAGCGGCAAAGGCAGTCGCCAGCTCGGGCGTGGCCTTGATGACTTGCCATTGACGGTCCAGCTCGGCTACTTGGTTGGGACTCAGCTTATCATCCTGCAACAGGCGCTGGGCCGTGGTTATGCTGGCTTGGGCACGCTGAGTTTCTGCCGCCTGGTGGCGCAGCAAGTCGATGCGACCCTGCATCAGCTTGGCGACGCGGCGGTCCGTGTTACGCATGGCCTGATGGACTTTTTCCAGCAGCGGCAAGGCATGGATGTGTTCTGCAGCGATCATGCGGGCATCGGCAAATTCGCTGGAAACAATAAATTCAAAGGCCGCTGCTTCATCGCCCGCCACGGCGCGGGCACGCGCAACCTGTTCGGCGCGGCGCGATGCGCTCTGTGCCGAGGCGGCGGCCTGTTCTGCCACGATAGGGTCTGGTGCGGAAGGCTTGCTGGCAGAACGCTTGAAAAGAAATTCGAACATGACGGGTTTCGCGTGGATCAAAAGCACCATCATAGCAAAGCCCGGCACATTGCATCGAACAGGTCTGCACAAGTTATTAAATGGGTAACTTGACATTTCTCCCATGCTGGCATCGGCGAAAAATCAGGGGCGCAGAGCCGGCACTAAGGGGCCGACGACGTGTGCGCTCGCTCCCCGCTCAAGCCCGCGCGCGCAGGGGCTGCGGCACGCCAGGCACGCTATCAGCGGCGGTGCTGCCGGCGCTGCCCATGCTTGCTGCTGCAGCGTCGGGCACACCCGTTGCCGGCACAGGCAAGGGCAAAACAAAAGGCAGCACTTGTGCCTTGCTGCGGCGTGCTTCCTGCAAGCGCGCATCATGGGCAAGGAACTGGTGGGCGATGGCAAACCACGCTTCGCCGACGATGACCTTGCGCGCCAGCGTAAATAGTTCGCGCTCTTCTTTTTCCAGGCGCTGCAGCAAGGCCGCGCAAAAGGTGTCGATCGCCGCGCACAGCTGCTCGGCCTGCTGCTCCGAGCTGTCGAGAGCGCTGCCTATACTGTGCTGCACGACATTGATGCTTTCCAGCGCCGCATGGTTCAAGCCGTTGAGCTCATTGAGCAAACCATTGAGCAATCCATCGGCATGCGGCGTAGCTTGGCGAATGGCGGGGATCAGATACATCTCCACCTTGCGCCAATAGCCCCCCTGGTACAGCCGGTTCAGGCAGTCGCCCGTGGTCTGCAGTTGCGCCGGGCTCAGCTGGCTATGCTGGCGCAGCTGCACCTGCATGTATTTTTGCAATGCCAACAAACTCATGCGGATGCTTGCCTGTTCTACCGACAGGGAAACCAATATATATGTTGCCGTAAGCATGCACTCACTCCCAAAAATGCGCTCGATGTCTGATCCTGGAAGTGAAAGTGTAAAGACTACCGACGGCGGCCGATTTGATCCTGCACAAACCCGCAGCGCCCCCCCTGCGCTTTTTCAAGGCGCGCGCAATCGGATATGCAGGTTGACCACGCCTGGCTCTTCCGATGGCGTGACTTCGCCGCCAAAACTTTTTACCAGCCGCTGCATGCCCTTATTGCGTGCCATGGCCTCGCCCACCAACGCTTCCGTGCCACGGCTACGGAAGTAGTCGACCAGTTTTTCAAACAGGATGTGGCCCAGGCCCTTGCCTTTCAGGGCCGAGCGCACGGCGATGGCGAAATCGGCATGGATATTGTCCGGATCGGCCACGGCGCGCACTACGCCCAGGGTTTCCGGCTTGCCGTCGGGGCCCGTGTGGGTGGCGATGAAGGCCATGGCACGGTCGTAATCGATCTGCGTCAGGCGCGCCAGCTGCGACACGGGCAGCTCGCGCATCGAGGTGAAAAAGCGCAGGCGCACATCATCCGGGTCCAGCGCGTGGAACAGGTCCATGTGCTGCGGTGCGTCCTCGGGGCGGATGGGGCGCAGCAGGATCGATAGCCCCATCCAAGTCACCTGCTCTTCGAGCTCCTGCGGATACGGGCGGATGGCCAGGCGGTCACTCTTTTGGCCAGGCTGCAGGCGGATGCGCGCATCGAGGGCGATCACGCCGTCAGCGTCGGCCACCAGCGGGTTGATATCAAGTTCGGCCAGCTCGCCGATGTCGGCCACCAGTTCGGCCACCTGGATCAGGGTGTAGCAGACGGCGTCGATATCGGCCGGCGGCTGATTACGGTAGCCGGCCAGCAGTTTCGACACGCGCGTGCGCGCCAGCATGTCGCGCGCCAGCACCATGTTCAGCGGCGGCAGGCCGATGGCATGGTCGGCCGTCACTTCCACGGCAATGCCGCCCTGCCCCACCAGGATGACGGGGCCAAAGGCGGCGTCCGTGGTGACGCCGACGATCAGTTCATGCGATTGCGGCCGGCGCGCCATCTGCTGCACCGTAAAGCCGTCGATCAGCGCATCGGGTCGCATGCGGCGCACGCGCTTGAGCATGGCGGCGGCGGCCGTGCGCAAGATGTCGGGCGTGTCAAGGTCAAGCGCCACGCCGCCGACGTCGGATTTGTGGCCGATATCGGGTGAGTGGATCTTCAGCGCCACCGGATAGCCGATGTCCGCCGCTACCGCCAGCGCCGCTTCCACGTCGGCCGCCATGCGGGTAGTGGCCACGGGGATGCCGTAGGCGGCCAGGATTTCCTTCGAGCGGCACTCGCCCAGCACCGTCTGGCCGGCCGCCAGCGCGGCGGCGACGATTTCGCGCACGCGGGCGCGGCGCGGCGTGGCCGACATGGGCAGCTGCGCCGGCACTTGCATCAGGGTTTCCTGGTTGCGCCGGTACTGCACGATCTGCATGAAACCATGCACGGCTTTTTCCGGCGTGTCATAGGTGGGAATGCCGGCCCGGTTGAAGACCTGGCGCGCGGGCGCCACGGTGGTGCCGCCCAACAGGCACGACAGCACCGTGCGCGAAGTGGCCTTGATCAGCGGCGTGACAGCTTCGGCGATGTCGATCGACGAGACCATGGCCGTGGGCGCGTGCAGCAGCAGCAAGGCGTCCGCCTGCGGCTCGTCGAGCAGGGGCTTGATGGCGTCTACATAACGCTGCACCGGCGCGTCGCCGGGCAAGCCCACGGGATTGTCGTGCGACCAGCCCCGTGGCAGGGCCTTTTCCAGCGCGATCACCGTATCGGGCGACAAATCGGCCAGCTTGCCGCCGCTGCCCACCAGCGCATCGGTAGCCATCACGCCCAGGCCACCGCCGTTGCACAAGATCGCCAGGCGCTCGCCACGCTGTGAGCGGATATGCGTGAGCGTTTCCACGGCGTCGAACAGTTCCTCGGCCGAATACACGCGCAGCATGCCGGCGCGGCGGATGGCCGCGTCATACACGGCGTCGGAACCGGCCAGCGCGCCCGTGTGCCAGGCCGCCACGGCAGCGCCTTCGGCCTCGCGTCCCGCTTTCAAGACGATGACGGGTTTGCTGCGCGCGGCCGCCCGCGCGGCCGACATGAATTTGCGCGCCGCCTGGATGTCTTCCATATAGAGCAAGATGGCAGCCGTGTCGATGTCGCCAGCCAGATAGTCGAGCAGGTCGCCGAAATCGATGTCGTAGCTGCCGCCGAGCGAAATAAACTTGGAAAAGCCCACGCCGTGCGCATTGGCCCAATCGAGCACGCCCGACACCAGCGCGCCCGACTGCGACACGAAGGCGATCTTGCCGCTGGAAGCGCCCAGATGGGCAAAGCTGGCGTTCAGGCCCAGCTTGAGCACGAGCAGCCCCATGCTGTTGGGCCCCAGGATGCGTAGCAGATGCGGCTTGGCTGCTTTCAGCATGGCCAGGCGCAGCGACTGCTCGCGCACCGGGTCGAGGCCGGACGTCATGACGATGGCGGCACGCGTGCCCAGCGCGCCCAGTTCGCGGATCAGCGCCGTGATGGTGGCGGGCGGCGTGCAGATGATGGCCAGGTCCGGCGCTTTCGGCAGCTGCGCCAGATTGCGGTAGCATTTCAGGCCCATCAACGCGTCATACTTGGGATTGACGGGCCAGATATTTCCGCTGAATTTTGTACCGTTCAATTGCGTCCCCGGCCCCGCCGCGCCCAGCAGGTTGGCCAGCGCGATGGCGCCCAGCTTACGTTCGCGCGCCGTGGCACCGATCAGGGCCACCGAGGTCGGCTTGAACAGCTTGTCGAGATTACGCATACTCATGTTCTGGCCTCATGGATTGCCGGAGCGGCGACACCAGTGTATAGGATACGCTGCCAAAAAAACTTGACCGCGTGGTGCGTTTCGCAAAAAACCATGCGCCTACCAGCGCGAACGATGGCTTTCCGTCACGCCCGCCAGTTGTGCCACGATGCGCTTGGGACAATCCGCGCTGGCACGCACCCAGCCGCTGAAGGTGCCGATAGGCTGGATGTAGCGGCTGGCGGCGAGCCACAGATTCTTATCCTCGCGCCGCGCCCCTTCCGGCTTGAAGTGCAAGTCCAATAAATCGTCGTCCGTCCACACGTGCCAGGGCGCCAGCGGGTTGTCGGGGTTGAAGTCGAAATGCGCGCGGCCCAGCGCATACAGCTGGCCATCGAGCCACAGCGCGTTTTCATGCGCGCCAAAATAGCCGGCCTGCAGATTGAAACCCAGCTCCAGACTATGCGCCGAAGCCCAGCGCCATTCCGTCTCGCGTGCCAGCAAGCCGTTCGAATAGTCGAAACTGGCCACGCCATCATCGAGGCTGTAGCCCAGGGCACCGCAACGCACGCTGCCCGACAGGGGCAGGCCGCCCGATTTTTGCGTCGCATGCACGCTGCCACCCTCGGCCACCGGCCCGATCGCCAACAGGATAGGCGCCACAGGCGGGCCGAATTGCGCGTCGATGCCGAAATGGCCACAATCGAGCTGCAGGCGGAAACGCTGCTGCGGTTGCGCCTCGATGACGATGCTGTGTGCCAGGAAGCGGAAACGGCTGCTGGCAGCAGCGTGCGGCGCCACGGCGGCGCAGAGGCCCGGCACGCCGTCCTGCGAAAAGGCAGCCACGATCTTGCCCTTGTGGCGGTCGAAGGCATACGCGAACGCCGTGCTGGTCCAACCGAGGTCGACGATGGCCACGCCACAGAACAGGGTCGGCGTCGACAGGGCCACGTAATGCCAGCGCTTGTGGTGAAACAAGCGCCAGAATGCGCCGCGCGCGTACGGCGGCGCCAGCGCGGCCCAGTCGAATGCATCCAATTGGCCCGTGTAGCGGCCTAAGCATGGAACGCCATTAGCGTCGAGCAGGTGGGAAGGAGCCGGTGGCAGCATCATGCGGCCCGCCTTGCGCTAGCGCCACTGTCGTACAGGGCCTCGGCCAGCTGCGCGCCGAATAGCCCCGGCCGTGCTTGCGCAATATCAATATTCGGGCAGGCATGCCAGTGCGCCAGGCGCTGCACGGCGCCGGCCACGTCCTGCACCAGGCGGTAATTAAGGCGCACGCCCTCCTCCAGCGCCAGCGACTTGATCTCGACGCGCCCGTGCGAACGGTGCGCCTCGGCGCCCCGGTGCCAGGCGCGCGCGGCAGCTAGCGATAAAAGAGAAAGGTCGAGAGAAATATGATGGTCTGGGCTGTGCATAGCTGAAAGATACCGCATTGCACGTGGTACTTGCACGTTTTATCGCTCTCGGCTTGCCCGCCAACTGCACGCGGTCCAGGCGCACGATGCCGCAAACGCAACCGACGACAGGCAAGCGCAGCGCATTCGCGCCCAGCTTAGGCCACCACATGCGCATGGGAGGGGCAGCCAGCGACCGGTTCAGTCCTTCTTCTTGATCAGGCCAGCCAGTGCGGCGAACGGATTGTGCGTGGCGGGCGCCACCTCGGCTGACAGCAAGCCGGCGCCACGGTCCGCTTCAAGATAGCGCGAGTGCTCATTGTCGTGGCAATATAGGCACAGCAATTCCCAATTACTGCCGTCGGGCGGATTATTGTCGTGATTATGGTCGCGGTGGTGCACCGTCAGTTGCTGTACGTTGGCACGCGTGAATTCGCGCGTGCAGCGGCCGCACACCCACGGATACATCTTTAGCGAGCGCTCGCGGTAGCCGCTCTCGCGCTGGTCGGCGGCACGGCGCGCTTCAGCCACGATCTTGTCCAGTCTTGCCGCGTCGGGCTTTTTACTTTGCATGACAACTTTCGATATGGAAGGAATGAATCAGCATTTTAATGACGATGCAGGGCCAATTGTACTTTTTCTGCCACTCTCAATGCCCGTGCCACCAGCGCGGCGCCTGTTTTTCGCCTGTGCAGCGACGCGCATATTTGATTTATCGCAGAATTAACGCAAAATAGAATCAGCGACAGACTATAAACGGACGATGGAGACAGTAACAGGGCGCCGCGAAAAAAGCCGATCGGACCTCATCTGCGCCATGCAACTGCTCCACGTTCCCCTTTTCAATGAATCAAGCCTGCTAGCGCCCGTGATAGCGATAACCAGACCCCTGCAACGACTTGCGCGCCGCCTGTACCTTATCAGCCTGGTGCCCCTGTTCGCGCTCGTCTTGCTGCTGGTGCTGTGGACGGCCGTCTTCTACCATGTGAGCGAGGATCGCGCCAGCGCCGTACGCGACGCCGTGGCCGCCAGTCAGTCACTGACGCGCACTCTCGCCGACCATACCAGTTTCACGCTGCGCCAGGCCGATCATGCCACGCAATTGTTCAAGCTGAAGTACGAGGAATCGAATGGCGGCCTGCGCCTGAATGAATTCATGCGCCGGCGGGGCCTGCTCGACAGCGTGTTGCCATTGAAGCTGGCACTGCCGATTGCCCTGATCGACGCACAAGGCCGTGTGATCGACAGCGCCAACGCGTATTTTTCGGAAAACCTGGCCAAGCAGGCATTTTTCCGGGCGCTGGCCGTCAATTCGTCCGATACGGCCCTGGTCGACACGCCCATGCTCGATGCCGGCAGCAAGCACTGGACCATCCGTTTGGTACGCCGCCTGAACGATGCGCAGGGCCGCTTTGCCGGCGCCATCATTATCCATGTCGACCCCACCTATTTTGTCGACGATTATGACCGGCTGAACCTCGACGAACAGGGCGCACTGATGTTGGTGGCGCGCGATAGCGGCCTGACGGTAGGACGCATCGGCGAGCAATGGTTCCGCAGCGAGCACATCGTCTTGCGCAAGCCCGATACACTCCAGCAGGCGAGCGAAGAATTGCTGCTCGATCCACCCGTCGACACAACAGCGCGCATCTACAGCTACCGCGAACTACCACGTTTCCCGCTGCTGGCCGTGGTAGGCGTCAGCCGTGCTGGCGCCCTGGCGCGCTTCGAACATCGCCGCCTGACGTATATTTATGCGCTGCTCGCCGCCAGCGTGCTCATTGTGGGCTTTACGGCCCTGCTGATGCGCCAGGGCGCCCGCCTGCGCCACAGCATCCGCCAGGCCACGGAAGCGCAAGCTTTGCTGCGCGCGGCGCACCAGGCTAGCCTCGACTCCGTACTGCTGCTGAAGGCCTGGCGCGCCGCGCCGGGCAAGCCGGTGGCAGACTTCATCTTCGCCGACGTCAACGAGCGGGCCGCCGACATGCTGGGCAAGCCACGCTGCGAACTGCTGGGCCAGCGTGTACTGCAACAGGTGCCGCTGCTGCGTGACGAGCGTTTCTTCAAGTGTTTCGTGCAGGTGATGGAAACGGGTCAGCCGATGGAGGATGAATTCGAACTGACGCTGGCCTCGGGCGGCACGCGCTGGCTGCGCCACCAAGTGGTGCCGATCACCGACGGCGTGGCCGTCACCTCGCGCGACATCAGCGCGCGCAAGCACGACGAACTGGCGCTGCAGGACAACCGCAGCTTCCTGCAGTCGCTGATTGACCATTTGCCGGTGCTGGTCTACGTGAAAAGCGCACGCCCCGAAAATTTCGGCCAGATGGAGGTGTGGAACAAAGCGGCCGAAGATATTACCGGCCACCTGGCCACCGACGTCATCGGCAAGACCGATTGCCAGGCCTTCCCGCCCGACTTCGGCCTGCACGATGCCGAGGACGATCGCGCCATCCTGGCCGAGCGCGGCGTCATCGACCACACGGAAAAACCGTTGCGCCTGGCCGATGGCAGCCTGCACTACCTGCGTTGCGTCTCCGTGCCCGTGTTCGACGAACAACAGCAGATCGAACATATCCTGTGCATCGCCGAGGATATCTCGCAGCGCCGCCAGCAGGAACTGCAACTGCGCCAGAAACAGGCCGAACTGACCGCCGTCAACGACGCCTCGCCGCTCGGTCTGGTGCGCATGGATCGCCAACGCCGCTGCACCTACGTCAACCGCACCTTCGAATCGATCACGGGTCTGCCGCGCGCCGCCGCCCTGGGCGCCGGCTGGAGCAGCGCCGTGCACCCGGACGACTATCCGCTGCTGCACGTGGCGCTGGAACAACTCACGCGCACCCAGGCGCCGTTCCAGGCGACCTTGCGCTGCCTGCAACGCCATGGCAAGCTGGTCTGGGTCTCCGTGAAGATCGCCCCCATCCTCATCGATGACCAGATCGAAGGCTACGTGGGCAGCCTGGACGACATCACCACCTTGCGCGAATCGGAAGTGGCGCTGCTGGAAAGCGAAGCGCGCCTGCGCACCATCGCCGACACCTTGCCGGCCATGATCGCATACATCGACGCGGACCAGGTCTACCGCTTCCTGAACATCGCCTATGAGCGTGAATTCGGCCTGACGGGACGGCAGGCGCTGGGCCGCAGCGTGCGCGAGACCGTCGGCGAGGCGCGCTACCGCACAATTGCGCCGTATATCGCGCGCGTGCTGGCCGGTGAAACGTTGAGCTTCGAGGAAGAAGATCAAAAGGAAGGCATCGAGAGTTGCATGGAAGTGATCTACATTCCGCAGATCGGCGAAGACAAGCTGCAAGTGGTCGGTTTTCATGTCATGCGCCAGGATATTACCGTGCAAAAGCGCGAGAAACAGCGCTTGCTGAAGCTGGCCCAGGTCGATGCCCTGACCGGCTTGTCGAACCGTGCCGGCTTCCAGCAAAAACTCAGCGACGCCATGCACGCCAGCGGCCAGCAACAGCACCTGATGGCCGTCATGTACATGGATATCGACCACTTCAAGCACGTCAACGATACACATGGCCACGGCACCGGCGACGCCCTGCTGCGTGCCTTCGCCCAGCGCCTGACGCAGACCATGCGCGTCACCGACATCGTCGCCCGCCTGGGCGGCGACGAATTCACCATCGTCATGGAACAGATCGCCCGGCCGTACGACGCCGTCGTGCTGGCGGAAAAGATCGTCGCAGCCATGCAGCAGCCGTTCGAACTCGATGGCATCACCGTGCGCATTTCCGCCAGCATCGGCCTGGCCTTTTATCGCGACGAAGATATTTCTCCCGCCGTGCTGCTGCAACGCGCCGACGTCCTGCTGTACCAGGCCAAGCAGGATGGGCGCAATACCTACAGAGCCGGCGTGCTGACTACTTGATATGGCCGCTGGCGCAGCGCGCGAGTCTGCCCCCTATCATTCCTGCTATATTGGCGCCTGTCTTCCCTACCCTTGCCACACCATGCGCCTGCTGCACACCTCCGACTGGCATCTGGGCCAGACCCTGCACAATCATGAACGGGGCTACGAACACCAGCGCTTCCTCGACTGGCTGCTCGACACGCTCGTCACCGAACGCATCGACGTGCTGCTGGTAGCGGGCGACGTGTTCGATAACGCCAACCCGTCGGCAGCCTCGCAAAAGCAGCTGTATGTGTTCCTGCAGCAGGCGCGCGCACGCCTGCCCGCGCTGCAACTGGTCATCGTCGCCGGCAACCACGATTCGGCCGGGCGGCTCGAAGCGCCCGCGCCCCTGCTGGCAGCGCATGGCACGCACGTGATCGGCCACCTGCTGCGCGATGAAGCTGGCAATATCGACCTGGAACGCCTGCTGTTGCCCTTGCCCGGCGCCGACGGGCAAGTACAGGCCTGGTGCCTGGCAGTGCCCTTCCTGCGCCCCGGCGACGTGCCCAAGCTGCCGGCCGGCGATACCCAGGATGCCTACCTGGGCGGCATCGCCCTGCTGTACCGTCAGTTGACGGACCTGGCGCTGGCGCGCCGCCAGCCCGGGCAAGCCATCCTTGCCATGGGCCATTGCCACATGGTGGGCGGCGAAATGTCGAACGATTCCGAACGCCGCATCGTCATCGGCGGCACCGAAATGCTGCCGTCAGGGATCTTCGACGCCTGCATCGCCTACGCGGCGCTGGGCCACCTGCACAAGGCGCAGGCCGTCGGCGGGCAGGAACACATCCGCTACTGCGGCAGCCCGATACCCCTATCGTTCGCGGAAGTCAATTACCGCCACCAGGTGCTGTGCCTCGATATCGACGGCGACATGCTGCAGTGCGTACGCGCCATCGAGGTGCCGCGCGCCGTGCCGCTCTTGCGCGTGCCGGCCACGCCAGCAAGCATAGCCGAAGTGCTGGCGCAACTGGGCGCGCTCGACGTGCCCGCTGCGCCGGCACAAGAGCAGCCATTTCTCGAAGTGCGCGTGCGCCTGGACGCGCCCGAACCGGGCCTGCGCGCGCGCATCGAGACCGCGCTCGACGGCAAGAGCGTGCGTCTGGCGAAGATCGAAACCTCGAGCGCCGCACGCAGCAGCGCGACGCAAAGCATGACGCTCGACCAATTGGGCCAGTTGCAGCCCGACGACATTTTCCGCCGCCTGTACTTGCAAAAATACGGCAAGGAAGCGCCGCCCGAACTCCTTTCGGCCCTGGCCGAACTGCTATTGCCCGGCGCCTGACCTTTTCGCTCCTGAAGAACCATGAAAATCCTGAAAATCAGCGGTAAGAACCTGGCCTCGCTGGCCGGCGAATTTGAAGTCGACTTCCAGCAAGAACCACTGGCGTCTAGCGGTCTGTTCGCCATCAGCGGCCCCACGGGCGCGGGCAAAAGCACCCTGCTCGACGCGCTGTGCCTGGCCCTGTATGACGCCACGCCGCGCCTGCTGAAGGTGCTGGGCCGGGGCAGCGCGCTGCCCGACGTGGGCAAGGAAACCGTGAACGCCCAGGATACGCGCACCCTGCTGCGTCGCGGCACGCCGGACGCTTATGCGCAAGTGGACTTCGTCGGCAACGATGGTGCTCACTACCGCGCGCGCTGGAGCGTGCGTCGCTCGCGCACCAGAGCCGAGGGAGCGCTGCAGGCGACCGCCATGAGCTTGCACCAGTTACCCGCGCTGCAAGCGATCGGCGGCACCAAGACGGAAGTCAAGGAAGAGATCGAAAAACGCATCGGCCTGTCGTTCGAGCAGTTCACGCGCGCCGTACTGCTGGCGCAAAACGAATTTTCCACCTTCCTCAAGACGGAAGATAATGACCGCGGAGAATTGCTGGAAACCCTGACGGGCAGCAGCATCTATAGCGACATTTCCATGCGCGCCTTCGAGCGGGCAAAGAAGGAAAAACAGATCCTCGAACGCCTGGGCGAAAAGCTGGCCGACCAGCGCCCCCTGTCGCCGCAAGAGCGAACCGACAGCGAGGCGCTATGCAGTGCTGCCGAGAGCAGCCTGCAACACATCGACCAGCGCAAGGCGGTACTGGAACTGCAGCAGCGCTGGCACCAGGAGACGCACAAGCTGCAAACCCAGGTGACAGCGGCGCAGGAGGCGCTGGGCAATGCGGCTGCCGAACACGCCGCCGCAGAAGCACGCCGCACGGCGCTGGCGCAGTGGGAATTACTGCAGCCGGCGCGCGCCCTGATCGACGACGTGGCGCGCCTGGCCAGCGAGATCGCCGGCACCGGCGCCGCGCTGGAAGCGTCGCACGGGCAGGCGACGCTAGCCGTCGCTGCCGAGGCGCAACTGGCGCAGGCCTTGCAGTTGGCGGCGGCGGCCTTGCAGGCCAAGGAAGCGGCGCAACGCGATGCGGCGCCACAACTCGATAATGCCAAGGCGCTCGATGCCGGCATTGGCGCCCGCTTGCCCGCGCACCGCCAGGCCAGCGACGCGGCGCAGGCAGCAGACCAGGCCAACGAGTCGGCACGCGGCGCGCTACTGGCAGTGCAGCAGCGCCAGCACGCCGTGCAGGCGGAGCAGGACACGGGCCGTCTGTGGCTGACGGCGCACCAGCACTGGCAGGCACTGGCCACGTCATGGCAATTATCAGACCAGCTATTCGCCCAGGCAGGTCAGGTCGCCGCGCAAGCCGATGCGGCCGACGCCAGCGTGGCCGAATCGACGCAGCGGCTACGCCACGCCACCGATGCGGCGCAGCAAGAGCAGGCCGCGCTGGCCGCTGCCGCAGCGGCGCTGGCTACGCGCGATGCCGAGCGGCGCGCAGCCGCTGGCGCCGTACAAGCGATCGATGGACAACTGCTGCAGCAACAGCGTGGCCAGCTCGAAGAGCATGCGCGCCAGTTGAATACGGCGGAAAAGACGTGGACGGAGCTGGCGCGCAAGCGGCAGGAACTGGCGCACGGACAAGCCAGGGCGGCGCAACTGGCGCAGGCGGCGCTGGCGGAAGACACGGCGCTAGCGGCACAAGCTGCGCGGACGGCGCAGCTGGAAGCGGGCCTGGCGCAGGCGGAAAAATCCTTGAAGGGTGCCGAAGCGGCATGCGCGGCCAGCGTCGAACAACTGCGCGCGACCCTGCAGGAAGAACAGCCCTGCCCCGTGTGCGGCGCACTCGAACACCCGTACACGCAGGCTGAGCATGGCAATCACCCTTTGCAAGCAATGCTGGCCAGCTTGCAAGATGAAGTACGGGCCTGCCGCACGCAGGCGCGCAGCAATCTGGAGCAGCTGGCCACGCACAGGGCGGCGCTGGCCGGCTATGCGCGTGAGCAGGCGCAAACAGCAGCCGAACTGGCAGCCCTGCCGCCCGCCATCGCCGCCCTGGAAGCACAATGGCGGCCGCATGACGAGACACTGCAACTACCGCCAGAAGCCGGGCGCGCGCACTGGTTCACGCAGCAGTTGGCGGCCAATGCGGCACGCTTGCAGGCGCTGGCGCTGCAGGAGGCAGCGTTGCGCGAGGCCAGCGCGCGGCGCGAGCAAGCACAGGCGGCGCACGAACTGGCCGGTGCGGAGCATGCGCGCCTGACGGCCGCCGTCACTGAGACGCAAACACGGCTGGCGCAGTTGCGAACGCAGCAGGCGGCAAACAAGGACAGGGCGCAGACCTCGCGCAGCGCCCTCGATGGCTTGCTGGCACAGCTCGATGCCGCCTTTGCCGACACGGATGGCGCCGAAGACTGGAAAGATGGCTGGCGCGCCGGCCCTGCCGCCTTCCGCGCGGCGCGCGAAACGGAAAGCCGGCAATGGCTGAAACAGCAGGCGGACCAGGACAACCGCAGCCATGCTCTGACCACGCTGGCAGTGCAGCTGGACGCGGCCAATGCCGCCGCACGCACGACGCAGCAACTGGCACTGGACGCGCATGGCGCATACGCGGCCCTCGATGTGCAGCTAAAAGCGCTGCAAGCGCAGCGCGCGGCATTGTGGGGTGGCCAGCCCGTGGCCGAAGTGGAAAGCACGCTGGCAAGCGCCGTCGCGCGCGCAAGAACTGAGCTGGCGCAGCAGCAAGCGGCGGCGCAGGCAGCGAGCCAGGCGCGCGCGCGGCTCGATGAGGCGTGCGCGCAAACGGCCCTGCGCCTCGATACCTTGCGCCGGCAAGACAGCGCGGCAGCAGCGGCGCTGGAAGATTGGCTGCGCCAGTTCCAGCTTGCCCATCGGGCCCATGCGCCCGCCGACATGGCCGCCTTGCATGCACATCTGGCCATCACGCCGGAAGCCATGCGCGCCGAACGCGAAGCCCTGCAATGGATCGCCGACCGCCACACGGCGGCGCTGTCGGTGCTGGCCGAACGCCAGCAGCAGCATGCGGCCCACCTGGAGCGGCCACCGGAAGCACTAGAAACGGACGAGGCCACGCTGCTGGGCGCGCTCGACGCACTTGGCACGCAACGCCAGGCGGCCAACCAGGAAGCGACGCGTCTGCGCCTGGCCATCGCGCAAGATGACGCCCGACGCCACAGCGCACAGGCGATGCTGGCACAAATCGAGGCGCAAGCCCTCATCGAACGGCGCTGGGCCAGCCTGAATGAATTAATCGGCTCGGCCGACGGCAAGAAATTTCGTAACTACGCGCAGCAATTCACGCTCGAAGTGCTGCTTGGCTATGCCAACGCGCATTTGAACCACTTGGCGCGCCGCTATCAACTGGAGCGCATCGACAATCCAAACAATCCGTCTCTCGGCCTGATGGTGCGCGACCAGGACATGGGCGGCGAGCTACGCTCCGTACACTCGCTGTCAGGTGGCGAATCGTTCCTCGTCTCGCTGGCCTTGGCACTGGGCCTGGCCTCGCTATCGTCGAACCGGGTGCGCGTGGAGTCGCTGTTCATCGACGAGGGTTTCGGCAGCCTGGACACGGAAACCCTGCGCGTCGCCATGGATGCGCTCGACGGCTTGCAAGCGATGGGCCGCAAGGTGGGCGTCATCTCGCACGTTCAGGAAATGACGGAGCGCATCGCCACCCGCATCCTCGTGCAGCCGGGGTCCGGCGGCAAGAGCGTGGTGACGGTGCGCTAGCGCAGCTGCCCGCACATCGGCCCATCAGCGAGGCAGAGACTCGCGGCCCAGCTTGAGCAAATCCCAGCCCAGTTCGCGGCGAATCTGCTCCGGGTCGGGCGGGGGCCGGCGCTGTTCCAGCTCCGCTTTCAACCATTTCCTGACCAGCTCCTTGGCCGGTGGTACAGGCTTTTGCTTGTCATGCTTTTCCATGCTGCTACCTCTTCAATGGCGGTCCAACGACCTCCTGTAGACGTTCAACGTCATGGCGCGAATTGAGTTGACCTGCGCGTGGCGCAGATGCAACAAGGTGTAACGATGGCCGGAGTACGTTAAAATCGCCGCCTTCGCGCAGGCACCGCCTGCGTCCCGCAACAGTTCAAGGAAAACCCATGAAAGCCGCCCGCAGCCTCACCTTCAAGTGCGTCAAATGTCAAAAATCCGTGCAGGTCTACCTGCAAAAAGTCTCCGCCTGTTCGCATATCCAGCCCTACCAGGGTATTTGCGCATGCGGCGAACTCAAGCGCCACGCCACGGGCCAGGCCGATGCCGTCAAGTCCTACCTGGAGTCGGCCGATGGTAGTTGGTCGCACCATCACTAATGGTTAAAGTACGGGCGATTATTGTCGTTAATGAAGTGTCGTTAATGACGATATACAGCCCGTATAGAACCGACCATGTCCCAGCTTCCCGCCTACGCTTCCCCCCTCGCTTCCGGCCCGCGCCAGCTTGCCGCCACGCCCGTGCCTGGGCAAGCGCTGCAAAAACCGCGCGCCGGCACGGCCGGCCTGGCCGCTATGCCCTTGATGCAGCGCCCGGGGCAAGACATGGTGGCCCTGTCGAGCAATGCGCTGGACCTGTCGACCAAGGGCTTGCAACGGCGCACGGACGCGCTGGGCAACGCTACCGTCGATACAGCGCAAGATTTCCTCTCCAGCATGACGCGCCAGCTGTTCGGCGACGGCGCCAGCATCGCTTTCGATTCGGTCGACCTGCAAGCCGCTTCCAGCTTCAGCAGTGGCAGCGCCAGCGTTTCGGGCGCCGGCAACAGCAGTCGCGCCGCCGCCTTCAGCCTCGATGAAAACGCCCATTTCATCGGCAAGGGCAAGATCACTACGGCCGATGGCCAAACCTTCGACTTCGAACTGGAAGTGCAATATCAATCGAACATCAGCGCGGGCGTGCTTGAGCAAACGCAAGGCGCAAGCGAGGAAGCAAGCCCGGAAGCAAGCCCCGCCGATGACGCCGGGCTGCCCGCCAAAGCGTTGCCCGCCACGACCTTCGCCGGCAATCTGCACGAGCTGTTCAAGCTGCTGGGCCAGCAATTGCAAAGCAGCATTTTCAATCAGCAATCCGATGGCGCCAGCGCCAGCGGCAAGGAGGGCGACCTGGCGGGCAGCCTGAGCTTGCGTTTGCTCAAACTGGTGCAGCCTGACAATAGCGCCGAAACAGCCAAAAAACCCGTGCAAAGCATGCCCGACGACCAGGCGCGCGCGCGTGCGCTGGCCATCGCCTATGGCGCAAACAGCGCTGAGAGCACGGCCAGCGACGTATAATGGAAGACGGCCTGCGCAGGCGACCATGCCGCGCGCCACCTTCTATCGATTGAATCCCATGTCCGACACTTCTTCCCCTACCGTTCATCCGCAGATCCACTGGAGCGAAAACGGCGCCGAGCACTCGGCCCGCTGGCGCTCGGAAAGCGGCATGCCGCCGCCCAAACGCGTCGTCATCGCGGATGACCGCACGACGGCCGACCAGGCTTACCGCCTGGCTTGCGAAGGCACGGCCATGATATGGCGCGGCGACTTCCAGAACGCGCGCCAGTTGCTGCAAGCGCTGGCGCGGCGTGCCGACCACAAGAACGACAAGCCCAGCAAGAAGGCCAAGGCCGCCAAGCTGGTGCAAGCCGAACCCTCGGCCACGCAAGCGTTCCATTTGCACCGCCAGGCGCAGTCGCAACGCGCCCGCACCCTGGCCATGCTGCTGCTGCCCTTCGAGGCCGACTACACGATCGCGCTGCGCCGCGCACCGGATGTGAAACTGGCTTGCAATGAAGCGTATGGCCGCGGCGAGGAAGCATTTATCGCCTCGCTGCGCGAGCTGCTGGGTCTGATCGGCGCGCATGAATGGCGCCGCACTGGCGTGGAACTGCCGGCCCTGGGCCAGCGCATCCATCCGCATTACGGCGTGTTCGCCCCGATCCGTGGCGAATACGTGGGCCTGGTGGCCGACGCTCCCCTGCCGCCGCGCGCCAGCCTGGCGTTCGATATCGGCACCGGCACGGGTGTGTTGGCCGCCGTGCTGGCACAGCGCGGCGTCGCACGCATCGTCGCCACCGACCAGGATGCGCGCGCCCTATCGTGCGCGCGCGAAAACCTGGCCCGCCTCGATTTGCTCGATAAAGTCGACGTGGTGCAGGCCGACCTGTTCCCTGCGGGACGCGCACCGCTGATCGTGTGCAATCCGCCCTGGCTGCCCGCACGTCCCAGCTCGCCCATCGAATATGCCGTCTACGATCCGGACAGCCGCATGCTGCGCGGTTTCCTAGCCGGCCTGGCCGAGCACCTGGAAGCGGCCGGCGAAGGCTGGCTGATCTTGTCGGACCTGGCCGAGCACCTGGGCCTGCGCCCGCGTGCGCAATTGCTTGAATGGATAGCGCAAGCGGGCTTGAAGGTCGTCGACCGCCTGGACGTGAAACCCACGCACCCGCGCGCGCAAGATGCCACGGACAGCCTGCATGCGGCCCGCTCGAAGGAAATCACCTCGCTGTGGCGCCTCGCGGCAGCCTGATAACAGAACTGCTGCAAGGCCATTGCGCATTGCAGCAAACGGCGCTATAATTCGGTTGCGGGGTGGAGCAGTCTGGCAGCTCGTCGGGCTCATAACCCGAAGGTCACAGGTTCAAATCCTGTCCCCGCAACCAATACATAAAAACTGCTGATTCCCGCAAGGAACTCAGCGGTTTTTTCATTTTCGGCACAGCATGCTCAGCGCCTTCATGCAAGCCCAAGACCCCCGCTTTTCATGCGCCCTTTCGCAATGCAACAAAGTCGGTTATAATTCGCCTGCGGGGTGGAGCAGTCTGGCAGCTCGTCGGGCTCATAACCCGAAGGTCACAGGTTCAAATCCTGTCCCCGCAACCAATACATAGAAACCGCTGACTTCTGCAAGGGACTCAGCGGTTTTTTCATGTCTGGCCTTGCCCGCAGCTATGCGGCGACGCTGGCCCGGATCTGCCTGGCCGCCGCATGCAGGCTGGCCGCTACGCGTTCGAGCTTGTCGGCGCCCGCCGTTTCAGCCAGGGCGGCAAAGGCGCTGATATGCAACGTGGCCACCATCGCCGGCGACACTTCGAGCTCCAGCGCGGCCTTGCTCAATTCCGTCGACGCCTCGAGGTAAGAAGCGCTGCCCGCCTCGAAAGCCTGCTTGGTTTCCAGCAATTCCTGGCCACCCTCGGCCTTGGCCAGGCAAGCGTCGACCTTTTGCTGGAAGGCCGGCAAGGTGTCGCGCACGGGCCCGGGCTCAGGCGCCGGTTCCGGCTCCGCAGGAGCAGGAGCAGGAGCGGCATGCACCGGCTTGTCCGCCACCGGCATGTCGCGCAAAGTCAGCCAGCGTTCGATGGCAAGAAAATCGGCAAACGGCTCGGCTACCTTGGGATTCATCAACCAGACCTCGCCCGTGCGCCAGTCGATGCGGGCACCGCGCTCATTTCTCGCCAACAATATATCCTTGCCGCCTTGAGGATTCGACACCCGGCCGATATCGCGCCAGTTCATCAGTTCGGCCTGGCGCGACATCGCCTTGACCCGATGAAAAAAAGCCAACCATAAAAATCTGGCGACCAAGACAAGCAGGACTGCGCCAACTATCCACATCATTTTTCGCTCCGCAGCACATCGACAGCCCGCATTTTCTCATATGGAAGCTTGCATCAAGGAAACTTTTACATCTGCCACGCGGCAGCGTCCAGCATTGAGTTGGGCCTGTCCGTGCAGGAAACGCCGCAATCGGTCAACATGCATCTGGCCAAGCTGTTTGACCAGCAGTACACGGCTTAGGTGTTGGACTGGTGCTACTCAGGCATGCATGAGCGCGAGCGCAAGGCGGCACTGAGGGTGCGGTATCCGTTCTAGGACTGGCTCAATAGTTCACACCGGCACAGGGCCAGTGATACAATTTTCCGCTTCACGGACATCGGCAGCTCTAACCGCCAATGCCTGCGCCCATAGAAACACCCAAGGAGAATGTGTGAAGGACCTCGCCCCCGCCATGCCAGCCGATCCGGCCAACCAACCTGCCAACCCCTCGCGCCGGCGCATTTTCCAGGCCGCTTCCGCAGTCGGCCTGGCAGCCAGCCTGCCAGTGCTGGCCGACGCAGCGCCAGCCAAAAAGTCTATCGTCAAGGGCTCGCTCGATGCGAAACTCAAGGCGCACGTCAAGAACGTGGTGGTGATCTACCTGGAAAACCGCAGCTTCAACAATCTGTTTGCCAACTTCCCCGGCACCAGCGCGCCCCTGTCCGCCGTCACGGCCGAACAGGCGCAGCAGCTGGACCGCGACGGCAAGCCGCTGGCCACCTTGCCAAAGATCTGGGGCGGCCTGGTGCCGAACCAGCAAAATATTGGCGGCATCGATTATCTGATCAAGGAAGAGCAGATTTCCGGCCTGCCCAACGCGCCCTACAAATTGAGCGACGCTGCCGGCAAGCCCCTGCCCGAAAGCATCATCACGCGCGACCTGGTGCACCGCTTCTATAACAACCAGATGCAGATCAATGGCGGCAAAAACGACGGCTTTGCCGCGTGGGCAGACAGCGGCGGCCTGGTGATGGGTCACTACGGCGAAACGTCGAAAAACCTGAACCTGTGGCAGATCGCCGAGCAGTACACGCTGTGCGACAACTTCTTCATGGCGGCCTTCGGCGGCTCCTATATGAACCACCAGTTCCTGGTGACGGGCCGCGCCAACGAATATTTCAATGCGGCCGAGACAGCGGCGAAGAAAAAGATCGCCGTGCTGTCCGATGGCCCGCAAGGCGTGCGCCTGGCGATCTCGCCCGATT
The DNA here is from genome assembly GCF_051380805.1 of Janthinobacterium paucivorans. Taxonomy (NCBI): domain Bacteria; kingdom Pseudomonadati; phylum Pseudomonadota; class Betaproteobacteria; order Burkholderiales; family Oxalobacteraceae; genus Janthinobacterium; species Janthinobacterium paucivorans. The sequence continues at coordinate 94,613 of NZ_JBNYXR010000012.1, forward strand.
GCCCCGCCTCTGCGCTCGATGGCAAGCCAAAGTACGTGAACGACGGCGCGCTCACGCCGGACGGCTACGCCGTCAATACCATGGCGCCGCCGTACCAGCCCAGCTATATCCGCCCCGCCTTTGACGGCGACCCGCTGCATGCCGATCCGGCTGACGCGAACACGCTGCCACCACAAACCTATGACACCATCGGCGACCTGCTGTCGCGCAAGGGCGTCAGCTGGGCGTGGTATGGCGGCGGCTGGCAAGCGGCGCTCGAGCGCAAGGGCGGCGGCAGCAAACCGAACTTCCAGTTCCACCACCAACCGCTGAACTATTTCAAACAGTTCGCGCCTGGCACCGCTGCGCGCGCCGAGCATCTGCGCGACGGCGGCACCGGCGACAGCCCGATCTCGAACAAATTTCTGGCCGCCGCCGTGGCGGGCAAGCTGCCGGCCGTGACCTTCTACAAGCCGCAAGGCAACCTGAACCTGCATGCCGGCTACTCGGATATCGAGTCGGGCGACCAGCACGTGGCCAACGTCATCGAGCATCTGAAGCAATCGCCGCAGTGGAAAGACATGATCGTGGTGATCACGTTTGACGAAAACGGCGGCTGGTGGGATCACGTGGCGCCGCCCAAAGGCGACCGCTGGGGGCCTGGCACGCGCATTCCCGCGATCGTCGTCTCGCCCTACGCAAAAAAAGGTGCCGTCGACCACAGCTTCTACGACACGACCTCGATCCTGCGCCTGATCACGCGCCTGCACGATCTGCCGCTGCTCGAAGGCCTGAAAGTACGCAATGATGCCTTTGCGGCGCGCGGCGCCCTGCCGCCAGGTGACTTGACTGGCGCGCTGAGCTTCCGCTGATCGCGCAGCGGCACATCGCGGCGGCGCCCACAATGCGGCACGCCTGTGATACACTGCGTGCCGCACTTTGAACCTGTCGCCGCAGGTTCTTAAATCCGCAGGACCGGTTTTCCTGACGGTTGTTCCAACAATGAGCCCGACTCCAGTAGCCGGGCTTTTGTTTTCTGGACGAGATGCATAGAGTATTCACATGGCGGACAGTTTTTTGCCCGCTCCCCGGCGCCGTTTTGTCGCTGCCAGGGGCCAGAGGTTCAGAAATGAGAGATAAAAAAGATAACGCCACCATCGACTTGCCAGGTTTCGGTCCGCCGCCAGCGCTTGAAGTGTCAGAGCCTGCGCCGGAACCGCAGCGCCGCCCGCGCGTGCGCAAGGTGGCTTTGAAGCAGGTGCAGCTCGAATTGCTGGAGCCGACCGATGCCACGGGCTTACCCGTGTGGACGCGCGACGCCGGCCTCGATCTGACCGGCTTGCCCATCTGGGCGCCAGATCATTGACCCATGCCGGCGGCCGTTTGCCGCCAGCTCCCACACCACCATCCGCACAAGGGCGTAGAACGCCTGTAGACTGTGCCCATCCACCCGCTTTTTACCGGCTACGCCCCTATGAACACCACCACTGACACCACCCATTCTTTTTCCAGCCTGCCGCTGACGCCCGCCTTCCTGGCCAATCTGGACTCGCTCGGCTACCACGAGATGACTACCATCCAGGCACAAAGCCTGCCGGCGGTGCTCGATGGCCGCGACCTGATCGCCCAGGCGAAAACGGGCAGCGGCAAGACCGCCGCCTTCGGCATCGGCATCTTGCACAAGCTTAATCCGGCCTGGTTTGCCGTGCAGGGCCTAGTCATGTGCCCCACGCGCGAACTGGCAGACCAGGTGGCCAATGAATTGCGCCGTCTGGCGCGCGCGGCTGGCAACATCAAGATTCTGACACTGACGGGTGGCGCGCCGATGCGCCCGCAAATCGCCTCGCTGGAACACGGCGCCCACATCGTTGTCGGCACGCCGGGCCGCCTGCGCGACCATCTGGGCCGCGGCACCATCAATCTGAACCACGTGCAAACACTGGTGCTCGATGAAGCAGACCGCATGACGGACATGGGCTTTTACGAGGAAATCGCCGGCATCGTCAGCGCCTGCCCTGCACGCCGCCAGACCCTGCTGTTCTCGGCCACGTATCCGGAAGACATCCGCCGCGCCACGGCATCGTTCCTCGTCAATCCGCTGGAAGTGACGGTCGAGGCGCAGCACGACAACAACAAGATCGAGCAACGCTTCTACGAAATCGGCTTCGACGAGCGCAACAGCGCCGTCGGCAAGCTGTTAAAACACTTCAAGCCGGAATCGACGCTGGCTTTCTGCAATACCAAGGTGCATTGCCGCGAACTGGCCGAAGAACTGCGCCAGCAAGGCTTTTCCGCGCTGGCCCTGTACGGCGAACTGGAACAGCGCGAGCGCGATGAAATCCTGGTGCTGTTCGCCAACCGCAGCTGCTCCGTGCTGGTCGCCACCGACGTCGCCGCACGCGGTCTCGATATTTCCGACCTGGGTGCAGTGATTAACGTCGACGTCTCGAAAGACACGGAAGTGCATATCCACCGTATCGGCCGCACGGGCCGCGGCAGCAAGAAGGGCCTGGCCCTGTCGCTGTGCGCGCCGAACGAGAAAAAATGGGTCAAGTTGATCGAGCAGTACCAGAACAGCGCCGCCGAATGGCACGACCTGAAGGAACTGGCTGAAGATGATGGCATGGAAGCGCTGCCGGCGCCCATGGTTACCCTGTGCATCATGGGCGGCAAGAAGGACAAGCTGCGCCCGGGCGACTTGCTGGGCGCGCTGACGGGCGACGCGGGCCTGACCAAGGAGCAAGTGGGCAAGATCAACGTCTTCGAGTTCATGACCTACGTGGCACTCGATCGCAAGGTCGCCGAAGCGGCCTTCAAGCGCCTGAACGCCGGCAATACCTTGGGCCGCGACTTCGGCAACATCAAGGGCCGCAGCTTCAAGATGCGCTTTATCGAAGCGTAAGCAGCGCCAGTACGTGCAGCGGCGTCTCGTGCGACGTAACCAGGACGGGCAAGCCTGGGCACTCACAAGGCGCGCGCCTGCTGGCCCTGGGGCGTATCTTCGATGACATAACCGGCCGCGCGCGCCAGCGCGCGCAAGCGGTCAGCCTCGGCCCACAGGCATTGCGCGCGGGCCGAGGCCCGCTGCGCCATCCACGCCTGCACCTGCGCCGGCACGTCTACCTGCGCTGGCTGCCAGCGCAGCAAGTCCAGTCCCAGCGCCGCATCGAAGCGGGCCAAGGTCGTTTTTTTCACGCCGTCCGGCACATCACTTTTCAGCAGCTCCCAGGCCACGGCCAGCGCACGCGGATAGTTCAAGTCATCGTTGATGCACGCCGTAAAACGCGCCAGCCAAACGGGATCGGCCTCGCCATCCGTCGCGCCCCGCTCTTGGCTTAGTGCATGCACGGCCACGCGTAGGCGCGCCAGGCCGGTGGCGGCAGCGAGCAAGGCCTCGTGCGTGAAATTGAGGCTGCTGCGGTAGTGGGCACCGAGGCACAGATAGCGATAGGCCAGCGGCTCGACACCCTGCTCCAGCAGGCTTTGCAGGCGCAAAAAATCACCTGCGGATTTCGACATCTTCGCATCCTGCGTCTTGAGGAAAGCGCCGTGCAGCCAAAAGTTCGCCAGGCGCGTGCCATGGCGTGCCTGCGTTTGCGCGATCTCGTTGCTGTGGTGGACCGCGACGTGGTCTTCGCCACCGCAATGGATGTCGAAATACGTGCCCAGGTGCTTTTCGGCCATGGCCGAGCATTCGATGTGCCAACCCGGGAAACCCAGGCCCCACGGACTATCCCACTCCATCTGCCGCTGTCCCGCTACACCACTGAACTTCCACAGCGCAAAATCGCAGATATCGCGCTTCTCTCCCAGTTCCACCCGCTTGCCTGCCTGCAGACCATCGCGCTGCAGGCGCGCCAGCTGGCCATAATCGTCCTGGCGCGTGGTGTCGAAATAAATGCCGTCGTCGGTGCGGTAGGTGTAGCCCTTCGCTTCCAGATCGCCGATGAAGGCGATCTGTTCCGCGATATGTTGCGTCGCGCGGCACCAGACGGTGGGCGGCAAGATATTCAACTGGCGCAAATCGTCTTCAAACGCGCGCGTGAATGTGGCGGCGATGTCCCACGCTGACTCGCCGCTGCGCCGGCTACGCGCTTCGACCTTGTCGTCGCCGCTGTCCGCATCCGATGTCAAATGGCCGACGTCCGTGATATTCATCACGTGGCGCACTTGCAAGCCATTGAACGCGAGCGCGCGGCGCAAGCCGTCGACGAACAGATAAGTGCGCAGGTTGCCGATGTGCGCGTAATCGTAGACGGTGGGACCGCAAGCGTACAGGCCCGCATGGCCTGCAGCAATGGGTTCAAACGGGCGCAGGCTGCGGCTATATGTGTCGTACAAATGGAGTGTCATGCGAAACTTTCATGAGCGCTGCGGAAAAAGAAAATGGCCACAGGTTTTTCAACACTGTGGCCATCGAATGAGGAGTAAAACCTTACCGTCGCGTTGCCGCATCCTCACGGAGCCAGGCGCAAGGACACAGCGCAAGAGCGGCGCCCGAGGCAGAAACTGGAACGATAGTAAACGTGGTCATGGCACAAATATCGCATGCAGACGGGCGGGCCGTCAAGCCCGCCCGCGCCACGCGCTTATTTTTTTGCCTGCTCGATCTGCGGCAGCAGCGCCGTCAATATGCCCAGCAGCGGCAGGTAGGAACATATCCGGTACACATAGGCGATACCTGACACGTCCGCCAGGTGGCCCATGGCAGCGGCAGCGATGCCGGAGACGCCAAACATCAGGCCAAAGAAAATGCCCGCGATCATGCCCACCTTGCCTGGCACCAGTTCTTGTGCAAAAACAACGATGGCGGAAAATGCGGAGGAAATCACGAAGCCAATAATCACCGTCAATATGGCCGTCCAGAACAGGTCGACATACGGCAACAGCACGGTGAAAGGGGCGGCGCCAAGGATGGAAATCCAGATCACGCGCTTGCGGCCGATGCGGTCGCCGATGGGGCCACCCATGAAGGTGCCGGCCGCTACGGCGGCGAGGAAGAGGAATAGGTAGAGCTGCGCTGCGCCTATGGACAGGTGGAACTTGTCGATCAGGTAAAAGGTGTAATAGCTCGACAGGCTGGCCATGTAAATGTATTTGGAAAACACCAGCAAGGCCAGCACGCCCAGCGCTTGCAGCACCTTGTTGCGCGACAAGTTCAGCCCATGACCACCGGCCTTCGGCTTGAAGCTGGCCAGGTGGCCGCGGTACCAGTGGCTGACCTTGTACAATACGCCGATGGCCAGCACGGCCAGCAGACTGAACCAGGCGATATTGCCCTGGCCACGGCCCACGATGACGGCCGCCGCCAGCAGCGGTCCGAGCGCGGAGCCGACATTGCCGCCCACCTGGAACAGTGACTGCGCAAAGCCATAACGCCCGCCCGATGCCATGCGCGCCACGCGCGACGCTTCCGGGTGGAAGGTCGATGAACCGACGCCGATCAGGCCCGCAGCGATCAGCAGGGTCGGGAAGGTCGAGACGATCGACAGCATCAGCACGCCGGCCAGGGTAAAGCACATGCCAACGGGCAACAGGAAAGGCAAGGGGCGGCGGTCCGTGTACAAGCCGATCCACGGCTGCAGCAACGATGCCGTGCACTGGAACGTCAGGGTTATCAGGCCGACCTGGGTAAAACTGAGTGAAAACTCGGCTTTCAGCATCGGGTAAATCGATGGCAATAATGCCTGGATCAGGTCATTGAGCAAATGCACGAAGGCGACGGCGCCCAGCATGTGCATGGCCAGACCGGATTCTTGTGGGGAGCGATGAAGCGAGGGGACCGCCGGCACGGACTGGGCCAATGCTGGGGCAGGTGTACTTGTATGCATGTATCTTCCGCAATAATCGGGCACAGCGGGCGGCCGGCCAAGAACCCAGTATAGTTTGGTCATCGAACTGATAACTTCCAATAATCGTCGCATAAGTGACAACTGAGTGATAACTGAGTGACAACTGAGAGCGCCACCCAAGGCCCCACATGCATACCCACCACCCCGCCCAGACCCATGCCGATGGCGTGCCGTTCAGCCTCGCTACCAGCTCGCACGATTACCAGCACGTGCCACGGCCCGTGACAGCTATGTCCCGGCAATATGCGGCGGGCGACTATACGGCGCTGCACAGTCATGTGCGCGCGCAACTGCTGTATGCGACACAAGGCGTGATGCGCGTCTCGACCGAGCATGGCGTGTGGATATTGCCACCCCGGCGCGCCCTGCTGATTCCTGTGGGCGTCGTGCATGAAGTCCACATCTTGAGCGAACTGAGCATGCGCACCGTGTACATCGATGCGCAGGTGGCGGCCCCGTATGGCGCCGATTGCAAGGTGCTGGAAGTAAGTCGGCTGCTGCGCGAGCTGATCTTGGCCTTGCTGGCCGAACCGATCGAATATGCGCTGGCGGGGCGCGGCGACTGGCTCGCGCACCTGATTTTGTCGGAACTGACGGCGGCCGCTAGCGTGCCCATCGCCATACCCTGGCCCCGCGACCGCCGCCTGGTGGCCATCTGCTCAGCCATCATGCGCGCCCCCGGCAGCCGGCGCAGCATGGAGGACTGGGCGCAGGATGCAGGCGCCAGTGCGCGCACCCTGATCCGCTTGTTTCCCAAGGAAACGGGCTTGCACTATCGACAATGGCTGCAGCAAGTCCACCTGGCAGAGGCATTCTGCCGCCTCGACCGGGGTGAAGGCGTGGCCGCCATCGCCTATGCGCTGGGCTATGCCAGCCCCAGCGCTTTCAGCGCCATGTTTCGCCGCATCCTGGGGCGCACGCCGCAGCACTATCTGAGCGAGTGGCGCGCTGCTGACTGAGAATGACGCAAGCGTGCATCGCCAATCACGGCGGCGAGGAAGAGGAATAGCTACCACTGCGCTGCGTCTATGAACAGGTGGAACTTGTCGATCATGTAACGGTGAATCAGGATAACATCCAGCTCGCCGCTTGCGCTGGAAATACGCAGCGACGCGTCCATCAGTTCTTCAACAGCAAGTCGGCTTCGGCGATGCTGGGCGCGCCGAAGTGCACGCTGTGCACGCCACCATTGGCATCGCTGCCCATGTACACACCGGCCATGCAGCGCTGCAGCCGGTCGTACAGGATGGTGTAGTGGTGAACGCAATTGTGCGGTTCGCAGACGCGGCTCAGCAGGCGCGCCTTGCCATCGATCTCGATGGACTTGAGCGGGCTGGCCATGCCATCGGCTACCCAGCGCTGCCGCTTCAGGCCGGCCTTTTTCAAAGCCACGTTGGAGGCCGTGCGAAACGCATCATCGGCCTTGTAGAGCTCGACAGAATATGGGCAGGTGTGGCCACCGTCACAGCGTTGCGCTTGCTCCATGAACGGCGGCTTGGGCGTTCGCGCTTGCGCCGGCATGGCGGCCAGCACCACGGCGACGCCCAGGATCAGCGCAGCGCCTGCATGATGCTCGACGGCAGTGCCGGTGTGCGCCGGTGCAACGTCGCCTGCTCATAAGCATACGCCATCGCAATGAGCGGTATGTCGCTGTGGGCAGGGCCAATGAAGGACAAACCCACACGCAAGCTCCCCACCAGGCCAGCGGGCACCGTGATATGCGGCAAGGCGCACGGCGCCTGCGATACGCCATCACATGTGGGCCCCACCAGCGCATCGAGCGCGTGCGAACGCAGCAACGCGGCAATATCGCCTGGCGCGGACGCAGGCGGCGGCTCGATCAGTTCCGCGCCCTGCTCGCGCAGCACCCGCAGTGCCTGCTCGATCACGGCATCGGTCCCGGCACACTGGCCAAACAGACTGCGTGCGACACCAATGCGGCGCCCATGCAAGCCGGCCACATCGAGCATCGTGCCATCGACCAGGCGCTCGCCCGTCAGGGCGGCGAGCAGCCAGGCCGCTTCACGCACGCTCGGTGCCATCGGCCCGGCAGTGGCTGGCTCGCCGCCCTGCCCGCCTGCCGCCCTGCCCGTGGGCTTGATGGCGACCAGGCCACACGTCGATGCGGGCGCGACGGTGGAGCCGTCCGCCGCGCTGTCCACGGCCAGGATGGTCAGGCCGGCCCAGCTGGCACTGGCATACGGCACGCTGACCGCAGCCCATTGGTGCAAATTGCTTTTGCCGATGATGACGGCGCCAGCCGCGCGCAAGCGCGCCGCGACAAAGGAATCGCAGCTGGCACGCGTGGACAGGGGCGCCTGGGTCCGCGTCTTCATGCGGTCGCCGGTGGCAATGTTGTCACGCAGGACGATAGGGATGCCATGCAAAGGACCACGCACCTTTTGCCCCTGCCGCTCGCGATCCATTTCCAGGGCAATTTTCAGCGCATCAGGATTGATTTCAATGCCAGGATGGGCACGCGCACCGGTACTCGACAGCGAGCGGATGCGGGCCAGGTACTGCGACGTCAGCGCATGGGAACTGAGCTTGCCTGCCGTCATCATCTGCTGTTGCGGCAAGACGCCTGCATCGAGCAGATGGGCCATCGGGCTGGCGGGCGCTGTGGCACGGGTCAGTACCGGGCGCGACAGGCGCACCGGCACGGCCGCTGCGATAGCCGGCGCTCCCCGATGTGCGCCGATGCGCACCATATGACTACGCTGCATGGTATCTCCAGGAAACCTCAATGTTTCTAACGCAATAATGTTCTGGGCATAGCATAGCAGTCCTTGCAACATAATTGTTGCCGACAGAAATTATTTTTTAAGCAAAAAAAACGCCGCCCGAAGGCAGCGTTTCTTGGCAGTCAAGCACTGGGACAGGCAGGACCGGTGTTCGTCGGACCCTGCGAGCAGCGCAGCATGACGCTCTATCAGTTGCGTACGACACGCTTGTATTCGTTGGTACGGGTGTCGATTTCGATGACGTCGTCTTGTGCCACGAACAGCGGCACTTGCACGCTATGACGGTGTGCATCGATGGCGTTTTCGATCTTGGCTTCTTTCAGGACGTTGCCCGATGTGTTGCCCTTGACTGCAGGCTCCGAGTACACCACCAGACGGGCGATGGTCGTTGGCAGTTCAACGGAGATGGCTTTGCCGTCATAGAAAATGGCTTCGCATTCCATGCCGTCCTTCAGGTAATGCAGTGCATCGCCCAGGTTTTCTTCTTCGATTTCGTACTGGTTGTACTCGGTGTCCATGAAGACGAACAGCGGGTCGGCGAAGTACGAATACGTCACTGGCTTTTTATCCAGAACAACAACGTCAAACTTGTCGTCGCCGCGGAACACGTTTTCCATCGGGGTGTTCGTCAGAAGATTTTTCATCTTCCATTTGTAGGTGAAGCCCGTGCGGCTCGAACCGTTGACATCAGAACGCAACACGATCATTGGCTTGCTGTCGACCATGATGATATTGCCAACACGAATTTCTTTTGCGGGTTTCATAGGAATGTACGTAAAAAGTGGGGTTGCATGAAGACCATCTGCCGCCTGGGCGCCATCAGCGCCGCAAGCTTGCGTTTGATCGGTTAAAAATACGTTAGAAATAACCGGGCATTTTACCTTAATTTTAAGCAAGCGCCTATCTCGTCGCGCCGGCAAACGCCAGCAAGTTACTTGCCAGATCGCCATTGGACTGCATCTGCCGCTGCCAAGCTTGGGCGCGCGCACTGATGCGCGGCAAGTCGGCTTGCAAGGCCGGCCACAGCTGCGCCCACGACAAGGCGTGCACGCTAGCGCCATTCCAGGCCAGCGCCGCTTGCACCAGGCTGTCGATGGCAGCGTCCGCATCGGCCGCATAGCGCTGCAGGAAGGCACGCAATTTCACATGGTGCAAGTTTTCATCCTGCAGGTAAATATGCCAGAGAAAAGGTCGGCCAGCCCATTGCGCGCGCACGAAAGAATCCTCGCCGCGCACGAAATTGACGTCGCAGGCCCACAGCAAGCGGTCGTAATCGTCTTGCGCCACGAAAGGCAGCACGCGCACGGTGAGCGCGCCACGCGTGCGCGCAGCACCGACTGCCGCAGTACCGTCGCCGATAAACGCTTGAACGGCATCGAACGCGACGCCTTCTGGCACCAGGCACGTCACCGGTTCGCTACCCGCCTGCCACACAGCAAACAGCTCGGCGACCGGGGCGGACGGATAGCAGAATAGCGATACTTTTAGAGCAGACATTTCCGCTGCCGTCACGCCGAACTGCCCCAGGAATGCTGCCATGGCAAGGGCATCGGCCTGGAACGCCAGCCGCTTTTCGTCCAGCCCCGCTTCGCGCAGCAAGCCGCCCGTCTTCCGCGTGAAACCGGGAAAAAAGAAATATTTGATCATGCCATGGCGTGGCGAGGTCAGCGCATGGCAGCCCTCGACCCACTCTTCTGCCGTCAAGCCTTCCAGGTTCAGCCACACGGGATGCGGCGCGCACTGCGCCATGGCGGCGATGTAGCCGGGCGCAATGTCACAGGCAAAGAATTCGATGACGATATCGGCGATATCGTCAGTGGCAAACACGCCATCCTGAGCGCGCCAATGGCGCACCGTCACGCCGCCGGCCTGCTGCACCTCTACCGCCACGTCGATGGCGGGGCAGATGCGCTGGAAGCTCACAAGATCATCAACCCACAAGGTGACAGCCACGCCGTGTTCGCCGCTCAACTGGCGCGCCAGGCGCCAGCAAATACCGATATCACCGTAATTATCGACAACTTTACAGAAGATAGCCAAAGATGGTGCGCGATCGCTAGGTAATGACATGAGCAGGTAAAGGTGATGGAAACAACGTTGAGATGCCGGCAAACAACAAAAAAGCCGCACTGTTACCAGGCGGCTTTTTTGTTGGCTGATTCAGCCGGTCTGGCGTCCCCAAGGGGATTCGAACCCCTGTACTCACCGTGAAAGGGTGATGTCCTAGGCCTCTAGACGATGGGGACAGAAAATCTGTCCTGAATGCGCTACCCTGCATCCCGACCTGTTTACTACGCGAATCTGGCGTCCCCAAGGGGATTCGAACCCCTGTACTCACCGTGAAAGGGTGATGTCCTAGGCCTCTAGACGATGGGGACAGAAATCTGTCCTGAATGCATTACTTCGCATCCTGACCCTGTACAGCAGCAACTGCAGAAAAAAAAGCCTGACTTGTCAGGCCCGTTCAGCACTGCACTCACTTTACAACGACATACTGGCGTCCCCAAGGGGATTCGAACCCCTGTACTCACCGTGAAAGGGTGATGTCCTAGGCCTCTAGACGATGGGGACCTGTGCTGGCTTTACTCTCAGCGGACTCTTCGTTGAAGGCTTTGCTTAAGCCCTCAAAAAAGCGTGCGCGAAGTTTAACACGAAGCGATTCCCAAAATCAACCACTGGGCTTCTTATTTTCCACCTTATTTGCATTCCTCTCTCCCACGGGAGCAGAATGATGGCAAGAAGACATGCAAGGCGGCGGCACGCCAAGCATCTGACTCAGGCCTACCCCAGATCCCCTTCGCGCGATGCGCCGGCAATGAGCAGCATACACATACCCAGCTCGCGCTGCCAGCACGGTAGTGAGGCAGCGCGGCAGCAAGCTGATAACCCCCCCCCCTTACGTGCCATGCAGCGCTCTCACAGCCGGGCAGCTAAGTCCTATTTCCCCCGGGCGAAGAAATCACTGACGCAAATAAAAAAAGCCGCTCAAGGCTAATGCCGTTCAGTTAAGGGTTTTGGCGTGATTGATGAGCGCCAGTAAATTCGCTAACCCCAGAGGCAAAGAGCTGGGGTCGGTCACTCCGTGATCGGAATGTGCTCCATTGAAGCACATTCCCCCGCCGGGTCCGACCCCAATCCTTGTTCTTGGGCTAAAAATAGCATCACTAACACCAACTGAACAGCATTACCGCTCAAGGCGACTTTGGTTATCACGTGTTTTCTGCGCTGTTGGTGGAGGTTGGCGGGAGCCAACCGCTGACCTCTTGCATGCCATGCAAGCGCTCTAACAGCTTAGTCTTATTCCCCTAGGGGTATGGCGGAAAGTGTCGCGGAAATAAAAAAAAGCCGCTCAAGGCGACTTTGATTATCGTGTGTTTTCTGCGCTATTGGTGGAGGTAAGCGGGATCGAACCGCTGACCTCTTGCATGCCATGCAAGCGCTCTCCCAGCTGAGCTATACCCCCCGGGCGCAGAAACACTGCTACTTCGTCACTACCAAAACACCAGACTGAACTGGCGTCCCCAAGGGGATTCGAACCCCTGTACTCACCGTGAAAGGGTGATGTCCTAGGCCTCTAGACGATGGGGACCTCGGTCCTACATTTTCACTTCTGCGCTGTTGGTGGAGGTAAGCGGGATCGAACCGCTGACCTCTTGCATGCCATGCAAGCGCTCTCCCAGCTGAGCTATACCCCCCGGGCGCAGAAATAATAAAAGCCGCACTTGGCGACTTTGTTCCACTACTTGCTTTCCGCCCAGAGCACGTTTTTACGAGCCTGAACTTACAACAATCAGTACAAACAACTGCCACTACTATACCACAACTACCTGGCGTCCCCAAGGGGATTCGAACCCCTGTACTCACCGTGAAAGGGTGATGTCCTAGGCCTCTAGACGATGGGGACCGCGGAACTTCCAAACAACATCTGCACCACTTCAACGACTAACAAAACCTGACTGCGATTTTGCTGCTGGTGGAGGTAAGCGGGATCGAACCGCTGACCTCTTGCATGCCATGCAAGCGCTCTCCCAGCTGAGCTATACCCCCGTTGGTGCAGAAACAAGAGTATAGCAAAGAAGTTTCACTCTGCAAATACCCTTTTTCGTCTATGAACAACTTTTCATCGGGACGGTTTCCGCACACTCTTTTCCGACTATTTGGTCGCGATGTGTACGGCCAGTTTTACAGCCAGTTTGCCAGACGCGCCAGCACAGTCTCGCGGCCGAAGACCACCACTACCTGATCGATGGCCGGCGTCTGCAATTGGCCCGTCAAAATCAAACGCAAAGGCATGGCCAGCAGCGGCATCTTGATGGTGTTGGCAGCCAGCACTTCCTTGACCATGGCGGCCACGGCTTCCTTGCTCCACTCCACCGTAGCGATGCGCTCGGCAAACTGCGCCAGAACGGGCTTGATGGCATCCGTGATGTGCTGCGCCACCAATGCCGCTTCCGGCTGCGGCGCGCGGAAGAACAGCATCGAAGCCGCTGCCAGTTCATTAACCGTGTTGGCGCGTTCTTTCATCATGCCCAGCACTTGCGCCAGGTCCGGCGCGCCGTCGAAGACGGCACCGGCGGCCAGCATTTGCGGGCGCGCGAGGTCGGCCAGGCGGGTGTTGTCGGCTTGCTTGATATAGTGGTTGTTCAACCAGGCGAGTTTTTCATTGTTGAACTGGGCCGCCGATTTCGACAGGTGGTTCAGGTTGAACCACTCGCAGAACTGCTCGGTCGAGAACACTTCATCGTCGCCATGGCTCCAGCCCAGGCGCGCCAGGTAGTTCAGCATCGCTTCGGGCAGGAAGCCCTGCGCCGGGTAATCCATGACGCTGACGGCGCCGTGGCGCTTCGACAGCTTCTCGCCATCCGCTCCCAAAATCATCGGCAGGTGACCATACAGCGGCAGCGGTGCACCGATGGCGCGCAGGATGTTGATTTGGCGCGGGGTGTTGTTGACATGGTCGTCACCGCGAATCACGTGCGTGATCTGCATGTCCCAGTCATCGACGGCCACGCAAAAGTTATACGTCGGCGTGCCGTCCGGGCGGGCGATCACCAGGTCGTCCAGTTCGCGGTTGGAAATCGTGATCGTGCCCTTGACCACATCGTCCCAGGTCACGTCGCCATCGAGCGCATTCTTGAAGCGCACGACGGGCTTGCGGTCCGCTGGCACGGCCGGCAGGGTCTTGCCCGGCTCCGGACGCCAGGTACCGTCATAGCGTGGCTTTTCGCCGGCGGCGCGCATGCGCTCGCGCATCGCCTCGACCTCTTCCGGCGACGAATAGCAATGGTAAGCAGTACCTTCGGCGAGCATCTGCGCCACCACTTCGCGGTAGCGGTCCATGCGCTGCATCTGGTAGAACGGACCTTCGTCATGGTCCAGGCCCAGCCACTTCATGCCTTCGATGATGGCTTGCACGGCTTCCGGCGTGGAACGCTCCAAGTCTGTGTCTTCGATACGCAGCACGAAAGTGCCGCCGAAGTGACGGGCATAAGCCCAGCTGTACAAAGCGGTGCGGGCGCCGCCCAGGTGCAGATAGCCGGTCGGGCTGGGAGCGAAACGGGTGCGGACAGGGGTAGCGATTGTGGTCATCGATGTTATCAGGCTTGAATAAGTAAAACGCCATTTTACTCTGTTGACCGCCGCCACTCCACAAGCGCCGTTACAGTTGCTGCAGCCGCCTTTTCACCTCGCCCGCCTGCGCCTGCAGCGCCTGCTCGAACAGGGCGACCAGTTGCGACAAAGGCCGGTGCAGGGGCTTGACCAGATTCACCGTGAACGGCAGGGACACGGCAAAACGGCGGATCTGCAAGCCCTGCCCCGCATAGTCCAGCGCCGTGAGCGGATTGACGATCGCCAGGCCCACCCCTTCGCGCACCATGGCGCAAACGGAGGCCGCACTATGCGTGTCGAGCGCCATGCGCCGCTCCACGCCGGCCTGCGCGAAGATGGCGTCGATCTGCAGGCGGTAGGGGTCGACGGCGGCCAGGCTGATGAAAGGCAGGCCCGCGAAGTCCGAGGGCGCCAAGGTCGTCTTGCCAGCCAATGGATGGCCGTCGGGCAGCACGCACACTTCATCGACGGACATCAAGGTAGCGAGCGCGGTGCCGGGTGGCGCATTGCCCACTTCCGTCAGGCCGATATCGTGGCGCTGCGCCGACAGCCACTCTTCGAGCAGCGGCGACTCCTGCGGCGTGATGCTGATGCTCACGTTCGGAAAGTCGGCGACGAAGCGCTTGCACGCCTGCGGCAGCAGCGACTGGGAAAACACGGGCAGGCAGGCAATCGACAACTGCCCCTGGTCGAACTGGCGCAGTGCCGCCGCCGTGCTGACGATGCGCTCAAGGCCGAAATACGCGCGCTGCACCTCCTCGAATAACTGCAGCGCCTGGGCGGTCGGGCGCAGCCGCCCCCGCTCGCGCTGGAACAGGATCAAGCCCGTCAAATGTTCAAGGCGCGCCAGCTCGCGGCTGACGGTGGGCTGCGACGTATGCAGCATGGCGGCGGCAGCCGTCACGCTGCCCGTCGTCATGATGGCGCGGAAGACCTCGATATGGCGCAAGGAGATAGTCATGCCCATATCATAAATGAATAAGGCAGGCTCAAATGGATATTTTATATTCGAAGCGTCATCAGCCATCATGCCGTCATATCCTCTTTTACCGAAAGCACACGATGCAGCCCGTCAACGACCAGACCCTCGCCCAACTCGCCCAGCAACACGGCACGCCGCTATGGGTGTATGACGCGGCCACCATCCGCGCGCGCGTCGCCCAGCTGGCACAGTTCGACACCGTGCGCTTCGCGCAAAAAGCCAATTCGAACATCCACCTGCTCACATTGATGCGCGAAGCGGGCGTGCACGTCGACGCCGTGTCGCTGGGCGAAATCGAACGCGCGCTGCAGGCAGGCTTTACGCCCGCACAAACGAATGGCGCCGCCGGCGTGGTGTTCACCTGTGATCTGTTCGACCGCGCTACCCTGGCGCGCGTGGCGGCGGCGAAGATCGAAGTCAATTGCGGCTCGGTCGACATGCTGCGCCAGTTGGGCCCAGTCTCGCCCGGCCACCGCGTCTGGCTGCGCATCAATCCCGGCTATGGCCATGGCCACAGCAACAAGACCAATACGGGTGGCGAAAACAGCAAGCACGGCATCTGGCACGAAGAGCTGCCAGAGGCGCTGGCCGTCATCCGCGCCCATGGATTGCACCTGGTGGGCCTGCACATGCACATCGGCTCGGGCGTCGACTACAGCCACCTGGAAACCGTCTGCGGCACCATGGTCGACCTGGTGAAAAACATGGGCCACGACCTGGAAGCCATTTCCACGGGCGGCGGCCTGTCCGTGCCTTACCGCGAAGGCGAGCAGCCGGTCGACACGGGCCACTACTTCCAGCTGTGGGATGCGGCGCGCAAGCAGATCGAGGCGCACCTGGGCCACGCCGTGCACCTGGAAATCGAACCGGGCCGCTTCCTGGTAGCCGATGCGGGCCTGCTGCTGGCCGAAGTGCGCGCCACCAAGCAAATGGGCGGCAATCACTTCACCTTGTTAGATACGGGCTTCAATGAATTGATGCGCCCCGCCATGTACGGCAGCTACCATGAAATGTCGGTGATTGCGCATGACGGGCGCACCCTGGACGCCAGCGCGGCATGCGCCACCGTCGTCGGCGGCCCCCTGTGTGAATCGGGCGACGTGTTTACCCAGCGCGATGGCGGCGTGGTGGAAACGCGTTTGCTGCCAGCAGCGCAGGTGGGCGACTACGTCGTCTTCGAAGGTGCCGGCGCGTATGGCGCGTCAATGTCGTCAAACTACAACAGCCGCCCGCATGCAGCCGAATACCTGGTCGATGGCGCGGATGGGCAACACCCGTCGCGGCTGATCCGCCGCCGCCAGACGGTGGCCGAGCTGATCGCCCTGGAACAGTTCTAAGCGGTTTGCGATACTCGCCCCGTGCGGGCATGCGCATCTGCCAACATCGGGGCAACGCATCGACAACACCAGCGCGGCCGGGCAATACCTGCAGGCGCTGCGCACCTCCCCCTTCGTCAGGCAGATGATGGAGCGCACCTTGCCGTTTGCACGCGGGCCTTTGCCGACCTGACACAAAAGGGCGTGGCTGTGCGCATCCTGAGCAATGCGCTGGAAGCGAGCGACGTGGCGGCCGTGCATGCGGGCTATGCGAAATGGCGCAAAGCGCTGCTGTAAACTGTTGTGCCAACACTGTTGTCGGATTACGCGGGGCTTTGCCCCGCTAATCCGACCTACGCTCTTCGCAAGGTCATCGTGGGTCGGGTTAGCGCAAAGCGCGTAACCCGACAAGCACGTAGCCCCCTCTTTTACCGCACCACCTCCGTCAACACCCGCCCTTCCGACGCGGACGGCTGGCGTATGCGCAGCAGATGGGCCAGGGTCGGCGCAATATCGACCACTTCCGCGTACTGGCCATAGGCGCCCGGCTTGATCCAGCGCGGGCCCAATACCATCAGCGGCACGTTGGTATCATAGGTGTACGGCGTGCCGTGCGAGGTGCCGCCTGCGCCCTTGCCGAAGTACCAGGCCGGCTTTGTCACCAGCATCAGGTCGCCCGACAACTGGCGGTTCCAGGCACGGCGCATCAGGGTATCCATGCGCGTGGCCACAGCTCCCGTTTCCATCTGCGTGCGCGTGTAGACTTGCGCCAAGCCGTCCTGCTGCAGCAGGAAGCGGGCCGCCGCATCTTCCAGGGCAGCGCGCTCGATACCGCTCTTTTCGGCCAGCGCGTAATCGAGGTAGATATTCGGCAGCGACGACGTCGTCACCAGCTTGTCCACGCCCAAGGTCGTAGCCAAGTGCTGGTTCAATGCCGGCACCAGCTTGTCGCCGTCGATGCGCTTGGCGGAAAAACCACCACGCGCTTCCGTGAATTCAGGCACATTGGCAAATCCATGGTCAGCCGTCAGCACCACCAGCACGTTGTCCATGCCGACTTTTTTATCCAGGTCGGCAAAGAAGCGAGCCAACATGCGGTCCAGGCGCTGCAGGTGGTCGTGCGACATCTTGCTTTCCGGGCCGTAGGCATGGTTCACATAGTCGTGCGCGGACAAGCTTACGCCCAGGATATCGGGCACGCCGGCCGGATTGCGCCCCAGGTTCTCGCCGTCGACAGCCGCGCGCGCGAATTCCAGGGTCAATTCATCGAGGAAGGGACCGGACTTCAAACGGCTGTAGTACTCGCCATCGAGCTTGCCGCTGTCGCTGTAGTAGGCGAACGGGAAGGTGTTGCGGGTGCCGGGCTTGGCCGGCACCAGGTCATCACGCGCGTCGCGCGCATAGGCAGAATCGGCCAGCAGCGGCGTCCAGCTCTTGCCATAGTAACGATCCTGCGGCTTGGCCGCCTGGTAGCGCTGTACCCATTGCGGATGCTGCTGCATGTAATAGCTACTGCTGGCGAAATTGCCCGTCTTTTCCATATACATATAGGCCGTGCCCGTTTTCCCGGCCAGCAGGATAGCGCCACGGTCCTTGCCCGACACGCTGATGACCTTGGCCTTGTCGCCCGTGGCATAGCGCAACTCGTCGCCCAGCGTACTCACGCGCAGCTTGGTCGGCGCGGTGCCATCGTCCGGCTTGGTCTCTTCGCCGATGTAATGGAAATTGCCATCCTCGGTGCAGTACACGGATTTTTTCGTGACGGGATCGATCCAGTTATTGCCGATCACCCCGTGCTGGTAAGGATAGGCACCCGACAGCACGGCCGAGTGGCCGATGGCGGTAACCGTGATGCCATGGGCCTGGTGCGCATCACTGAACCACGCGCCTTGCTCGAGCAGACGACGAAAACCACCTTGGCCGAACTGCTCGTGGTAGCGCGTCAACTGCTCTTGCGGCAGGCCGTCCACCACCAGCACCACCACCAGCTTGGGTTGTGCGCCAACCTTTTGTGGCGCGGGCGCGGCATGTGCGGACAATGCCAGCAGTAACAAGGCAGGCATTATCTTGCGTGTAAGAGAAATCATGAGTGTCATGGAGTCGTGTAGATAGCTGATTGATGTGCGCGGCAATCACACCGCGGCCAGCCCGGCAGCGTACCCACACAACATGACAAGAGCATGACGGCGCACACCGGGACCGCTGCCATCCTCGTTCAAGCTTGCTTAAAAGTCAAACACTGCCTTCACAACGGCCACCCGCGGGTCGCCCAGCGGCAGCACGTTGGCGTTCAGCACGCCCGCGTAGTACTCCTTGTCGAACAGGTTTTTCACATTCAGGCTGACCCGGTAGCCGCGCCCTTGATAAGCCAGACTGACGTCGGCCACGGTATAGCCGGACACCGTGTAATCGACGGCTGGTCCGGTCTTGCTCGCGTCATGGCGCATGCCCAGGCCGGCCGTCCAGCCGCCCAGCACGCCGCCGCGGAAGCGATAGTTGGCCCACACACTGGCGCTTTGGCGCGGCGTATTGAGCAGGCGGCGGCCCGCCATGCCGCCATTGTCTTCGGTCACGCGGGCGTCGAGCACGGTCATCGCGCCCTGCACGTGCCAGCCATTGCGCAGGTCCGCACTGACTTCAGCCTCGAAACCGCGCGTGCGCTGCTCGCCCGTCTGCACCTGGGCGCTCGACAAGATGGCGATATGGGCCGGATCCGGGTCGGCCGTGGTGACGTTGGTGCGCGTCAGGTCATAGATGGCCATGGCGCCGTTGATGCGCCCGCCGGCAAACTGAAACTTGCTGCCCACTTCCGTCTGGCGCCCTTCTTCGGGCTTGAACTGCACGCTGAAAAAGTTGCTGCCGCTGACAGGCAAGAAGGAAGTGGCGTAGCTGACATAAGGGATGATATTCGGCGTCAATACATATGACAGCGCCGCATTGCCGGTGGTCGACGCGGTATCTTGGCGCTGCGTGACATTGGTCAGGCCGTTGAGCTCGCGGTTGCGCGCGCGGTCGTGGCGCACGGCCAGATTCAGGCGCCACTGCTGGTTCAATGTGATCTGGTCACGCAGGTATAAGCCGCTCGACGATACCGTAGTATTGGTCAGGCGGTTGGCCGGCGGGCATGTGACAGCCATGTTGTAGACCGGATTCAGCACATTCAGGGCGCCGATGCGGCACGCCTGGTTGGCATAGCGCACGCGGTCGTGATTGAGGTCGAGGCCAGCCAGTACTTTGTGTTGCATGCCGCCAAACGCAAACGTGCGCGAGGCATTGGTGTCCAAAGCGCGGTTGTTGCCATCGACATCTTGCAATTGGGCCGCGCGGCTTAGCAGCAACTCGTTGACGGACAAGCCGGACAGCGGCACAAAGCGGCCATCCATCGACATGCTCTGCCAGCGGAAGTTCTGCGCCACTGTCCAGCCATTCTCGAACCTGTGCGCCAGGCTGTAGCCGACTTGTTTTTGCGAGGAGTCATAAGGGCCGAAACCGGGCTCGCCATAGAATTGATCGCGCTTGAGCGGGCCATTGCGATTCGGCAGCAAAGTTCCCTTGAGCGGCGCGCCCTGGGTGCGCAGGTATTCGCGGCGCGTATAGGAACTGAGAATGGTGAAGTCGGTGCTGGCGCCCAAGTCCAGCGACAGCGATGGCGCCAGGTACTGACTCTTGAACCAGACCTGGTCGGTCTGGTCGTCGGTGTCGGACCACAGGCCGTTGATGCGCCATGCCGCCTTGCCACTGTCGCTCAAGGGCCGGCCCAAGTCAAAAGTAGCCTGCTTGTAGTTGTAGCTGCCGACGGCGAAGCCGGCCTGGTTGAAGCCTTCGGCGCGCGGACGCTTGCTGACCATATTGACCATACCACCGGGCTGCACCAGGCCGAAATTGATCGAAGCCGGGCCTTTGAGGATGTCGATTGACTCTACGCCGAACACCTCCTGTGCCACATAGTTAGACTGGTTCAGCTTCAGACCGTCCACGTAAATCGACTCCGAAGCGCGCTGGCCGCGGATAGAGAAGTCATCCCAGCCACGCTTGCCCCAGGTGCCCGATGACACGCCGGCCGAACTCTGGATCGCTTCGTTGAGGGTAGTGACCTGGCGCGAATCGAGCAAGTCGCGCGTCAGCACCGAAATCGACTGCGCCGTCTCGAACAGTGACAAGTCAGACTTGGTGGTGCTGGCGCTAGCGCGCAAGGCGCCAAAGCCCGCACTGTCGTCGCGGCTGCTGGCCACGTGCACACTCACGATGGCGTCAGGCGCGGCATCAGCGTTCGCCGCGACAGCCGCGCTGCCGTCGGCCAGGGCCGGATTGCAGAGCAAGGTGGAAGAAATAGTCAGGCACAGCAGGCGCGCGGCAAAGGCGATGCGACGGGGTGTAGGCAGGAATATCATGGAGCATCTTCACCTAGTTGAGAATGATTCTTATTATTATATGTAAATTCTGGTAAAGATGCCATGGTGATCTTGTTTTACGCGCCGTTTTCCAGCCTTGGCCAGGGTTGCATGTCGGCACAGGCAAAAAAAATGCCGCGCATGGCGGCGCGGCATTGTCATGCGTTTTCCTGATCAATCGTTTTTAATCACAATGCTCGGAAACTTGTTGCTCATATCCTTGGCTTTCTCCACCACCTTGATGGCGATGGTGCGGGCGATCTGCTTGTAGATCGCGGCGACGGGGCCATCCGGCTCGGCCACGACGGTCGGCGTGCCTGAATCGGTCTGCTGACGGATCGCCATGGTCAGCGGCAAGGCGCCGAGAAATTCCACGCCAAAGTCGGCGCACATCTTTGCGCCGCCGCCGGCACCGAAGATTTCTTCCGCATGGCCGCAATTCGAGCAAATGTGGGTGCTCATGTTTTCCACCACGCCCAGAATCGGAATGCCGACTTTCTCGAACATTTTCAAGCCCTTGCGTGCATCGAGCAGCGCGATGTCCTGCGGCGTGGTGACGATGACGGCGCCGGTGACGGGCACTTTCTGCGACAGCGTCAATTGAATGTCGCCCGTGCCTGGCGGCATATCGACGATCAGATAGTCGAGGTCGCGCCAGTTGGTCTGGTCCAGCAATTGCTGCAAGGCTTGCGTGACCATGGGGCCGCGCCACACCATCGGCTCGTCCGGATCAATCATGAAGCCGATCGACGATACTTGCAGGCCATGGTTTTCCATCGGCTCCATGCTCTTGCCATCGAGCGTCTTCGGCTGGCCGCTGATGCCCAGCATCATCGGCTGCGATGGGCCATAGATATCGGCGTCCAGCATGCCGACGCTGGCGCCTTCGGCAGCCAAGGCCAGGGCCAGATTGACGGCAGTAGTCGATTTGCCAACTCCGCCCTTGCCGGAAGCCACCGCAATGATGTTTTTCACGTTGCTCATCGGCTTCAAGCCGCGCTGCACCGTGTGCGAAATGATTTTCGACGACACGCCCACGCTGATATTTCCCGCGCCCGGCAGCACGCGCAGCGCGGCCAGCACGGCTTTACGGATCAGGTCGATCTGGCTTTTGGCTGGGTAGCCCAGCTCGATGTCGAGGGAAATATCACTCCCATCAACTTTCAGATTCTTGACGGTTTTACTGGAAACAAAATCTTTATGTGTATTGGGATCAATAACCTGGGCCAGCGCGGCCTTGACGTCTTCTACTGTGATGCTCATGTAAATCTCCATGTGTACTACCTACGTGCAATATGCGCAGTCTAGCGCAAATTCGCCAGGCGCGATCAAGACAAAAGCATCCGTTGCCAACGCTGCATCTGCTCATATTGCGTTTCCGCTGTTAAAATGACCTATTATCCATCCCAAAAGTGCATCAATCATGACTCGCAAGCTGTTCGTCACCACTGCCCTGCCTTACGCAAACGCCGCTTTTCACATTGGCCACATCATGGAATACATCCAGGCTGATATCTGGGTCCGGTACCAGCGAATGCAACGCGATGGCACAGCTAGCCGTGAAGTGCACTTTGTGGGCGCCGATGATACACATGGCACACCCATCATGATCGCTGCCGAAAAGGAAGGCATCACGCCGCAGCAATTCGTCGCCAACATCGCCGCCGGCCGCGCCCAGTACCTCGATGGCTTCCATATTGCCTTCGACAACTGGTATTCGACCGATTCGCCGGAAAACGTTGATCTGTCGCAATCGATCTACCGCAAACTGCGCGATACGGGCTTGATCGTCACGAAAACCGTCGACCGTTTCTTCGACCCAGTCAAGGGCATGTTCCTGGCCGACCGCAACATCAAGGGCGAATGCCCGAAATGCGGCGCCAAGAACCAGTACGGCGACAATTGCGAAGTGTGCGGCGCCGCTTACCAGCCTACCGACCTGGTCAATCCGTTCTCCGTGTTCACCAACGCGACACCGGTAATGAAGCCGTCGGAACAGTATTTCTTCAAGCTGTCCGACCCGCGCTGCTTCGAGTTTCTCAAGGATTGGCTCAACACGCCAGGACGCTTGCAGCCGGAGATGGTCAACAAGGTCAGCGAATGGCTGGGCGAAGCGGGCGAAAAGCTGGCTGACTGGGATATCTCGCGCGATGCACCCTACTTCGGCATCCCGATTCCCGATGCACCGGGCAAGTTCTTCTATGTGTGGATGGACGCACCGGTCGGCTACCTGGCCAGCCTGAAAAACTATTGCGACAAGAAAGGCCTCGATTTCGACGCCCTGTTGAACGATCCTGCCACGGAACAAATTCACTTCATAGGCAAGGATATCGTTTCCTTCCACTTGCTGTTCTGGCCCGCCATGCTGAAGTTTGCCGGCCACCCGGTGATCGACAAACTGAAAGTCAATGTCCACGGCTTCCTGACGGTGAATAACGAAAAAATGTCGAAATCGCGCGGCACGGGCATTTCGCCGCTGCGCTACCTCGATCTGGGCATGAACCCGGAATGGCTGCGCTACTACATCGCCTTCAAGCTGAACTCGAAAGTGGAAGACCTGGACTTCAACGGTGAAGATTTTGTCGCCCGCGTGAACAGCGACCTGATCGGCAAGTATGTCAACATCGCCAGCCGCTGCGCCGGTTTCATCGCCAAGCGTTTCGACGGCAAGCTCGCATCGATGCTGTCGCCAGGCGCGCAAAGCTGGATCAAGCGCGCGCTGACGGTGGACGTGAATGGCGTCATCGTCGAGCGCCAGGCCAGCATCGCAGCGCACTTTGAAAACCGCGAGTTCGGCAAGGCCTTGCGCGAAATCATGGAGATCGCCGACATCACCAACCAGTATGTCGATGAAAACAAGCCGTGGATCCTGGCCAAGGACGTCGAAAAGACGGCCGAACTGCACGACGTATGCACCACGGCCCTGATCCTGTTCCGCCAGCTGACGATTCTGCTGTCGCCGGTACTGCCGGGCGTGGCAAAGAACGTCGCGTCCTTCCTCAACGATGCCGAATTCACCTGGGCCGACACGCAAGTGTTCGGTGACGCCGTCTCGAACAGCATGCTGGGCCGTACCATCGGCGCCTACAGCCATTTGATGACGCGCATGGATGCGAAGATGATCGAAGCGCTGTTTGATGCACCCGCAGCCGCTACTGCTGCTGCACCAACTGGCGATGCCGTGCTTGACGCCGCCGCTCCCGCCGCCGCCGCCATCGAAGAACTGGCGCCCGAAATCAAGATCGACGACTTCCTCAAGGTCGATCTGCGCATCGCCAAGATCGTCAACTGCGAACTGGTGGACGGCTCCGACAAGCTGCTGCGCCTGACCCTGGATGCGGGCGAAGGTCGCCTGCGCAATGTGTTCTCCGGCATCCGTTCGGCGTATCAACCGGAAGAACTGGTCGGCAAGCTGACGGTGCTGGTGGCCAATCTGGCGCCGCGCAAGATGAAGTTCGGCATTTCCGAAGGCATGGTCATGGCGGCGTCCGCCGCCGATGAAAAGGCGAATCCGGGCATCTACATCCTGAACCCTTGGCCAGGTGCCGAACCTGGCATGCGCATCCGCTAACGATCGACACCAGGACCAACAGGAACCGATGATGAATATCGTGGTGCGCGAAGCAACGAATGCCGATGCACAACTGATGGCCGACCTGACCCGTGCTGCGTGGGCCGGCAAGGTCGCGGCCTCGTCCAGCGGACACCACGAGACGGCGCAGCAGGTACAAGCCCAGCTGCGCCACGGCGGCGGTTTTGTGTTGTTGATCGACGACATTCCAGCCGGTTCGCTGCGCTGGATGCCGCTCGATAGCGACTCCGCCATCTGGAAGATTTCACGCATGGGCGTGCTGCCAGCTTACCGCGGCAGCCACGTCTCGCAACACTTGCTCGAAGCCATCATTCATCACGGCCTGTCGTGCCAGGCCGAGGAATTGCGCCTGGCCGTGCGGCGCGACCAGCGCAAGCTGATCGATTTTTATGCGGCCTTCGAATTCGAACTGGCCGAAGAACTGGAATATTCGCACGCCAATCCCGCTGAACCGGCGCCGATGGTGATGCGACGCCTGCTGCGTTATTGATTTTTAGCAATTTCGCCCCCGGACTGACCGATACAACAACCCGCCAAGCGACATGGCGCGGTAAAATACGGCCGCCTGACCTTACTTATAAGACACTCAGAAGAAAATATGAAACTGCCTGCAAAACACAACAACTACGTATCCGACCATACCTTGTTCATCGCCGAACTGAAAGCCAAAAACCCTGGCATGGAAGCGGGCCAGCAAGCCGGCCGCGCCCTGCTGTGGGACAAGCCGGCTGTCAGCATCGATGAGCAGGAGCGCCAGCTGGCATCGGCCGTCAAGCAACAGCCTTACGTCTACCAGAACAAGAACTAAGATCTGGAACCGGCACGATGTTGCCTGAAGATTCTGCAGTGACGCCGCAAGCCGACGCTGCCGGTGCCGGCGCGGTCATCGAGTTGCCGCAGCCGCTTATTGGCGTCGATGGTGGCGTTGATGGTGGCGGCCCTGCAGCCCCTGCGACAGCGCCAACGGACGCAGCGCCCGCCGCCGATGCCCTGGGCATTGCCCGCCTGTATGGCGAGCCCATGCTGCGCATGCCGACGGATTTATACATTCCGCCGGACGCACTGGAAATCTTCCTCGAAGCCTTCGAAGGCCCGCTCGACTTGCTGCTCTACCTGATCCGCAAGCAAAACTTCAACATTCTCGACATTCCGATGGCGCAGGTCACCCTGCAATATCTGAAATATGTGGACCAGATTCGCGTGCGTAACCTGGAGTTGGCCGCCGAGTACCTGCTGATGGCAGCCATGCTGATCGAGATCAAGTCGCGCATGCTATTGCCATCACGCAAGAGCGACGTCGAGGAAGACGGCGGCGACCCGCGTGCCGAACTGGTGCGCCGCCTGCTCGATTACGAGCAGATCAAGCTGGCAGCCTACGACCTGAACGCCATCCCGCAGTTCGAACGCGATTTCGTGCGTACGCAGATTTTCATCGAGCAAAGCCTGACGCCGACTTGGCCGGAGGTGGAGCCGGTGGACTTGCAGCAGGCGTGGCTGGACGTGCTGAAACGCGCCAAACTGACCCAGCATCACCGCATCAGCCGCCAGGAACTATCGGTGCGCGAGCACATGTCGAGCATCCTGCGTCGCTTGCAATCGTCGCGCTTTGTCGAATTTAGCGAGTTGTTCGACATTGCCGGCGGCGTGCCCGTGGTCGTGGTCAACTTCGTGGCACTGCTGGAACTGGCCAAGGAAACCCTGATCGAAATCACGCAAGCAGAACCGTTTGCCCCCATCTACGTCCGGCTGGCATATTCGCCCGCCTGATCCTCTCCCTTTGTCACTGACCACCGTACAACGGGGTTTTAGCGAAAGCAATCCATGAAAATTATTTCCGACATTGAAGAATTGCGCGACCAGCTCAGCGGACAGCTGCGCACGGCGTTCGTCCCCACCATGGGTAACCTGCATGAAGGCCATTTGTCGCTGATGCGCCTGGCGCGCAAGCATGGCGACCCCGTCGTCGCCTCGATTTTCGTGAACCGCCTGCAATTCGGCCCGAACGAAGACTTCGAGAAATATCCACGCACCATGGCGGCCGACATCGCCAAGCTGGAAAAGGAAGGCGTCTACGTGCTATTTGCGCCGACGGAAAAGGAACTGTATCCGGAGCCACAGGAATACCGCGTACGCCCACCCGATGACCTGGGCAATACCCTCGAAGGCGAATTTCGCCCCGGCTTCTTTGAAGGCGTATGCACCGTCGTCACCAAGCTGTTTTCCTGCGTGGGCCCGAGAGTGGCCGTGTTCGGCAAGAAGGATTACCAGCAGTTGATGATCATCCGTAACATGGCGCGCCAGTTCGCGCTGCCGACAGAAATCATCGCTGCCGAAACGTACCGGGCCGACGATGGCTTGGCCTTGTCCTCGCGCAATATGTATCTGTCGGAAAGCGAACGCGCGGAAGCACCGGAGCTGTACCGTGGCCTCACAGTCGTCGCCGAAGAAGTGCGCAAGGGCAACTTGGCGGTGGGTGAACTGGAACAGGCGGCGATGCGTGTGCTCGACGGGCGTGGCTGGAAGTCGGACTATATCGCCGTGCGCAAGCGCGCCAACCTGCAAGCGCCAAGTGCCGCCGAACTGGCCGCCGGCGAGCCGCTGGTGGTCCTGGCGGCCGCCAAGCTGGGACAGACGCGCTTGATCGATAATCTGGAAATCTGATATCAAGTTCGACGGGGACATTCGGCCCCGTCTCTTTATCGCCCCAGCACTTTTCCATTCCTGCCAGCTGGAACTCGGCAAACAGCCGCTTGTCGTGGCCGCGTGCAGCCTGCCACATGTCATCGCTACCGCATCGAGCACAACGTCCTCTCACGCCCACAGCTTGTGCTGGGTCGCAGGCAGCCTCCGGCTGCGCAGAATGGCCTTTGCCTGGGCAAAAACTAAAGGTACTCAGCGCATCGGCCATCCATGACGCCCACCGTACTGACTGCGATGGCGGCCACGCATGAGGCCACCAGCCGGGGCAGCGTCGACGCCATTGCCCCCACGCGAGCGTTGGACAAACCAACAAACTGCGCGCGCGGACGGCTTGGTGCCGTCAAGGGACAAACCGATGAAAAAAACGCTGCCAGTTCACACGGGCAGCGTTTTTTTTAAGTGTAGCAAACCGGGATCAGGCGCCGGCTTTTTCCAGCTTCTCGAAAATCTTGTTCAGCTTTTCATCGAGGGTCGCGGCCGTGAACGGCTTGACAACATAACCGCTGGCGCCGGCTTGCGCGGCGGCGATAATGTTTTCTTTTTTCGCTTCTGCGGTGACCATCAGCACCGGCAGCTTGGCCAGTGCGGGATCGGCGCGGATATGCTGCAGCATCGTCAGGCCGTCCATGTTAGGCATGTTCCAGTCCGAGACAACGAAATCATACGATTCCGCGCGCAGCTTGGCCAGGCCCATCACGCCGTCTTCCGCCTCATCGACGTTGGCATAACCCAGTTCCTTCAACAGATTCCTGACAATGCGGCGCATCGTCGAAAAATCGTCAACGACTAAAAATTTCATCTTTGGATCAGCCATGAATAACTCCGTTGTTTCTGTAGCGGTTTGTTAATAATATCGACATGAATGCCGACATTATGGTCGACACTACGGCAGCAAGTTGTAGGATAGCATTTTCGTTGCTTTTAGGCGAACAAACTTGCCCCAGATCATACAAAACGTGGCTTACACGCGCAAAGCACGCATGCCATGCGCAGCCAGGTATCCCAGCACCATGCCCGGTAGCGCCGTCAGAGCGCCGACCTCATGCGTAGCACCGACGGCGATCGCCTCGCGTGGCATGCCGAACACCACGCAACTTGCTTCATCCTGCGCGAAATTATACGCTCCTGCAGCCTTCATATCCAACATACCTTGTGCGCCATCCTTGCCCATGCCGGTCAGGATCACGCCGACGGCATTCTTGCCCGCCGATTGCGCGGCAGAACGGAATAATACATCGACCGAGGGGCGGTGACGATTGACCGGTTCGCCCTGGTCGATCTTGGTCATGTAGTTGGCGCCGCTGCGCGTCAGTGTCAGGTGCGAATGGCCGGGCGCAATATAAGCATGGCCGGGCAGCACGCGTTCGCCGCCTGCTGCTTCCTGCACCGAGATCTTGCACAGTGAATCGAGACGACGCGCAAACGAGCGCGTAAATCCCTCCGGCATATGCTGCGTGATGAGGATGCCGGGACAATCGGACGGCATCTGCATCAGGAATTCACGGATCGCTTCCGTGCCGCCGGTGGAGGCACCTACGATGATCAGTTTTTCGCTCGACGTCAAGGGACTGCGCAGCGCGGGCAGCGGCGTGGCAACCTTGTCACCGGCCGCCGGCAGGGTGCGCGGGCGGATACGTGCCTTCGAGGCGGCGCGGATCTTGTCGGCGATCATGTCGGTGTACTCGCGCATGCCGCTCTGGATCGACATCTTCGGCTTGGTGACGAAATCGACGGCGCCCAGTTCCAGCGCGCGCATGGTGATTTCCGAGCCGCGCTCGGTCAACGACGACACCATCAGCACCGGCATCGGACGCAAGCGCATGAGTTTTTCCAGGAAGTCGAGGCCGTCCATCTTCGGCATCTCGACGTCAAGGGTCAGCACGTCTGGGTTGGTCTGCTTGATCATCTCGCGCGCTACCAGCGGATCGGGCGCTGCCCCCACCACTTCCATGTCGGGTTGGCTATTCACGATTTCCGTCATGACGCTGCGTATCAGCGCCGAATCATCCACGATCAATACTTTGATCTTCATAACATATCCTTCCAGGCCTTGCGGCCCTTATTCTTAATCGGTAAAACGCCAGACAAAAACGTTGCAAGGCGCACAGCGCGACGCGCAGTAGATTTGGTCTGGTGTTACTAGAACAGCTCGATCTCGCCGCCCACAGGCGCCACCTTGAGACGGCTTGCGTAATCGAGTTCGCGGCGTACCAAGGTGTCATTGTGCGTCTGCATCAGCTTTTTCACCAACACCTTGCCGGTGCGGGGGAAAAAATATACCTTGCGCGGGTGAATATCATTCAAGTCCTCGGCCACCACGCGCATTTTTTCGGCTTTCAGGTAATTGATGACGAAGGCCGCGTTGCGTTCCCCGACGTTAATCGCCGTGAAGCCGCGCAGCACGGCACCGCCGCCAAACACTTTCGCTTCCATGTTCTCGCGCCGCGCGCCGGCCTTCAGCAAATCGTTGATCAGGATCTCCATGGCGTAGGTGCCATAGCGCATCGATGCTGAAATCGGGCTGTTAGGATCGCTGCCGCCGTCGGGCAGCATGAAATGGTTCATGCCGCCCAGGCCCGAGACACGATCGCGGATGCAGGCTGAAACGCACGAGCCGAGCACGGTGACGATCAGCATATCCTTGTTGGTAAAGTAGTACTCACCAGGCAAGATCTTGGCGGCCTCACAATTGAACGTCCTGTCGTAATAGACGTTAGTGGCGAATTGCTCTTTGGATTCCATGCTCATATTTCACTCTCATGTACGATGCGACGATGCCTTGGGCGCGGCGTCCCGCGACTGGTCGAGCTCATAGACTGTTTTACCGCGTAGCTTCAATGAATCCGACACGTACAGAAAATTCTCCGAGTGGCCTGCAAACAACAGGGCATCGGGCTTCATCAGCGGCACAAAGCGCGACAGTATCTTGCGCTGCGTTGCCTTATCAAAATAAATCATCACGTTGCGGCAAAAGATGACATCGAAATGTCCCGTCAAGGGCCAGCTGTCGGCCAGCAGGTTGAGCGGCTTGAACGTGATCATCTGGCGCAGTTCCTGGCGTACCCGCACCTGCCCATCGCGATCGCCCTTGCCGCGCAAGAAAAAGCGCCGCGCACGCTCGGCCGGCATCTTCTCGAGCCGGTCCAGGTTATAGACGCCATTGGCGGCCGTGGCCAGCACATTCGTATCGATATCCGTGGCGATAATGGTGACCGGCGGCGTGAGCGTGTTGAACGCCTCGCACACCGTCATGGCGATCGAGTACGGCTCCTCGCCGGTGGAACTGGCTGAACACCAGATGGTGATCGGCCCACTCAATTTTTTCACATGCTCGGCCAGCAGAGGGAAGTGATGCGCCTCGCGGAAGAATGACGTCAGATTGGTCGTCAGCGCATTCGTAAACGCCTCCCACTCGTCGCCCATGCGGCCAGCTTCCAGGTCGTCCAGGTAGCGCACGAACGAGGAGATGCCCGTGGCGCGCAAGCGCCTGGCCAGGCGGCTGTAGACCATCTCCTGCTTGCTGTCGGCCAACGCGATGCCCGCTCGCTTGTAAATCATGGCGCGGACTCGTTCAAAGTCCTTGCCAGTGAAATCGAACTCCTTGACCGAATCCATTTTATTTTGCGGCATTTTATTTTTACCTCTCTATGACTACTCTGACCAATGCCTTTGCAAGTATAACTAGCGGGACCGGGTTGTCGTCAGAATTCTTCCCAATCGTCGCCACTGGCCGCTGCCGGCTTTTTTGCGGGCGGTGGCGTGCCGGCCTGCGCCGTCTTGGCCAAGCGCCGCGTATTTGTCGCCACTGCCGGCACCAGCCGTGCCGCCGCCTTCACCGGTACGGGCGCGGGCGCGGACACCAGCGCCGCGCTCTCGCCGTCGAGCTTGAAGATGCTCACGGCGTCGGCCAGCTTCTGCGCCTGGTCCTGCATGCTTTCGGCGGCCGCCGCCGCTTCCTCGACCAACGCCGCATTTTGCTGCGTCATCTGGTCCATCTGCGCGATGGCCTGGTTCACTTCCTCGATACCATGGCTCTGTTCCTGCGTTGCCGCCGTGATCTCACCCATGATGTCGGCCACCTGTCGTATCGACGACACGATCAGTCCCATGGTCTGCCCAGCCTCATCCACCAGACGGCTGCCAACATCGACCTTGTCGACCGAGTCGCCGATCAGGCCCTTGATCTCTTTCGCTGCGCCAGCGGACCTTTGGGCAAGATTACGCACCTCGGACGCCACCACCGCAAAACCGCGACCCTGCTCGCCTGCGCGCGCCGCTTCGACGGCCGCATTAAGCGCCAGGATATTCGTCTGGAACGCAATGCCGTCAATGACGCCGATGATATCGACAATCTTGCGCGAACTTTCCTTGATCGAGCCCATGGTATCGACCACTTGCGCCACCACCTTGCCGCCCTGCTCTGCCACCGACGATGCCGACACGGCCAGCTGGTTGGCCTGGCGCGCATTGTCCGCGTTCTGCTTCACGGTCGACGTCAACTCTTCCATCGACGATGCCGTCTCTTCAAGCGAACTGGCCTGCGTTTCCGTGCGGGCCGACAGGTCAGCATTGCCGCTGGCGATCTCTCTGGACGCTACGGTGATGGTTTGCGTTCCGTTGCGCACGTCGCTGACCGTCTGCACCAGGCTATCGTTCATGTCTTTGAGCGCCTGCTGCAATGCGCTCGTTTCATCCTTGCCCTCGACCACCACGCGCGATGTCAGCTCGCCGGCGGCGACCTTCTGCGCCACCGCCACGGCACCGGACAGCGGCACGGTAATCGAGCGCGTGATGAAGATGGCGCACCAGGCGCCGATCGCCACCGCCGCGCCGCCCAGAATGAACAGTATCATCATCAGGCGCGTATCGGCCGCCAGCGAGTCGTCCATGAAGCTTTGCTGGGCCACATGCTGCAAGTCGAGCAGCTTGTTGATGTCGGCCAGGGTGGTCTTGTTCAAGGGGTCGATGCGGGTGGCAATCACCTTGGCAGCGCCCTCGCTGTTAAACGCCAGCACCTGCCCCATCGCTTCCTTGAAGGCGGCATCGACTTCGCCGTCGACCTTGGCGACATTGGCCAGCAGCGTCTTTTCGCCATCGGACAGACCCAGGCTGGACAGCTTGCCGCGCGCACCTTCGTACAGCTTGCGTTGCTCGCGCACTTTGCCCTCTTCCACCTGCATCAGCCCCACATCGCCCTGCAGGCCGATATTGCGCATGGCGATGCCGGTTTCGAGCATCGCGCTTTTCATCAGCGACGCCTGCGTATTCTTTTCACTTGCCAGTGCCAGGCCCGTGAGCAACTGGGACTTGTTACGGTAATTCAATGCATTCGCCGAAACGATCACCACCACCAGGATGGCGAGGATGCTACCGAAACCTATTCCCAACCGGGTGCCTATCTTGAAATCACGCAAACTCATTACAGTCTCCAATATTTCTGTGAACGGCACCCTTTCAACCGTAAGGCGCCGTGTTGTGGCCTGGCCTCTGTCGGACCTTGCAGCCTGCCAGCGCGCGTTAAGCATTAAGATACTGCGCGCGTCGGCACATGCATATTTGCAGTGATGCTTGGCGTGGTAAAGCGGCGACGCACCGGGCGTCGCCTTGCTGCCATCGGGCCGCTTACGCCGCCAGCTTGTCGATCAGGCCCATCTCGCTGCTCGACATCAGTTTGTCGATGTCGACCAGGATCAGCATGCGTTCGTCGATGGTCCCCAGGCCGATCATATAGTCGGTCGAGAAGGCCGTGCCCATTTCCGGCGCCGGCTTGACCTGCTCAGGGCTGAGGGTGGTCACGTCGGAGACGCTGTCGACCACCATGCCGACGATGCGCCCGCCGATGTTCAGGATGATCACTACCGTGAACTGGTCATACACAGGTGTGCCCAGGTTGAACTTGATGCGCATGTCGACCACGGGAATGATGATGCCGCGCAGGTTGATCACGCCCTTGATGAATTCAGGCGCGTTGGCGATGCGGGTGACCGCTTCGTAGCCACGGATTTCCTGGACCTTCAGGATATCGATGCCGTACTCTTCTGAGCCAAGGGTAAAGGCCAGGAATTCACGGCCGGCGATGTCATTGCCGTCGCCCGCATTGCCTGCGGATTTTTGTTGAGTATCTGACATGGTGTGTTTTCCTATCTTAATCTATCGGTATTACGAAAAAATGGACTCGTCAGCCAGCTGGCGAGAGGAACGGATCAGGGCGGCAACATCGAGAATCAGCGACACGCCGCCATCGCCCAGGATAGTGGCTCCAGAAATGCCCACCACCTTGCGGTAGTTCGACTCGAGGTTTTTCACCACGACCTGCTGTTGCCCCACCAGGTCATCAACGAACAGGGCCGCCTTGCGCCCTTCCGTCTCGAGAATCACGCAGATGCCTTCCGAGGGACTGGTAAAGCGCGGTGCGATATCGAACATCTGGTATAGCGGGATCAAGGGCAGGTACTCGCCGCGCACCTTCACCACCTGGCCACGGCCAGCGATGTCCTTGACATCCTCAACGGCTGGCTGCAGCGATTCGATGACGAAGCCCAGCGGTAAAATATATACTTCGTCGCCGACACGGATCGACATGCCGTCCAGGATGGCCAGGGTCAGCGGCAGAGAAATCGAAATCGTCGTGCCAAAGCCCTTCGCCGAACGGATGTCGACGACGCCGCCCATGGCGCTGATATTGCGCTTGACGACATCCATGCCCACGCCTCGTCCCGACACGTCGGTGACCGCCTCGGCGGTGGAAAAGCCGGGCGCGAAGATCAACTGCCATACTTCGGCGTCGCTCATCGTGTCGGACACGTCTAGTCCCTGCTGCTGCGCCTTGGCCAGGATGCGCTCGCGGTTCAGTCCCGCGCCATCATCGGATACTTCGATGATGATGTTGCCACCCTGGTGACTGGCCGAGAGGAACAGGCGGCCAGCCTCGGTCTTGCCGGCTGCCACGCGGGCGGCCGGCATTTCCACGCCGTGATCGATGCTGTTGCGCACCAGGTGCGTCAGCGGATCGACGATGCGCTCGATAAGGCCCTTGTCCAGTTCCGTGGCGGCGCCATTGGTGATGAAATCGACCTTCTTGCCCAGCTTGGTCGCCAGATCGCGCACCATGCGCGGGAAGCGCGAAAAGACGAAATCCATCGGCATCATGCGGATCGACATGACAGCTTCCTGCAAGTCGCGCGTATTGCGCGTCAGGTGACTGACGCTGTCGAGCAATTTCTCGTGCAGCATCGGGTCGAGCGCACCTGCGCGCTGCTCGATCATCGCCTGCGTGATCACCAACTCGCCCACCAGGTTGATCAGCTGGTCGACTTTTTCAATCGAGACGCGGATCGACGACGATTCGGCACCAGCCTTGTCGCCCTCTTTCTTGGCCGGTTTCTTTTCCTGCTCTACCTCGGTCGCGGCGCTCGCCACGACCGGCACGCCGGCAGCGCCGGCGTTGCCTGCCTTGGCGGCGTCGGCGCGGATCTGGTCCAAAGGCTGGAAAAAACCATAGCCCTGTTCGGTGTCGCTGCGCACATCGGCGGCGGCGCGAATCTCCTCGAGCGGCTGAAAGAAGCCATAGCCGGGGTCCATCGCGCCCGCAGCGCCAGGCGCCCCAGGCAGCGGATCGAAGAAACCATAGCCCTGGGCTTTTTCCTGCGCCTTGCGGGCCGCTTCAGCTTCGCCTGGTGCCAATGGTGGCGCCTGGGTGATCACCATGTCGTCGGGATTGAGTACGAACGAACAGATGGCCAGGATATCGTCGAGGCTTTCATGCGTCGTCACTTCCAGCATCTTGCGCGCATCGGCCAGCGTGGACACGGCGACGTCACCCAACAAGCCCAGTTCGGCCGCCAGCGCATCGACTTCGCGCTCTTCCATCTGCGGCAGCGCGAGACGATAACGCTGACCACCGGCATGGTTGACAGCTTCTTTTTCCGCCGTATGGAAAGCTGGCGCGACGGGCGTGAGCGCAGCCACGGGCACGTCCGACGAGAACGACTGCAGCATCATGCGCACATTGGCCACGGCATCCTGGTCGACGGCGCTGCCCAGGCGATGGCCGTCGAGCTGCATCTTGAGGATGTCCTTGGCGGCCAAAAAGGCATCGACGTGATCCGCCGTCAGAGCCATCTGGCCCTGGCGGATACGGTCGAGCAGCGACTCGAGGATATGCGTCACCTCGCTCATGTCGGAAAGGCCGAAGGTCGATGCGCCCCCCTTGATCGAATGAGCGGTACGGAAAATAGCATTCAAGTCTTCGGCGTCAGGCGCCGCAATATCGACGGCCAGCAGCAGTCGTTCTTTTTCAGCCAGCAGTTCTTCAGCCTCATCGAAAAAGACCTGAAAAAACTGGCTAATATCGATGGTCATAGGGTGACTCCGTCATTTGCATCGTTGCGCTGCGCGGCTAGCATCAGCCGATCACCTTCTTGACCACTTCAATCAGGCGTTGTGGATCGAAGGGCTTGACCAGCCAGCCATTGGCACCGGCGGCACGTCCTTTCGACTTCATTTCGTCCGACGACTCTGTCGTCAGCATCAGGATGGGTACCTTCTGATAATTCGGCAGTTCGCGCAGCAGCTTGATCAGCTCCAGGCCATCCATGCGCGGCATGTTCTGATCCGTCAATACCAGGTCCACGCTTTGCAGCTTGGCTTTTTCCAGTCCGTCCTGGCCGTCGACGGCCTCCACCACCTGGTAACCGGCGGCTTTCAGACTGAACGCCACCATCTGGCGCAATGAGCTGGAATCGTCCACTGCAAGTATCGTTTTGGCCATCTTTGCTCCCACTTATTCCGGGCATCCTGCCCGAGTATTTGATTAAACAATCCACGCAACCGCAAGCGTTTCGCACTGGTATGCTAGAACAGCTCGATGTCGCCACTTTCCAAATGCTGTTGACTGACAGCCTTGCGCAGTACGCTGCGCAACTCCAGGCTTTGAATCGCCAGCGCCATGCTGACCCGCCCCAGCAAGGCGACAATTTCTTCGTTGTCGCTTTCCGGCAACATCTCCGCGCTATGCGAGCCCAAGGTGCCGAGGAACTCGCGCAAGCCCGTCACGCGCTTCAAGGTGCGGGCGATCAGCTGGCTGGTCATATCCTGGAACTGCAGGCTAGTGATGGCAGCATTGACATAGCCCCCCACTTCGTCCTGCAGTGCCAGCAATTTTTCCCGCTGCTGCTCGGCCGGAATACCACCTTCGAGCAACATGGCGATGGTATCTTGCTGCGCAGCGACAGCGGCATGTATCGCCATAAAATTGAAGGACAGCTTCTCGATCGCCTCTTCCAGCAAGATGCCGGTCTGCATCAGGTCGGTTTCCACCTCCGTCAAGTGCTTGCCGCCATGGTCCGACACGCCAGACATCAGGCGCTTTACATGCGAGCCAAGTATTTTCTTTCTTGTCATAAAGGTCTCATTGTTTCAATACACCACGCGTTGACATCATTACGTGTTATTTTTTCACCGCTGCCGGGCTGGCAGCTGGTGCCGCCGCAGGCGGCGCACCCGATACCAGCCCTGAAGCGACAGCGGCGGAAGCGGCATCGGTTACCGGCAGCTCTATCGCCGCCCCATCGCGCAGCACATTTTCTTCCGTGCGCTTGTTCATGACGATGATGCTGATGCGCCGGTTGATCGGATTGAAAGGGTCGAGCTTATCCAGGTGGGCGGCCGAGCCCAGTCCCACCACGCGCAATACTTTTTCTTCCTTCATGCCGCCTATCACCAGTTCGCGCCGCGACGCGTTCGCGCGATCAGCCGACAACTCCCAGTTGCTGTAGCCGGCATCGCTCATGTAGGGCGTCGAGTCGGTGTGTCCGGACAGGCCGATGCGGTTCGGTACTTCATTGAGCACGAAGCCGATGGCATGCAAGATTTCCTTGGTGTACGCTTGCAGATTAGCATTGGCGAGCGCAAACATCGGACGGTTCTGCTCGTCGACGATCTGGATGCGCAAGCCTTCGCTGGTAATATCGAGCAGCAATTGATTCTTGTACTTTTTCAGCAGGGGATCGGCATCGATGGTCGCCTCAATGCGCGCCTTGAGCGCCTGCAGGCGCTTGCCCTCCTCGCGCTCGAGCGCGGCCTTGGCGGAATTGAGGTCAAACGACTTGCGCTGCTGCTCTTCCTGCGCCTTGCGCACTTGCCCATCCTGGCGTGACAGATCCTGGCCACCGCCCTGGATCACGGAATTGCTTTCGCCGCTGCCTGAGCCGCCCGCCATCGCCACTTTCAAGGGGGTCTTGAAGAATTCGGAAATGCCGTTCAAGTCGCCCTTCGAGGTGGAGCCCAACAGCCACATCAGCAGGAAGAAAGCCATCATGGCCGTGACAAAATCGGCGTAGGCGATTTTCCACGCCCCACCATGGTGGCCGCCAGCCGTCTTCTTGATACGCTTGACGATAATCGGGCGCATGCCTTCATCGGCCATGGCGTCCTCCTTTCGTGTCCTGCAAATAAATCATAGTGTCCATACGTATGTACACAGCTTACTTCGTTTTCGATTTCTTGATATGGTCTTCCAGCTCGTTGAACGTCGGACGCTCCGTCGAGTAGAGGACCTTGCGGCCGAACTCCACGGCCAGCGCCGGCGCATAGCCGTTCAGGCTGGCCAACAGGGTGACTTTGACGCACTGGAACATCTTGCTCGACTCTTCGAGCTTCTGCTCGAGCAGGCTGGCCAGGGGCCCGACGAAACCATAGGCCAGCAAGATGCCGAGGAAGGTACCGACCAGCGCGTGCGCGATCAACATGCCCAGTTCGGCTGGCGGTATGCCCACCGATTCCATCGTGTGCACCACGCCCATCACGGCGGCGACGATACCGAAGGCGGGCAAACCGTCGCCCACCTTGGCAATCACGTGGGCTGGCACGGCGCCTTCGTGATGGTGCGTCTCGATTTCATTGTCCATCAGATTTTCAATCTGGAAGGCGTCCATATTGCCCGATACCATCAGGCGCAGGTAATCGGTCATGAATTCGACGATATGGTGGTCGGCCAGCACAGCCGGGTACTTGGAAAACAGAGGGCTCTCTTCAGGCTTGTCGATATCGCCTTCGATCGACATCAAGCCTTCCTTGCGCACCTTGCTCAGTACTTCGAACAGCATGGACATCAGTTCCATGTACATGTCTTTGGTATAGCGCGAGCCTTTGAACAGGCTGGGCAAGGCGGCAATCGTCGCCTTGATCGACTTGTTATTGTTACCAACAAGGAAGGCGCCCACAGCGGCGCCGCCGATCATCAGCAACTCCAATGGCTGGAACAGCGCCGCAAGATGCCCGCCCGCCATCGCGAAGCCGCCAAAGACCGAGGCGCAGACGATGATGTATCCGATTATGACTAACAAGTGCCCTGACTCCCAATAATGGCCGGGACTGCGTACCCGGCATGTTCAAACCTGTTCGCGCCCTCTGGCGACTGCGCCGACGAAGAAGGCCGCGACAAAAATGACTAAAAGTCAATAAACATGGCCGCTTTTCAATGCAATTTCGAGAAAATGCCTTCTGGAACTACAATAACGTGAGATTGCCCTATGGGCAAGCAAATAACGCAGACAATTGCTTAAAAGCACCATATGTAAAGCAAAGGGCCGCCCTCTGTGGCGGCGATGGTCTTGTCGGGTCGGCGTGCCGCAATCTGGAATTCGTAACTAAGAAGCATACTTCCGGGCAACATTTCTCTTTCCGCCTTGCGCCACAGGGCCGCCATGGCCGCCGGCGACAGATAGGCAAAGACCGCATCGTAGCAACTGAAATCGAGCGCTTCGTAGTCGCCGCGCAGGAAGCGCGCGCGACTGCCTGACAGCCGCGCACGCAGACGGCTCGCCAGCCACGGCAGTGGCGCCAGTTCGATGCCGGAAAACTGCCCATCGGGCCGACGCTGGGCCAAGTCCAGCACCAGGCCGCCCAGGCCGCTGCCTATATCGATCAGCCGCACGCCGGGACGGTCCGCGATCAACGCGGCGACCGCATGCCATACGCGCGGCCCCGACGGGTAAAACGGCACTTGCGTACGAAACGTCGACCAATACAGGCTCAACAAGAAAATAAACGCCGCCAGGAACACCGTCGGCGGCCATTCCAGCAGGCTGGCCGCCAGCAGCGCAGGCGCAAACAGCAGGCCGATGGCGCACCACCAGCGCGCCAGGCGCGCGCGCCAGGTAATGAGCGCCGCCAGGATGCCTTGCAGCATGGCGACGACTGGCAATGAGACGGTCACGCCTGCGCGCACCAGTCCATATACCAATAGCAATAGCAAGGGAAAGGCCAGCAGCTGGACCAGGATGGCCTTGAGCGCAGGCGCGCGCAGGATTTGTTGCAGCATGAGACAGTTATCGGAGGAAAACGCCAGTGTAAGCGAAAGCACGATGAAAAAACCGGAGTCCGGTATGGCGAGCGGCTCCGGCTTGTGCGATGCAACTAATATCAGGCGTTCATATCCTGCGGCGCGACAGCGGCAGCTTCGTCGCGCGCCTTCTTGGTCTTGCCCGCACGCGAAGGCATGTGGCACAGGCCGCAGACATAATCGGCATTCAGGTCGAGGCAGTTGACGACAAACTTGCCGCCGCACTTGCCGCAAGGCGCCATGTTCAGCATCTTGCTGCTGAAAAAGCGCACCAGAGTCCAGGCGCGCGTCAGCGACAGCAGCGGCTCCGCCCCCGCCTCGGGTGGCATCTGTTCCAGATACAGTTTATACGCCTTCATCACGGCTTCGATACCGGTGGCACCGGCGTGGTCAACGAGGAATTTGTGGATATTGATGAACAGCGATGAATGAATATTCGGCTGCCAGGTGAGAAACCAGTCGGTGGAAAAGGGCAGCATGCCCTTCGGCGGCGAGACACCTTTCAACTCCTTGTAGAGATTCAACAGGCGTTCGCGCGACAACGACACCTCTGTCTCCAGCAATTGCAGACGCGCGCCCAACTGTATCAACTCGATGGCCAGCTGGATTTCCTGCGCTTCCGATACGACACTTTTCTTGGCCATGCTGACTGCTCCGCGACTGAAGGACACTAATTTAACAAGGTTTCCGGCGAAAAGTTCAGTGCAACACGTGTTACCGAAGACAGTAAAAATATCGGGCGAGGCAATGCGCCGCCATGGACATTGAGGAAACCTTAGGCGATTTC
This sequence comes from Janthinobacterium paucivorans, assembly GCF_051380805.1. Classification (NCBI taxonomy): domain Bacteria; kingdom Pseudomonadati; phylum Pseudomonadota; class Betaproteobacteria; order Burkholderiales; family Oxalobacteraceae; genus Janthinobacterium; species Janthinobacterium paucivorans. The sequence continues at coordinate 134,909 of NZ_JBNYXR010000012.1, forward strand.
TTCGACGCCCTGACCGGCCATCAGAATCGCTGCGTGCGACTGGGCCAGCGAACGATCCTTATTATAGTTCGTTAACATGCCCAGGATGGCGCTGTCGTCAAAGCGGAAGCGGGCCAGCATCATGTTGCCACCAGCGAGCTTCAGGATCTGCGCATTGCTCATGCCTTCGATCAATTCTGCGATGTCGGCGGCTATGCCCAAACGGAAGATGGCCGTTACCTTGTCTGCACGAATCATTTGCTGGGCCAGCATCAAGTAGCTCAGGTTAGCGTCGCGAATCTCAGCCATCATGTCGTTAGCAGTCATTTCCATCTCCTCAATCCGTTGAATTCAGCTGGCGTTGTTTGTTGCCAGTGAGATACATTCTGCAGGAGCGACATGAAACGCAACAGAGGCGGATCGCTGTATTTTTGGTCAGGCAATAGAGGATGCGATCGTAGGTGTTTGTCTGACAAACACTGCTCGATCATGCTCGCACGCCAGTAAAGGCGCGGATGTGGGAGGTGGGCACTGGACCTGATTTACCCAACTTCAGGCTTGTAAAAAATACCGCTTCTTTACAACAACTTGACCGGAATCAAGTCTACTTACCTAGATAACGGCTGCCTAGGCAGGAACTTTAGGGCTTTTTTGAAAAATATTTAAAAAGACCTAGATTCTTTTTGAACGGTTTACCACCGTTCATGTAGTCGTTCACGGCTGCGCCTGGCAAAACTTTAGGGTGATTTGAAAATATTTTTGAAAATCGTGCATTTTTTTGCTGCAGCACGATAGAGAGACACTTCGCGTCTCCATCTGTGACGGAAATTGCGCTTTTTGGCGGGGATTTGTTACACTGCCTGCTCCAAAACAATACTTTAAGCCTCAAGCAATATAGTACTATTGAGACAAGTATCAACCTGAAAGCCACCATGATTTCTCGACATGACTGCAGCGCGCGCGACCTCGATGATCCCCTGGCGTCCTTGCGCCAGCAGTTCGATTTGCCGCAAGGCGTGATTTACCTCGATGGCAATTCCCTGGGCGCACGACCGAAAGCGGCCCTGGCACGCGCCCAGCATGTCATCACGGCCGAATGGGGCAATGACCTGATCCGCAGCTGGAATACGGCTGGCTGGTTCGACTTGCCCAAGCGCCTGGGCGACCGCCTGGCACCGCTGCTGGGCGCTGACTGCGGCGAAGTGGTGATCACCGACACCACCTCCGTCAACCTGTTCAAGGCCCTGGCCGCAGCCCTGCAGATGCAGGCCACCACCCCCGCCCATGCCGCGCGCAGGATCATCGTCAGCGAACGCAGCAACTTCCCCACCGACCTGTACATGGCACAAGGCCTGGCCGCCTGGCTCGATCGCGGCTACCAACTGCGCCTGGTCGACAGCCCCGAGGAACTGACGCAGGCCATCGATGCCGATTGTGCCGTCGCCATGCTCACGCACGTCAATTACCGTACCGGCTACCAGCACGACATGGCCTTTGTCAGCAGCCATTGCCACGCGCAAGGCGCGCTGGCGCTGTGGGACCTGGCCCATTCGGCTGGCGCCGTCCCGCTGGACCTGAACGGCGCTGGCGCCGATCTGGCCGTCGGCTGCACCTATAAGTACCTGAATGGCGGCCCCGGCTCGCCAGCCTTCATCTGGGTACCGGCTAAGCATCAGGCGCGCTTCCATCAGCCGCTGTCCGGCTGGTGGGGCCACACCACGCCGTTCGCCATGGACCCGCTCTTTGTTCCCGCCGACGGCATCGCCCGCGCCCTGTGTGGCACCCAGCCCATCGTCTCGCTGGCATTGATCGAATGTGGCCTGGAGATCTTTGCGCAAACGAGCATGGAGGCAATCCGCCGCAAGTCGCTGGCACTGACGGATCTGTTCATCGCGCTGGTAGAACAGCGCTGCAGCAGCCATCCGCTAGGCCTCGTCACGCCGCGCGAGCATGCTCGGCGCGGCAGCCACGTCAGCTTCACGCACCCGCACGGCTATGCCGTAATGCAGGCGCTGATCGCGCGCGGCGTGATCGGCGACTACCGCGAGCCAGCCATCATGCGCTTCGGCTTCACCCCTCTCTACACCAGCTTTGCCGAAGTATGGGATGCAGTGGAAATCCTGCGCGACATCCTCGACACACTAGCGTACGACATCGCCGCCAAGCGCGACGCAGTGACCTGAACCTTCCCATGAGCGACGACAAGACTATGAACCAGGAAAACACCAGCGGCTGCCCCATGCATGCGGGCGGCCAGGACGCGCAGTGGCATGGCGCGCAGATGGATTTCAGCGAATCGATGAGCTACGGTAACTACCTGGCGCTCGATCGCATCCTGACGGCCCAGCATCCGCTCTCGCCGAATCACAACGAGATGCTGTTCATCGTGCAGCACCAGAGCAGCGAATTGTGGATGAAGCTGATGCTGCACGAAATGCATGCCGTACGCGCCAACCTGCAAAGCGGCGACCTGGCGCCCGCCTTCAAGATGCTGGCCCGCGTGGCGCGCATCATGGACCAGTTGGTGCATGCCTGGGACGTGCTGGCCACCATGACGCCGCCCGAATATACGGCCATCCGTCCCTACCTGGGCGCCTCGTCCGGCTTTCAGTCCTTCCAGTACCGCGAAATCGAATTCATTTTAGGAAACAAGAACTCGGCCCTGCTGAATGTACATACGACGGCGCCCGATACCTACAAAGTACTCGATACCGCCCTGCGCTCGCCATCCGTCTACGATGAAGCCATCAAGCTGCTGGCGCGCAGCGGCCTGCCCATTGCCCCCGAGCGCCTGGACGCCGACTGGACCTTGCCGACCGCCGCCGACGCCTCGGTAAAAGCGGCCTGGCTGGAAGTCTACCGCGACCCGTCGAAACACTGGGCCTTGTACGAGCTGGCAGAAAAACTGGTGGATCTGGAAACGGCCTTCCGTTTCTGGCGCTTCCGCCATGTGACAACGGTGGAGCGCATCATCGGCTTCAAGACGGGCACGGGCGGCACGGCCGGGGTGAGCTATTTGCGCAAGATGCTCGACGTCGTGTTGTTCCCCGAGCTCTTCGCCCTTCGCACGGAGCTCTGATCGCAAGAGGAGAACTGATGCCGGCCATGGCTCCTGGCGCGGCATCAAGGCGCTGCTGGCCGCTGGCGCGCCGGCCACCTTGAAGAACCCGATTCTCGCGACGGGCAACAGGCAGCACGACGAAAAGGCCGGCCTTGACTGGTATCAGCGACCGGCCGCCAGCTTGTGCTGCCACAGCGCCACGTCGATCATCACGCCATCGACGCCCGTGTTACGGATATACACGCGATAGCTGCCCTGCCCCATATCACCATCCAGATAGGCGGTGCGCTCGTTACGCTGCAGCCTGGCACCCTTGGCCAACTGGCGGTAACGCGCCACCACCGCGTCGAAACTGGCGTAGCTGCGCAGCGCCACTTCCAGGTCACGCGGCGGGCGGCCTTCTGCATGGTCCAGCACATTGTTCTGTTTCTTGCCCTTGAGCGTAAGCGGATAGGCAAATACGCCAGCGCCGGCCGACGTCAGCACCGTGGATTTATCGAGCAGCAGCGGCAAGAGCGCGGGCGGATAGGCAGGCGGCAACTGGGCGCGGTTCCAGCCTGGCAGGGCCGGCTGCGCCAGCACATATTCGACGCTGGCGATCTTCTGCCCATCGACGCCCGCTTCCTTGTCGCCCGCGATCAGCGCCAGCATGGGCGGCAATTGCCGGGCCCAGGCCAGCAAAGGCGCCGCTTCGCCAACCAGCATGCCTTTGCGGTGGAACACCGTCAGTACCGCATTCGGATCGGGGTTGCAGACTTTCGCCAGCGGCTGGCCCTCCAGGTGGCAATGCCCGTTGACCAGGCCAAAGGCAATGATGACACCACGCTTGTCGAGCAGCATGGCGCCCCGTTCACGGCCCTGCTGGCGGTCATTCATCGACGCCAGCAACTGGCGCCCGTCGGCCAGCGCGGTGCGCGTGGCGTCGCGCTTTTCGCTGATCGCTTCCAGCGCCTGCACCAATAGCAGTTCGTCGTCTTCCGTGTAGCTGCCGCGCGCGTAACCAAAGAAATCGAACAGGACCGCGCGCACCTGCGCATCGTCGCTCAAGCGCGGCAAGGGACCGCCAGCAGCGAGGGAAGACAGGCTTTTCCCGGCCGGCGACGAGGGTGCCGCCATGGCGCGGGCAGGCTGGGCAAGAACACAGGCCGCTGCCAGCAAGGCGCCACCCAAGCTGCGGCAATTGGAAAAGATGATATGCATGATTCTGTCTGTCGGGGATTTGGCCGCTATGACGGCCACGCATGAGGCGGCGACGATTCTAGCATGGCGCCAGCGCCCATGCGGTGCCGCTGGCAGCCGCAGCTTTGATCGCGGACCCGTCAGCCCGGCAGGCGCCTGCCAAGGCGCGCGCTGGCCAGCACCGCCAGCGAGCTCAAGCCACCAGAGAGCACGCTGAAGTAAATGGCCCGCAGCGGATGCTGGGGCAGCAAGTACGCGAGCACGGCCGCGCCCAGCAAGGCGCACAGCAGCGGTTTCAGCCTGCCGGGCGGCAGCAGCGCCAGCAGCAGATTCGTGCCCGCATACATGTAAAACACCAGCAGCAGGGCACGGCTACCAGCCACGCCGCGCGAATCGAGGCTGCCGAACAGCTGCGTGTACAGGAAAAACCCCAGCCAGCTCAACACAATAAACAGCAGACAGCCGAGCGCATGCGCGCCCAGGCCCGCCATCAAGCGCATTTTCATGCTGCTCCTTAAAGAAAAAGCCGGCCCTTGCACGCAGAAAGGGCCGGCTTGCTGACGCTGACAATAAGACGATTACTTCGCCGTATTGAGCAGCAATTCGTTCAGGCGCTTGACGAAACTGGCCGGATCGGCCAGCGAGCCACCTTCGGCCAGCATGGCCTGGTCGAACAGGATGTTGGCCCAGTCGCCGAACTTGCCGCCTTGCGCGTCTTCGTACTTCAAACGCGTCACCAGCGGGTGGTTCGGGTTAATTTCCAGAATCGGCTTCGATTCCGGCGCACTCTGGCCAGCAGCTTTGAGCATGCGCAGCAGGTTACCCGACAATTCGTTTTCATCGGCCACCAGGCAGGCTGGCGAATCGGTCAGGCGGAACGTCACGCGCACGTCCTTGGCCTTGTCGGCCAGCACGGTCTTCATCTTGCCCACCAGGTCGGCGTACGAAGTTTCCGTTTCTTCGTGCTCTTTCTTTTCCGCTTCGTCTTCCAGCGCGCCCAAGTCCAGGCCACCTTTTGCCACGGAGACCAGTTCCTTGCCTTCGAAATCTTGCAGGAAGGACAGCATCCATTCATCGACGCGGTCCGTCAGCAGCAGCACTTCGACACCCTTCTTGCGGAAGATTTCCAGGTGCGGGCTGTTTTTGGCAGCGGCGTAATTGTCGGCCGTGACGTAATAAATCTTGTCCTGGCCTTCCTTCATGCGTGCCACGTAGTCGGCGAACGCGGTGATTTGCCCATCGCTGTCGTTGCCGGTAGAAGCAAAGCGCAACAGCTTGGCCAGACGTTCCTTGTTGGCAGCATCTTCGCCGATGCCTTCTTTCAGCACCTGGCCGAATTCCTTCCAGAAGACGGCGTACTTGTCTTTCTTGTCCTGCTCGTCCGCATTTGCCAATTCTTCCAGCATGCCCAGCACACGCTTGGTCGAGCCTTCGCGGATCACCTTGACGTCGCGCGATTCCTGCAAGATTTCACGCGATACGTTCAGCGGCAGGTCGGCCGAGTCGATCACCCCGCGCACGAAGCGCAGGTAGGTCGGCATCAGTTGCTCGGCATCGTCCATGATGAAGACGCGCTTGACGTACAGCTTGATGCCGCCACGCTTGTTGCGGTCCCACATGTCGAACGGCGCCTTGGCCGGGATGTACAGCAGCTGCGTGTATTCGCTACGCCCTTCCACGCGGTTGTGCGTGTGACTCAAAGGCGACTGGAAGTCGTGCGAGACGTGCTTGTAGAATTCGTCGTACTGTTCCGGCGTGATGTCGGCCTTGTTGCGGGCCCACAGGGCGCTGGCCTGGTTGACGGTTTCGAATTCGTCTTTCAGGACGGTTTCTTTTTTCTCTTCGTCCCACTCTTCCTTCTGCATCACGATCGGCAGCGAGATATGGTCCGAGTATTTGCGGATGATGGACTTGATCTTCCAGCTCGACAGCAATTCATCCTCATCCTCGCGCAGGTGCAAGATGATATCCGTGCCGCGCGATGGTTTGTCGATGTTCTCGATGCTGTAGTCGCCTTCGCCGGCCGACTCCCAGCGCACGCCCTCAAGAGCGTCCGCGCCGGCACGGCGCGTTTCGACGGTGATCTTGTCGGCGACGATGAAGCCCGAATAGAAGCCCACGCCGAACTGGCCGATCAGGGCCGCGTCCTGCTGCTGGTCACCCGACAGCTTGCCGAAGAATTCCTTGGTGCCCGACTTGGCGATGGTGCCCAGGTGCGAGATCGCCTCGTCACGGGTCATGCCGATGCCGTTGTCGGAAATGGTGATGGTGCGCGCATCCTTGTCGAAGCTGACCTTGATCTTCAATTCGTGATCGTTGCCATACAGGGCGTCGTTATCGATCGCTTCAAAGCGCAATTTATCGGCCGCGTCGGACGCGTTCGAGATCAATTCGCGCAAGAAGATTTCCTTGTTCGAGTACAGGGAATGGATCATCAGGTGCAGCATTTGCTTCACTTCGGTCTGAAAACCCAGGGTTTGCTTTTCGGAGACAGCCATTTTTACCTCATAGTCTTGTGGCGTGGATGGAAACGTTTTCTCTCAATTGGGGATGCTGCAAGCGATTTCAAGAGCCCCTGCCGAATGTACCGCAATGCCGCGCCATGTCCCGCCTAAGCCAGTACGCGGGCAAAAAATGCCCAAATGCGCGGGTCCTGCACGGTCGCCAGGTTCAGGCGCATGCGGGTCGACGGTAACTGGCGCGGCGAAAACAGGCTGCCGGGCGCCAGCACCAGCCCTTCGGCCAGCGCCTTTTCGGCCAGCACATTCGTGTCGCAGCCCGCGTCAGCCCACACAAACATGCCCGCCGATGCCGGATCGAAGCGCAAGCCCGCTTGTTCGGCCTTGCGGTACGTGCCCTCGCGCACCTTGTCGAGCCGCGCGCGCAGGCGCTCGGCATGCTTGCGGTACAGTCCCTGCGAAACAATTTTATACACCACGCGCTCGCCGATGTCACTGGTGGTGAGCGTAGCGAGCATCTTGCGGTCGGCCAGGCGCTGCGCCCGCTCCTTTGATGTGGCGATGAAGCCCACGCGCAGGTTCGCCGCCAGGCTCTTGGAAAAGCCGCCCAGGTAAATCACGCGGCGCAGTTGGTCCAGCGCGGCCAGGCGCGTGGCAGGCTGCACCGCGCCGCCCGGGTGCATATCGCAATAGATATCATCCTCGACGAGCAGGAAATCGTGCTGCTCGGCCAGGCGCAGCACCTGGAAAGCCTTGGCTGCCGACAGCGACGTCGAACTGGGGTTGTGCAGCACCGAGTTGATCACATAGAGCTTAGGGCGGTGCAAGGCCGCCAGTTCGGCCAGCACGGCGATATCGGGGCCGTCACCCAGGCGGGCAATGCCGATGACGTTGATACCCATGGCGGCAAAGGCGCCAAACATCAGCCAATACGCGGGATCGTCGACGAAAATGGTTTCACCGGGACGGACGAACTCGCGCGCCACCAGGTCCAGCGCCTGCATCACCCCCACCGTCGTGACGATCTGCTCGGGCGGACAGGCGATTTCCAGCCCCGCCAGTTTCAGTTGCAACTGCTGGCGCAGCGGCAGGAAACCCTGCGGCGCGCCATACCCCAGCAGCAAGTTGCCGGGCTGGCGGCTGACGTCGCGCAAAGCGCGCGCCACCAGGTCGCCGTCGAGCCACTCGGCGGGCAGCATGCCGGAGCCGGGCGCGGGGATGGCGGGCGCCTGGCGAAACATATTTCGGATCAGCCAGACCACATCCATCGTCTGCGCCGCCGCATCCTGCGCGCCATCTGATGGCGCCGGCGCGTTCAGCGGCAAGCGCTCGCGCACGAAAAAGCCGGCGCCGCGCCGCGATTCGAGGTAGCCGCGCGCCACCAGCTTGTCGTAGCTGGCCACGACCGTGGCGCACGATACACTCAAGCTGGCGGCGCACCGGCGGATCGAGGGCATGCGCGCGCCGTCGCGCAGCAGCTTGTCGTCGATGCGTGCAGCCAGTGAACGCACGATCTGGTCGATCAGCGTTTCGCCCGAGGCGCGTGACAGCAAGGGGAGAGGCGGCGATGCAGGTGTATTGCTCATATGACCATGACAGTGTGTGAAATTATGTGCGAAAGTGTATTTGTACTGTATCGCTATTGAGCTCTAGGATAACAGCATTGGGCGCCTTCATTCAGCCCGCCGATAGACCCACGCCACCGGTACTAGGACAGCCATGCCATCGCACGCCACCACCTCCCCCAGCCACCTCCTGCGCCTAGCCGCAGACCGCAAGGGCCTGTTACTGGGATTGACAGCCGTCGCCATCTTCAGTCTCACCCTCCCCTTTACGCGCATGGCGGTGGCCGAACTCGACCCCACTTTTGTCGCCCTGGGCCGTGCCCTGGTCGCTGCCGCCCTGGCTGGCCTGTGGCTATGGCAGCAGCGGGCAGCGTGGCCGCGGCGCGAACAATGGCTACCACTGGCGCTCGTATCGCTGGGCTGCGTGCTGGGCTTCCCCTGGCTGACGTCGATCGCCATGCGCAGCCTGCCCGCCTCGCACGGCGCCGTGCTGGTGGGCATTTTGCCGCTGGCCACCGCCGTGTTTGCCGTGCTGCGCGGCAAGGAGCGCCCTTCTCCGGGATTCTGGCTGATGGCCCTGCTGGGCACGGCGCTGGTGGTGGCGTTCGCACTGCGCCAGGGTGGCGGCAGCTTCCACCAGGCCGACTGGCTGATCTTTGCCGCCGTGCTGCTAGCGGCGCTCGGCTATGCCGAAGGGGGGCGCTTGGCGCAAGTCATGCCGGGCCAGCATGTCATTTCCTGGGCGCTGCTGCTGGCCGCACCCCTCGTGCTGCCCGTGGTGCTATGGAACGCCTGGCCACAGCGCGCGCTGATGGCGCAGGCCAGCGCTGCGGCCTGGCTGGGCTTTGCATACATTTCCGTCTTTTCCATGTTTATCGGCTTCTTTTTCTGGTACCGGGGCATGGCGCTGGGGGGCGTGGCGCGCGTGGGACAGACGCAACTGCTACAGCCTTTTCTTACGCTACTGGGCGCGGCCGTGCTGCTCAATGAGCCACTGACAGGCGCAAGCCTGCTGTTTGCCGGCGCCGTGATCGCCGTGGTGGCCATTGGACGCAAGCTGAAATAGGCCAGCTTGACGCCCGTTTGCAACGCCCGTGCGCGTACGGATGGGCAGAGCGGCGTGCAAGCCGTACAATAAGGCGGCACCATGGCGACGCCTACCCGGCGCCGCTTGCGCACGCACCGCCACAAGCGGGCCAAAAAAACCAGCCGGCGCAGCTCGGCATCTTCTGTGAGACTCGTATGAAAATTGAAAATCCGAATCCGATCCAATGGCGCTTTGCAGAACGCGCGGAACAGCTGCAAAGCTCGTTCATCCGCGAAATCCTGAAGATCACGCAGCGTCCCGAGATCATTTCATTTGCCGGCGGCCTGCCCTCGCCAGCCACCTTCCCCGTGGAAGAAATGAAAACCGCTTTCGACAAGGTCCTGTCGAACAACGGCAAGGTGGCCCTGCAATACGGTCCCACCGATGGCTATCTGCCGCTGCGCCAGTGGATCGCCGACTCGCTCTGCGCCCAGGGCAGCAGCATCTTGCCCGAACAAGTGTTGATGACCTCCGGTTCGCAGCAGGCGCTGGACTTGCTGGGCAAGGTACTGATCGATGAAGGCAGCCGCGTACTGGTGGAAACCCCCAGCTATCTGGGCGCACTGCAGGCGTTTTCCGTCTATCGTCCCGAATTCGTTTCCGTCGATACCGATGACGAGGGGCTGGTGCCGTCGTCGGTCGACCCTGTCGCCGATGGCGCACGCCTGCTGTACGCGCTGCCGAACTTCCAGAACCCCACGGGCCGCAGCCTGTCGGTGGCGCGCCGCGTGGAACTGGTGGAGACCTGCGCCCGCCACGGCCTGCCGCTGATCGAGGACGATCCGTACGGCGCCCTCAGCTATAGCGGCGAGCCGTATCCGAAGATGATCAATATGAATCCGGACGGCGTCATCTACATGGGTTCATTTTCCAAGGTGCTCACGCCAGGCATCCGCCTCGGCTACGTGGTGGCGCCGATGCCGCTGGTGCGCCGCCTGGAACTGGCCAAGCAGGCGGCCGACCTGCACACGTCGCAGTTGACGCAAATGGTCGTGCATGAAGTGATCAAGGATGGCTTCCTGGAGCGGCATATCCCCAGCATCCGCAGCTTGTACGGCAAGCAATGCCAAGCCATGCTGTCGGCGCTGGAAGAGCACTTCCCGGCCGGCGTCACATGGACGAAACCGGAAGGCGGCATGTTCATCTGGGTCACTTTGCCGAAACACATCGACGCCATGAAACTGCTCGATGAAGCCATCGCCAACAAGGTCGCCTTCGTGCCAGGCGCGCCGTTCTATGCCAACACGCCGGAAACGCACACCCTGCGTCTGTCCTTCGTGACGGTGCCGCCGGAACGCATCGTCGAAGGTATCGCCATCCTGGGCAAACTGATCGCCGCAAAAATGTAGTGCCATTGTCCACGCCCCGCCTGCTGCGGGGCGTGTCTTGCTACCCCTTCCGAGCCAACGACTCAGCATCTTTCTCACGCAAAAGCCATCTTCACAACAGCAACTTCGTGTATCTATTTTCAAAAAATTCACACAAGTATTGCTTTAAGCTCTACGGCAACAACGATTTTTAACCCAAAAAATTGGCGAAGCGGTATGATTTGAGCACCGCATCAAATTTGAATCGGCTCAGCTTTTGACTATACATGCACAGGTGCCCGAGGTGCGGCCAGGGCCGCACCTCGGGCACTACTTTGTTCGCCGCCGCACGTGGCGGCCAAGGCGTGCAGGACTTCGGCATCACCGAAAGTACAGCAAATGCTGGCATCGCAGAGTACATCCAAGAAGGCCGGCAGCAATGAGTACAGGTAGTGTGGGGCATTCCCAGCGGCGCGAAGCCGCTATTTTGATAGTCGATGATGCGCCAGCCAACCTTGAGCTGCTGCGCAAGCTGATGACTGAACAGGGCTATCAAACCTATGTCGCCACGTCAGGCGAACGGGCGCTGGAGATCGCCCAGCGCGCCCATCCCGACCTGATCCTGCTCGACGTGCTGATGCCGGACATGGATGGCATCGAAACTTGCCGCCGTCTCAAGCAGCACCCGCTGACGCAGCGCATTCCCGTCATCTTCATGAGTGCCAGGACGGAAACGCAAGACGTGGTGGCCGGTTTCGACTGCGGTGCCGTCGACTACATCAGCAAGCCGCTGCGCATGGCTGAAGTGTGCGCGCGCGTGCGCGCCCATTTGCACATCCGCAACAACAATGAAAACCAGCAGGAACAGGCCGAGCGCCTTCGCACCATCGTCAACAATATGGCTGAAGGCTTGCTGATCATCGAGGCGGACGGGCGCATCCAGTACACCAATCCGGCCTGCGATCAGTACCTGGGCTATCGCGAAAACGAATTGGCTGGGCGCTCGATTGCCGAACTGCTCAGCCCTCTGGTGACGCAGGAATACCTCGATTACTTCGCCATGTACGCGGCCAATCCGGAAACGGCGCACAACCACGGCACGCGCGAAGTGGCAATCCGTCACCGTAGTGGCGCGTCGCTCAGCATGGACCTGACGCTGACCCCCATGTATCTGCGCCAGCCGCTGTACATCGGCCTGCTGCACGACATCACACACCACAAACAATCGGAAGACGCCTTGCAACGCGCCGCCTATCTGGACCCGCTGACAAAAATCGCCAACCGCCGGCATTTCGACAGCTTCCTGGAAAAAGAGTGGCAGCGCGCCGTTCGCGGCGGCGGCGCCCTGTCGCTCGTGGTGCTCGACGTCGACCACTTCAAGCTGTACAACGACAGCCTGGGTCACCCAGCCGGCGACATCTGCCTGCAACAGGTGGCGCAAGCCATCGCCTCGCATGCGGCCCGCCCGGGCGACTTGGCAGCCCGCTACGGCGGCGAGGAATTCGTCATGCTGTGTGCCGACACGGACGCCGACAGCGCACTGCTGCTGGCCGAAGCCATCCGCACGAACATCGAAGCACTGCAACTGGCGCACCCGCGCTCCATCACCTCGCCGTGGATCACCGTCAGTATTGGCGTGGCGAGCATCCACCCGCACCAGCTCGATGATCGCGAAGCGCTGTTCGTCGCCGCTGACCGCGCCCTGTACGCGGCCAAGGAAGGCGGCCGCAACCAGGTACGCACCACGCATTCAGGCAGCGCGGCCTGGGAAACGGTCAAGGCACTGGTGTTACGTTGACGTTTGAAGTTTGAAGTTGGAAGTTCAACGGAACATGCAACGGACCGGGAGTAGGCCCACGTCACAAAAAAAGGCACCCCGGGCCAAGCGAGCCTGAAAAATGTCGAGGGCAAGGCGCAGCGACGCAGACAGTACGCAAGTACGGCAAGGAAGCTGCAACGCCGCCATCGGCATTTTCTCAGGCCCGCGTCTAAGGCCCGCCGTTCTCAACGCGAATCAAAATTTTCTCGATACGCTCAACTTCGCATTGCGCCCCACGCCGGTGACCGCCTCGCTCAGATACGGCATATAGTTGCGGTTAAAGACGTTATCGACCGTCAGGCGCAATTGCGTGCCGTGCCAGATACCCTGCCCGCCATCCCAGGAAGCGAACAGCGTATGGAGCGCATAGCCTTTCGATGGCGGCAGGCGGTAGACATTCCCCAGCGGCAGGACGCGGTCCTGCTTCGCCACGAAACGGCCCTGCCAACCGATACTGGCCCCAAAGTCGGGCATGCGCCAGCCCACACCTGCCATCAATTTATTCGGCGCGATGGTCGACACGGGTTCGTCATGACCCCAGGGGTCGCGCTGGGATCCGGTGCGCGTGCCGCGCTGCTTCGACAACGAAGCGCTGGCAAACAGGCGCGGCGCGTTGTAGTAGGACTCGAGCTCCACGCCCTGCGTGTGGAAACCGGCCAGATTACGCTGGGTGGACAGGGCTGGCGGCAACATGCCCGAGCCAGGCACATAGCCTTCGATCAGGATGCCCAGGCGCGGGCCGATATTGTCGCTGACGCGGTTCTGGTAAGCCGTCAGGCGCAGCTGCACGTCGTCGCGCTCCATGAACACGTTCTGCCGGTGCAGCATGAAGCCCGTGCGCACGGCCGTCACACGTTCGACGGCCAGGTTGCGGCTGGTGCCCGGTGTCGATGAACCGAGCTTGGACGACACATAATATTCATTCGAATACATCTCGTCTATCGTCGGCGCACGCCAGGTGCGGCTCACATCGCCGAACAGCGCCACGCTGCTCGACGCCTTCCAGAACAGGCCCAGGCGGGGCGACCAGTCCGCGTGCACCTTTTCGCTGAAGTCGTGACCAGCCGCCGCCAGCGCGCTGTTGTAGCGCGGCGCCTTGTTCGGCACGCCCCCGGAAACAACCCGGTCATGACGCAGCGCCGCCGTTAGCGTCAGGTCGCCATACGTCATCGCATCCTGCAGATACAGGCCCGTGGTTTCCTGGCGCCCGGCCGGCATATAGTAAGGCTGAAAGTAGCCGTAGTTGTAGCTGGGATCCTTCAGCGCCGTCGACGATGGGTAATACATCAGGGTGTCGCGCACGTTCTTGTGCCATTGCAGGCCCATGAGCAGCACGTGCGAAATGGCGCCCGTCGTCAACACGCTTTCATTGCGCAGCTCCGCAATGCGGTCCACGTACGAGGCCCAGCTCTCGTTGCCCAAGGATCCCAGGTAAGAGCCCAGCGAAGCCGATGGCAGGCGCTTGTCATGTTGCTCCGTGTGCGAATAACCGACGCTGGCCGTCAGCTTGATCCATCGATTATCCTGCGGCGCGTACTGCCACTTCACGGCATACGTATCGTCGTCCTGGTCGCGATATACGGCCTTGCGCTGCCACGCCTCGTCCAGTCCATACTTCCTGATCTCCGCCTCGGTCGGCGTGGGCACGTCTTCACCCATGGCGGCGAACGGGCCCCAGCCCGCGCTACCGCTCTGCATGGCCGTCAGGGTCAGCAGCTGTTCCGGCGTCAGGCGGATATTCAGCTTCGCCAGGCTCGATGGCGCGTCGATGGCGGAAAAGCGGAATGGCTTGCCATCGGGTTTGCGCAAATCGTCGGACTTGCGCTGCGTGGTGAAGGCCATCGCATCGTAGCGGCCGTCTTCCGTGCGGCCATAAACGGCCACGGTGGCGTCGTTTTCCCCGTTATTGGAGTGGCGCGAGTACTTGAGCATGGCGCCCACTTTCTCGCCGCCTTCCAGCAAGTCTTGCGCGTCCTTGGTCTCGACCGTGATGACACCACCGAAGCCGCCATTGCCATACAAGCTCGTATGCGCGCCCTTGTTCACCTCGATCTGCTTGATCAGCTCCGGCTCGATGAAAATGGAACCCTGGCGGTATTTTTCGAAACCCTTGGGCACGCCGTCGAGGATGACTTTCACGTCCTGCACTTTATTGAAGCCCCAGATATTGAGGCTCTGGCCGCTGGGACGGGCCGTGCCGGCCAGGTCTACGCCGGGCAAGGTATCGAGCAAGGACGCGACATTGTCCGCCTGCTGGCGTTCGATATCGGCGCTGTTGATATACGAACGGCCCGCCGTGCCGGCGCTGATGGCGTCGCCAAATACGCTGATGGCGGGCATCGACACCTCATCGGCCTGGTCGGCCATCGCTGCCGCTCGCGCATGGCCCTGCGCGCCGCCCAATGCCAGCGCCAGCGCGGCGGCCAGCGGGGTCCATCCTTGCAGCGGGGTCCGTCCTTGTTTACTGCTACTCTTCATCGCTATCCTTGCCTGGTTTTCATACTGATGGAATGAAAAAATGCTGGGGCAGAGGAAGACTGTGCACGATCAAGCGGTGGCGTTGAAGCAAGCGTTGCGGCGCGACTCTGCCCGCACGGACGCGCCGCTGGCGCATGGCCGGCGGCGCACTGCAATCACTGGAATAAGTTGCCTTAGTGAAATGCAAAACACATCATATATCAGATGCGAATGATTCGCAATACGGTGTCATGCGTTTTATTCCGGATAGCCGGTGATATCGGCGATTTCGCGGTACAAGGGCTGCAGCCGCGCATACATCTTGCGATACACGCGCCGGTACAGCTGTTCGTAGATTTTGCAGTGCTCGGGATGCGGCTGGAATACCTTGCCCCTGCGCGTCATGGCTTGCACCGCGGCGGGGAAATCCGCATGCCAGCCCAGGCCCACGCTCGCGGCGATGGCCGCGCCCAGGCCCGAACTTTCATACACATGGGCGCGCGCAGCGGGCAAGCCGAAGATGTCGGCCGTCAGCTGCATGGCCGCGTCGCTTTGCGAGCCGCCGCCTGCGATGCGCAGCTCCGTAATGGCAATGCCGCTGCGCCGCTCGATGCGCTCCTTGCCTTCGCGCAGCGCATACGCAAGCCCTTCGAGGATGGCGCGGTACATATGCGCGCGCGTATGCACATCGCCAAAACCGATCATGGCGCCCTTCGCTTCCGGGCCAGGCACCTTGATGCCGGGACTCCAGTACGGCTGCAGCATCAGGCCCATGGAACCGGGCGGCACGGCCTCGACCAGGCACTCGAACAGCGCCTCGGCAGAGCAGCCCGTGCCATCTTCGGCAGCGGCCGCCCGTTCGCGGTCGCCGAACTGCTCCTTGAACCAGTTGACCATCCAGTAGCCACGAAAAATCTGCACTTCCGTGCTGTAGGCGCCCGGCATGGCGGCCGGATACGGCGGAATAAAGCGCGTCACTTCCACGTAGTTGCGGTTGGTCGTGTTGATGGTGGCCGTGGTGCCGTAGCTGAGGCACGCCACATGCGGCTCGACGCAGCCGGCGCCCAACACTTCGCAAGCCTTGTCGGCGGCAGCCGCCAGCAAGGGCGTGCCTTGCAAGATGCCCGTCGCCGCAGCCGCCGCAGCCGTGATGGCACCCATGCGCGTGCCCGGCGTCACCAGCTCCGGCAGCATGGAGCGCTTGATCGCCAGTGCCTGCCACTTCCAGTCGAAGCGCCCGGCCCAGGTGTGGCGCTTGTAGTCGAACGGGATGTAAGCCACCTGGGAACCCGTCGAATCGGCATAACGTCCGCAGAGGCGGTGGTTCAAGAAGCCAGACAGCAGCAGGAATTTATGCGTGCGGCGCCAGATGTCAGGCTGGTGCGCGCTAATCCAGTTGATCTCGGCCTCGCGGCGGAAATACGTGATCGTACCCTCGAGGCGCGTGACGCGAAAAGCGGCGCGCCACCACGGCGCCAGCGGCGGAATCTGGCGCGTGCAGCGCTGATCGAGCCAGGTGATGGCGGGGCGCAGGGGAACGCCATGCTCATCGACATTGACCACCGTGCCGCGCTGCGTGGTCACCGCCACGCCGACCACCGAGGACTTGGCTATGGCCGTGCTGCGCCACAGTTGCTGGCACGCTTCGCAGACGGCTTGCCAGTAGCCTTCGGCATCATGCTCGGCCCAGCCGGGATGCTCGGAATAATATGCCTCCAGGAACACCTGCGCCTTGGCCGCCAGGTTGCCGTCCCTGTCAAACAGAAGCGCGCGCACGCTTTGCGTGCCATTGTCGATGGCAAGAATGTAAGCTGCCCGGTCCGATACGCTCGCCATGACTTCAGCGCGCAACGTCGAGCGCGACTCGATACCAGCCGACGTCGACGAGGTCGCCATTCGCGCAGGTGATGTGCAGCAGGTCTTCGCCCAGTTCCTCGACGAGGGCGGCCACGGGCTGGCGCAACAGGATGGTCTCGATGATACTCTCCTCTTTTATATTTTTATGATCGCTTCAGTTGCTTTGCGGCACGCTGTAATGACTGCGCCACAGGGCCAGGTAGCGCGCCTGCTCCGCGTCCCAGCGCGCATCGTCCCAGCCCAATTCATGCTGGCAGATGGCACGCAGGCGCGTCATGATAGCAAGCGCGCCGCCGGCCAGCTGCACACCGAGGCGCGTGCGCCGCAGCAGCAGATCGTCCAGGTGCTGCACGTTCTCATTGCGCGCGCCCCAGCGCAGCTGCGCCCAGAGCGTCTGTGTGCCGGCAATTTGCGCCAATTCGCCCTCGTGCGACGCATCGCACAGGGCCTGCGCGGCCGCGCCATAACGCCCGAGCAGACGCGCGCGCTGCTCGCCATCGAGCAGCAAAGCCTTGCCCGACAAGGGCGGCGTTGCGTCAAAAATTGGCAATGGGCGCAGATCCGCCTGCCAGCCTGGCAACAGCGGCGCGGCGCGGCGCAATGCGTCAAGGGCGATCACACGAAACGTCGTCAGCTTGCCGCCCGCCACCGTCAACAAGCCATGCTCCAGCCATAGCGCATGTTCGCGCGCCTCCTTCGACGGGTCAAGCTGGCCGCTATCGATGACGGGACGCACGCCGGCATACGTGGCCAGCACGTCGTCTTCGCCCAGCGCCAACTGCGGAAACTGCCAGCGCAACGCCACCAGCAGGTAGTCGAGTTCGCCGCGCGTGATGGCAGGCTCCAGGTCGAGGCTGGCGTCATGGTCGACATCGGTGGTGCCCACCAGGGTCACGCCCTCCCACGGATAGGCGAAGACGGGGCGGCCATCGCGCGGGTGCATCAGGCTGACCGCTTGCGCCAGCGGCAGGCGCCAGGCAGGCAGCAGCAAATGGCTACCGCGCAGCGGCCGCAGCTTCGGCTTTTCTCCCACCTGGCCGCGCAAGCGGTCGGCCCAGGCGCCCGTGGCGCTGATCACCAGGCGCGCGCGCGCCGTCAATGTTGCGGCGCCGATGCCATCGTTCAAAACGGCCCCCACGACCCTGCCATCTTCGCGCAGCAGCGATTCCACGCCCAGATAATTGACGGCCACGCCGCCATGGCGGCGCGCTTCCTGCAGCACGCGCAGCACCAGGCGCGCGTCGTCCGTCTTGGCGTCCTGGTACAGCATGCCGCCGCGCAGTCCTTCGCGCTGGACATGCGGCGCCAGCATGGAAAAATCGGTCGCATCGACATAGCGGCGCGCCCGCTGCCCCGCCATCACGTCATAGATGGCCAGGCCCAGCATGAACTGGCGCCGTCCCGGTTTCCTGCCCGCGTAGTCGCCAAAGGCGAAGCCCTGCGGCTCGACCAACCCGGCCGCGTCGGCCAGCAAGGCTTGCCGTTCATGCACCGACTCGCGCGTCATCGCGAACTGCCCCTGCTTGAGGTAACGCAAGCCGCCATGCACCAGCTTCGAGGAGCGGCTCGACGTGCCCCAGGCGAAATCGCGCTGCTCGACCAGCAGCGCCTTCAGGCCGCGCCGCGATGCTTCCAGCAAGATGCCAGCGCCGGTGATGCCGCCGCCGACGATCAGCACATCCCAGTGGCGCGCCAGGACGCCAGGCAAATCGTCGCGGTTCACGGCGCACCCGCCACTTCGGGCAGCAGTTTACCGGGGTTCATCATGCCCTGCGGGTCAAACTGATGCAGTAGTGCGCGCATGGCGGCGATGCCCAGTGGACCCTTTTCGGCAGCCAGCCACGGCGCATGATCGCTACCCACGCCGTGCTGGTGGCTGATGGTGCCGCCGTTGGCCACGATGGCAGCGCAGGCCGCCTCTTTCAGGCTGCGCCAGCGCGCCATGTTTTCTTCATACGTGGGCGCCAGCCGGTACACATACGTGGTGTAGACGCTGGCGCCCTGCGCATACACATGCGACAGATGCGTGTAGGCGTGCACCTGCTCGCCATGCGCGGCCAGCGCCCTGGTGCCGGCCTGCTCCAGCGCTGCCATCATGGGCGTGACGCGGGGCCAGTCGACGGCAGTTTCCACCGTGTCGATGACATAGCCGTGCTCCCAGGCGCCATTGCGCAGGTAGACGTTGCGAAAGCGACCCTGCTTCCACTTGTCGCCCATGTGCCGCCCCACATGCACGCCCTTGTGCCGCCGCGCCAGCGCCAGGGCGTCGCGCAGGGCCGCGCGCGCCGGTTTTGCGTCTCCGCTGACGCCCACCATCAGCATGCACTTGCCTTGCGCGCAGCCGCGCAGGGACAGGTAGCGCTCCAGCAGTGCCACCAGTTTCTTGTGGCCGGCCAGGGTCAGCATGGTTTGCGTCTCGAGCGCGTTCGACAGGCGCAGCATGCATAAAGGCAGACGCGACTGGGCCAATGCCCGCACGGCCGCCTGCGCCTGGCCCCAATCGGCGAAAAACACGGCATGGAATGCTTCATGGGGCGGCAGCGGTGAGATGCGCACGGTAGCTTGCGTCAGGATGCCCAGGCGCCCTTCGGAACCGAGCACCATTTCGCGCAGGTCGATGCCGGCCGCCGAGGCGGGAAAGGTGGGAATCGTCAAAGTGCCGGATGGCGTTTCTACTTCACCGCCCGCGAACAGCTGCTCGATGCGGCCATAGCGCAGTGATTGCTGGCCCGACGAACGCGTGGCGATCCAGCCACCCAGGGTGGAATATTCGAACGACTGCGGATAGTGGCCCAGGGTATAACCCTGCGCGCGCAGCTGCGCTTCCAGGTCGGGGCCGTAGACGCCGGCGCCGAAAGTGGCCAGCTGCGCTTCGCGGTCCAGATGGCCCAGCGCGCACAGGCGCACGAGGCTCAACGACAGCACGGGGCGCGCGCCCGCAGCCACCGTCAAGTGCCCGGCCACGCTGGTGCCGCCGCCGTGGGGTATCACCGCCACACCGGCATGGTGCGCATACGCGAGCAGCTGGCGCACCTGCAGCGCACTGTCGGGAAAGGCCACGCCGTCGGGTACCGCGCCGATGCGGCCGTGGCGCAGCTTGAACCAGTCGGGCAGACTTTGGCCGAGCGCATGACGCACGCGCGTGGCAGGCTTGGTATCGATCAGCGGATGCGGCGCCAGGCGCGAGGCGGGAACTGCCGCACAGACGGCGTCAAATGTGGCATCGTGCATGCCGCTACCCGGCCCCAGGCGCTCGCCCAACAAAGCCAGCGCCGCCGCGCTCAACGCAAACGTGACGCTCTCGTCACCCCAGCCATTCCAGCGTTGCATCGAAATCCCCTGTAGTTGGCCAGTTGCACGCCACGGCGGCTTGCTATACTGTGCTTGCCTGATTTTCTTGCTAGATGAATAGCATATGCCGCCAGAGACGAAAGATATTGGTTTTTCATGACAATTGCATTGTTGCATCATGCCAGGCACTGACAGCGACCACGCGCAAGGGCGGGTCGCGGGCGCCTATCTGCAGCCGCTGCTGGAAGCGGCCGGCGCGCACGGCATCGCTGCCGCCACCCTGGCGCAGGCGGCAGGCATAGCGCCGCACAGCCTGGAAGCGTCAACGGCCAGCCTGGCCGCACGCGACTACGTGCGCCTGCTCGATGCAGGCGCACAACTGGCGGGCGACGCGCATTTTGGCCTGCACGTGGGCCAGCGCGTGCGCATGGGTACCTATAGCGCGTATGGCTTGATTTTGCTCAGTTGCAAAAATATGGGCCAAGCGCTGGAACAGACGGCGCGCTATGAACGGCTGGCGCACGACCTGGGCCGCTCGACCCTGCAGCGCGATGGCGCCGTCGCGCATTACGGCTGGAGCAGCCACTATCCGGGCGCCAGCCGGCACTTGGTCGACAGCGTCTTTGCCGGTGTCAAAGTGTGCGGCGACTGGCTGGCGGGCGTACCCCTGCCGCCGGCCCGACTGGCGTTCACCCACGATGGCGGCGGCGACTTGCTGCGCTGCGCCACGCACCGCGACGAATATATGCGCGTGCTGGGCAGCCTGCCCGCGTTTGGCGCCAGCACGAACACGGCCAGCTTCGAGGCGCAATTGCTGGACTGGCCCGTGCCGAACGCCGACGTCAGCCTGTACCCCGTGCTGTGCCAGCACGCGGAGCAGTTGCTGGCACAGCGCCAGGCCACAGCAGAAAGTAGCGGCGCCATCGAGACGCAAGTACATGCGGCCATCGTGGCGGGCTTGCGCCTGGGTTCGGCGCGGCTGGCCAGCGTTGCCGCCATGCTGGCCGTCACGCCGCGCACCCTGCAGCGCAAGTTGGCCGACGCCGGCACCAGTTTCCAGGCCTTGCTGGACCAGACCCGCTATAGCCTGGCGCGTGATTATTTGCGCACGCCGGACCTGTCGCTGGTCGACATCGCCTTTCTGCTCGGCTACCAGGAACAAAGCGCGTTCAACCACGCGTTCCGCGTCTGGGCGGGCACCAATCCCGGCGCCTGGCGCCTGCATCAATTGCAGGCGAGACAAGCCCGATTCTAGGCATGGGCGCGCCGTGCCCGGCGCATTTTCTGGCTATACTGACATGCTCTGACTTCCCACGATCACTCCAACCCGCAATGCAAAGGATTAATATGCAACTCAAAGACAAAGTCGCACTGATTACCGGCGCCGCCAGTGGTATCGGCAAGGAAATAGCCATTGAATATGCAAAACAAGGGGCCAAGGTGGTCATCGCCGACCTGGCGCTGGAAGCGGCCAGCAAGACGGCCGAGGAAATCAAGCAATCGGGCGGCCAGGCGTTTGCCGTGGCCATGGACGTTTCCAGCGAAGCACAGGTCGAGCAGGGCGTGGCGGACGCCGCGGCCCACTTCGGCGGCATCGATATCCTGATCAGCAATGCGGGCATCCAGATTATCAGCCCCGTTGTCGACTACCCGTTCGATCAGTGGAAAAAAATGCTGGCCATCCACATGGACGGCGCCTTCCTCACCACGCGCGCCTGCATGCGCGAAATGATCAAGGCCGGCCGCGGCGGCGCCATCATCTACATGGGCTCCGTGCACTCGCACGAAGGTTCGCTCTTCAAGAGCGCCTACGTTGCCGCCAAGCATGGCTTGCTGGGCCTGGCCAAGGTGGTAGCCAAGGAAGGTGCGAAAGATGGCATCCGCGCCAACGTCATCTGCCCCGGCTTCGTGCGCACGCCGCTGGTCGACAAGCAAATCCCGGAACAGGCAGCCCAGTTGAACATCAGCGAAGAAGACGTGATCAAGAAAATCATGCTGAAAGACACGATTGACGGCGAATTCACCACCACCGAGGATGTGGCACAAACAGCCGTCTTCCTGGCAGCCTTCCCATCGACGGCGCTAAGCGGCCAGTCCATCGTCGTCAGCCACGGCTGGCACATGCAATAGTGCCAACTGCCGCAGGCAGCCACGCCATTTGCCTGCTGCGTGACACGGTGAACCTCAAGGAGCGGACAGGGCGGCGGCTGTCATGTGGCGGCGCGGCGGCGCGGCGCGCAGGGACGTGGCCGTGGCCGCCTGGCCGTCGCGCCGCCGTTCCAGCTTGAACAGGGCCATCGCTTGCTCCAATTGCATGGCCTGGTCTTGCAGCGAAGCCGAGGCCGCCGCCGATTGCTCCACCAGCGCCGCGTTCTGCTGCGTCACTTCATCCATCTGCGTGACGGCCATATTGACCTGACCGATGCCATGGCTCTGTTCGCGCGAGGCTGAAGCAATCTCATCCATGATGCCGTGCACGCCCTGCACGGCGCCCAGCATCTCGGCACTGCTGACGCCTGCCTGTTGCGCCAGTTTCGCGCCCGCCTGCACTTGCGCCAGCGATGCCGTGATCAATTGCTTGATCTCCGTGGCGGCCGACGCGCTGCGCTGGGCCAGGCTGCGCACCTCGCCTGCCACGACGGCAAAGCCGCGCCCCTGGTCGCCTGCGCGCGCCGCTTCGACAGCCGCGTTCAGGGCCAGGATGTTGGTTTGGAAGGCAATACCCTCAATAATTCCGGTAATGTCGCCTATCTTCTTGGAAGCGGCGTTAATTTCATCCATCATCATCACTACCTGGCCAACGATTTCACCGCCGCGCCCCGCCAGGCCATGTACCTTGCCCGCCATGTCGCTGGCCTGCACGGCATTGCTGCTGTTTTGCTGCACCGTAGCGGCCAACTGCTCCATGCTCGACGCCGTCTGCTCCAGGGCCGACGCCTGCGCTTCCGTCCGGCCCGACAAATCCATATTGCCGGCAGCGATTTCCTGGCTGGCCATGCTGATGCGCAGGAAATTACCGCGCACATCACCGACGATGGAGTGCAAATTGACGCGCAACTGGCGCAACGAGCGCAGCAGTTGCCCCATCTCGTCGCGCCGGGCGGTATCGAACTCGCCCGTCAGGTCGCCGCCCGCCATCACGTCACAGGCCTGGCGCGCCTGTTGCAAGGGCTGCAACACGGCGCGGTGCAAGCCACGCCAGAAATACAGGGTCGCGCACAAGGCCACCGCGGCCAACCCCGTTATCCAGCCTCCCGCTCTGGTCGGCAACAGACCCGCATCCCACGCCAACTGCAACAGCAATAGCAGGCTCAGCGAGCCCAGGTTCCAGCCTATGCGCTTGCCCAGTGCCAAGTCACGCAAGCTGAGCACCTTGGCCAGCCAGCCCGTGCGCACGGCTACGCCCTGCCTGATGATGATGCCATTGGCCTGCCCCGCCTTCATGCGCGCGTACAGGGCGCACGCCTGCGCCACCTGCTGGCGTGTCGGCTTGGTGCGCACGGACATATAGCCGACAGCCACGCCATCCTCGACTACCGGCGTCACGTTCGCCAGCACCCAATAGTAATCGCCATTCTTGCAGCGGTTCTTGACCATGCCGCTCCACGAACGCCCCGCGCGGGCGGTGGCCCAGAAATCGGCAAACGCTTCGACCGGCATATCCGGATGGCGCAAAATGTTCTGCGGCGCGCCCATCAATTCGTCCGCACTGTAACCGCTGATGGCGATGAAGTAAGGGTTCGCATACGTGATATTACCTTGCAAGTCAGTAGTCGAGACGATGGTCTCGGTATCGCTCAGGGTGATCTCGGTATCGGTGACGGGAAGATTGAGTCGCATGGTTACACCCTCAGAATGAGCCCGTGCGGTGACGGGTAAGCGGACAAGGAACGATCACCAGGCAGGAAAACGGATGCGGCACTGGCACCCTTATTCTAATGTTTTATTATAAATAAAATATCCTTTATTCCGGCTATGCCGCGGCAGGTTCGCCGGCCCAGTAACGGTCGACGTCCAGCAAGCCCCACTGGGCGGCGCTTTCCGTGGAAACAATACGCTCCTGACAACCCGGCGCGGCCAAGTCGATGACGCTGGGCACGATGCAAGTGCCGGCGCGGATGGAAAAGAATGCACGCACGGTCGGCGAGGTCAGCGTCTTGCCCTCCGCCTGTCCCACCACCACGGCCAGGCGCTCCGACTGCAGCCGCACCAGAGTACCGAGCGGATAGATGCCCAGACATTTGACGAAAGCGGCAAACAGTTTCGCATCCAGGTGCCCGCCGCGCCAGGCGGCCATGCGGCGCAGCGACTCGGCCGGGCACCAGCCCTGCTTGTATGGCCGGTTCGAGGTGACCGCGTCGTATACGTCACAGATGGCGCCCATGCGCGCATACAAGCTGATTTCGTCGCCACGCAATCCTTTGGGATAACCGCTGCCATCGAGTTTTTCATGGTGGTGCAAGCACACGTCCAGCGCCACCGGATCGATATCATCGACTTCGAGCAGCAAGCGATGGCCGGCCGCCGCATGGGTGCGCACGCAGGAAAACTCCGCGTCGCTGAGGCTGCCAGGCTTGTTCAGGATGGCCGATGGCACAGCCATCTTGCCGATGTCGTGCAACAATCCCGCCAGGCCGGCCGAGCGCACCTGCTCGGGCGCCAACTCCAGCTCCCGGGCCAACGCCGTCATCAGCGCACATACGGCCACCGAGTGCATATAGGTATAGTTATCGGCGGTTTTCAGGCGAGCCAGGCCCAGCAACATGCCGCCGCCCAGCAGCACCGAGGCGGCGATATCATCGACCAACTCGTAGGCATGCCCGACGGGTAGGGCCTTACCCATGCGCGCTTCGTCAAACATCGTTTGCACGGCTTGGCGCGTGCGCTCGATCAACCGCCGGGCATGCGCCATTTGCTCGTCGCGCGACAGGCTGGGCGCGACTTTCGCAACGGCGACGTCTATCACATGCGCTTTGGCTTCGGTGCAAACTGCTGCGGCTGCGGCTGCGGCTGCGGGTGCTTCTGGGGGCGGTGCGGCAACGACAACAGGTTCAGGCGGCGCCAGGCCGCGTGCGGTATCGATCCACACTTCGTTCAGCCGGGCCGCCAGGATACGCTCCAGGTCAGCCGGCGATTCGAGCAAAAAAGAACGCTTCCAGAACGGCGTCTCAAGCCAGGAGCGGCCGAGGCGCTCGATATACATACCCAATACCAAGTCGGTACTCGCTATTTTTTTCAGCACGGAGGCTCTCCAGACATTCAGGTTGCGACAGCGCATTGCGTGTGACACATCATACGCTGGAATAAATGATTCAACCAAATATACCACTTTACATTGCACATTCGCAACATATTGGGGATAAACGAACACAAAATAATGAATTTTGATCATTAACACCAATTACATGCCAAAAATAATTAAATTTAACAATTTAATTGATTTTATATTGACACGGGGCAATTTTTTGGGCATGACATGGCTATCGGTGCACATTGGCGCGCGCCATTGAGCGTGGCGAGCCGATGCTCACTGCTGACAACGCCAGCACGCCCAGCAATGCCGTCGGCGCGGCCGGGGGCAGCGTGGCGCCTAGCGCGGCACGTAACGCCAGCCGGCGCTTTCCAGCATGAAGGTGAGTTCCGTCTTGATGCCATCAGGACGGCTCGGCACGCTCAACTCGGTGTCGCACACCAGGTAACCCGTCTTGCTCTTGACCTCGCACTCGTTGATGGCCTTGACCTGCATGGTGCTCTGCGCCTCCTGCATCTGCACATCCTTGGCCGCTTCCGGATCGCGCGCCACTTCCTCTTTGGCCCAGGCGCGCAACATGGCTTGCGCCTCGGCCGGCGATGGTCCGGCGAACTTGGCGTGCTTGCGCTCGACGCCGACCCAGGTATCATTATCCTTGCGCAGGGGCAACACTTGAAAGCCATCGCGCATGCCGGCGCGCATGCCCACCAGGCACACCACCTCGCCTGGCACTTCCTGCGATTCGCGACAACCGTGCAAGCTGCTCACCTTGACGCTGATCGGCAGGCTCGATGGCGCCTTCGCTTGTGTCTTGGCCACGCCCGCCTGCACGGCCGCCTGGATTTGTTCCTGCGTGGGCATGGAGGCGGCATGGGCCGGCAAGGTGGCGAACAGGGCGGCAAAGGTCAGGGCGAGAGTCGTCAGGCGCATGGGCATGGGCATGGGCACCAAGAGTGGTCGTTAAAGATCGAAAGTCTAGCACTTTGCATAAAAACAGCTGTTTCTGTACAGACATGTTCCCAGCGTCCGGCGCGGGGTGGCTCGCCTCACAGTAAACGGGAGCCTGGCGCAACTGCGGCAACTGCGGCAACTGCGGCAGCTTGCGCCATTGCGTAGCGTGCCAGCAACTGGCACTGCCAGCCGGCTAAGCGACGCTCAACTCGTCATGCAAGCACCTCTTTATTGCTATGATATCGGGCTGCCGGCGGTACAGCCGGCCACGTCGATACCATATCAATAACGTCGTCATCAGAATCGGGAGTTTGAATGAGTTTACGTCTGCTGCTCTTGGGAGCATTCAGTGCCGCCATGGCCACCACCGCCATTGCTGCAACACCGGCGCTAGCGGCGCCGCGCGGCTTCACCGTCGAAGACATGGTGGCCATGGAACGCGTGGGTAGCCCCGTGCTGTCGCCGGACGCCACGCGCGTCGTCTACACGGTGCGCAGCACCAACCTGGACAAAAACCGTGGCAACACGCAGCTGTGGATGATCGACCTGCGCGCGCCGAACGCGGCGCCACGCCAGCTCACGCGCGGCGAATCGAGCGCCAGCGACCCGCAATGGTCGCCGAACGGCGACGCCATCTACTTCCTCTCGGGCCGTTCCGGCTCCTCACAAGTGTGGCAACTGCCCCTGAACGGCGGCGAAGCGGCCAAGGTCACCGACCTGGCGCTGGACGTCGACACCTACCGCTTATCGCCGCAAGGCGACCGCCTGGCGTTGAGCATGGGCGTCTTCCTCGATTGCGCCGATATCGCCTGCACCAAGAAGCGCTTGAATGAAAAAGCCAGGAACAAGGCGAGCGGCATGGTCTACGACCAGATGTTCGTACGCCACTGGGATAGCTGGGCTGACGGCCGCCGCAACGCGCTGTTCTCGGCGCCCATCGACGCCAGCGGCAAGGTCAGCGCCGAGCCTGTCAGCCTGAGCGGCAGCCTCGATGGCGACGCCCCCTCGAAACCGTTCGGCGACAACGGCCAATACCACTTCAGCCCGGACGGCAAGACGGTGGCATTCTCGGTGCGCGTGGCCGGCAGCAAGGAAGCGTGGTCGACCAACTTCGACGTCTACACGATTCCAGCAACGGGCGGCCAGGCGCCGCGCAACCTCACCGCCGACAATCCGGCCTGGGATGCCAAGGCCACCTATTCGCCCGATGGCCGTACGCTGGCCTATGTCGCCATGACCAAGCCGGGCTTCGAAGCAGACCGTTTTCATTTGGTGCTGATGGATGTTGCCACGGGCAAGAAGCGCACCCTGGCCGATGACTGGGACCGCTCCGTGGCCGATTTCCGCTGGACGCCGGACGGCAAGGCTTTCCTGGTCGCCGCCGATGACGTGGGCCAGCATCGCCTGTTCCACATTGACGCGGCCAGCGGCAAGGTCAATGCGCTGACCGGCAAGGGCGCCGTGGGCGACTTCGACGTGCGCGGCAATACCATCGTGCTGGCGCAAGCCAACCTGGCCTCGGGCGCGCAGCTGTACACGCGCAAACTCGACGCCAAGTCGGAGACGGCGCCGATGCTCCAGCTGACGCAGCAAAATGCAGCCGCGCTGGCCAACGTGCGCTTCGGCGAGTACGAGCAATTCTCGTTCGCGGGCGCGAATGGCGAAACCGTCTACGGCCACGTGATGAAGCCATGGAATGCCAAGGCCGGTGAAAAGTATCCGATCGCCTTTTTGGTCCACGGCGGCCCGCAAGGCAGCTTTGGCAACGGCTGGAGCTACCGCTGGAATCCGCAAGTGTATGCGGGCGCCGGCTACGCCACCGTCTTCATCGACTTCCACGGCTCCACCGGCTATGGCCAGAAGTTCACGGACTCCATCAGCGGCGACTGGGGCGGCAAGCCGCTGCTCGACTTGCAGAAGGGCCTGGAAGCGGCCACCAAGAAGTTCCCGTGGCTGGACCGCGAACGCAGCTGCGCACTGGGCGCCTCGTACGGCGGCTACATGATGAACTGGATCGCCGGCAACTGGCCGGACGGCTTCAAGTGCCTGGTCAACCATGACGGCGTGTTCGACAACCGCGGCATGGCTTACGCGACCGAAGAACTGTGGTTCACCGAGTGGGAAAACGGTGGCACTTACTACGACGCGCCAGCCAAGCACGAACAGTTCAACCCCGTCAACTTCGTGAAGAACTGGAAGACGCCGATGCTGGTGGTGCAGGGTGACCTGGACTTCCGCATCCCTACCGCGCAAGCCTTGGGCACTTTCACGGCGCTGCAGCGCCAGGGCATTGCGAGCAAGCTTCTGGTCTTCCCGGACGAGAACCACTGGGTGCTGAAACCGGCAAACTCGCTGTTGTGGCATCACACGGTGCTGGACTGGCTCAATACGCATACTAAAAAGTAAGCCTGGCGCAAAATAACAAAGCCGCACAGTTCGCACTGTGCGGCTTTTTTTCATCGGTCAAACTGCATCAATACGCCATCAATACGCAGCGAGCGCCTTGGCGAACTTCACGATCCACAAACGGCTAGGACGCTCGCGGTCGTCGCCGCGCGCCACGCGGATACTGTTGGCAGCGTTGCAGCCGACCGCGCTGCTGGTGACGATGGCGCCGTTCGCATCAACCGTGCACTTGGTCACGTCGGCGTCTGCTACTTCCATGCCATTGGCGTCAAAGATCTTGGTTTTCAGGCCGAAGTCGTTGTCATTCGCCAGCGCGATGGTGGAGTCATCGATCAGGGTCAGGCCTTCGGCCTTTTCCGCCGCCCAGCCGATGGCGTTCAAGTCCAGTAGCAGGGTTTTCTTGAGCGGCGTGACAGCAGCCCAATCGGCGCCGTTGACGGCTGCGCCACCCATGCTGCTTTTTTCCAGGTCGGACGTCGTCGCGTTGAAGGCGGCGGCCGCGATATCGGTAGCGCCCTTCAATTCGACCAGCATCAGCTTGTTGAAGACCTTGCCCGAAGGTGCAGCACCTTGCTCGATGACGAGGAACTTGCCGCCGCCCAGCGCCACCATGTCGCCCAGCTTGGCGTTGCCCGTGCGGCCATCCTGGTAGTCGGCGCCATTGAGCGGATACGCATACATCTTGCCGCTGCTGCCCGTCGTCGGATCGAATTCGATCCAGCGCGTGAAGCGGGCGAAGCGTTCGACCTGTTCATTCTTCTTCGTCACCGTGTACGGCGCACTGCCGTCCGACAAGGGGCTTTGCAGGAAGGCATACAGCTTGTCGTTGCTGGTGTCGAGTGTCATGCCTTCCATGCCGCGATTCGCGCGGCGCTTGGCGAACAGCGCCGGCAAGCCCTTGCCCGGCTCGTACTTGGCCTGGATGACGCCCGTGGCGGCATCGATCTTGATGATGAAGGGGCCGTATTCATCGGACACCCAGAGCACATTGCGCTTCGCATCGACAACGATGGCTTCCGAATCGAGACCGCCCGCATTGAAGACAGCCTTGCCGGTCGCGTCGAACTTCATCGCATCCATGACGGGAATTTCGGCCGAATTGCCGACCTCGCCGATGGGCACGGGCAAGCCCGAACTGTTGACGCTGGCCGATACCTTGATCGGCGTGCTCGCTGTCAGCATGGCGCCATTTTTGCCCACCGTGATCACGCCGAACGAAGGGGTAAAACTGGGCGACGGGAAGATCTTGCTACCGCTGCTGCCCTTGCCCGATGGGTCAGGTACCTGCGGGCCATCGCCGTTCGGTCCGCGATCCGTCAAACCATAGAATTCCAGCTCGCCAGCGGCGTTCTTGCCCTTGTAAGCCAGTCCCGAGCCATACGACGGCAGGAAGCCTTTCGGGAATTCGCCCTTGATCTTAACGTTCGCGCCTTCGTACGGCACATAGTATTTGTCGGCCGCCTGGATCTGGTAGCGCGTCACGGTGACTTTTACTTCACCCACCGGGTTGGCCTGCGTCAGCGCTTCATTCACGGGCGCGCCCGCCTTGGAAGCGAGCGTATCTTCAAAGTGCTCGCGCACGAGGGTACGGCGCTCGGCATCGACCGTGCGGCTGGCGAATTTGCCACCCACGCTGCTCAAGTGTGCGGCCAGGGCCGCGTTAAAAACGGCCGGGGCGCCAGCAAAGTCGAGCGTCTTGCCGGCCAGCGCCGTCTTCACTTCGGCCGTCAGCTTGATGCCATTCGACGGATCGCTGTCCTCATCGAGCAGTTGCAACGCCAGCAGGCGGTTGACGACCTTGTCGTCGGCGACATTCGTGCTGGCCGCCAGCGCCAGCGGCGTGACGATAGCGCCACATGGCGCCGAACCCAGGGCCAGGGCGCCGATACTGAACGCTAGCGTATCGCCGGGGTTGCAAATGAATTCGCCCTTGGCATTGGTGCTGGCCTTGACCGCACTGCCGGCCACGTAATCGAGGCCTTCCACCGCGCCGTCGAGGAACACGCCCGTCTGCGCCACGGGCTTGGCCGGTTCCGCCGGCGTATTATCGCTGCCGCCGCAAGCGGACAGGCACAGGCTGGCGGCAATGGCCAACAGGGTCAGTTTCGGGGTCGACATTACAGCATTGTTCATGCATTCCTCGGCTAGGGTGAAATTCAATCCTGCAGAGTAACTGGCCAAAGTGACAAGCCCATGACAGCCTTCACGCCAGTGGCGTATCCGCGACAAGCCGATGCCGCCAGAACGGTCATCGGCCTGGCACCGGCACGCCTTGGGCGTGACGCCTTTCACCTGCGGGTAGCGGCGCTTGAAGTTGGCCCCGTCATTCAATCCCACTGCGCAACAGACGTTGCTGACATAAGCGTCCGTCTGCTCCGGAGCAGTATGTGCAAGCGTATCGATATGCAGTAAAAACAACACTCTGAAGGAAAGTATTGTCACTTATTCGTTTTGTGTCAGGCCGCCTAAAAAAGCGCTGCTAGACTTGGTTTGCGGCATTAGACCGTCTGCGCTCGCCGTCCCCCGGGGAGGCCAGCGCTACCAACCACATTATTTTGGAGAACGCATGAATCGCCCTGCATTGCAAACTTTAGCTGCCTTACTTCTGGCCATCACCAGCGCTTCCGTCATCGCCGATCCCATGTATCCATCCGACGCCGAAGGCTTCCACGGCTACCTGCGCGCCGGCGCCGGCAGCAATACCTCGGGCGACGGCGGTTCGCAAGGCTGCTTCGGCCTGGGTGGCAA
>NZ_JBNYXR010000013.1:0-164265 GCF_051380805.1 Janthinobacterium paucivorans
GTTTGCGAAGTACTCAAAATCGTGGTGTGGCTCGACCTGGGACGGCCACGGCGCGTCATCTTCCCAGCGATGGCCAGCGGCTGGCGTACAGTTATTGACAGGACTCCAAGGACGGCAAACCCGAACGTCAACAGCAACCCCGACGCGGCGCCACGTGTAGCGGCTAGATGCGTAATTCACGTCCGGCGCGGCCCTGAAATGCACGCCTATCGGGCAATCGCGGTCCTGCATGCCGTAGCGGCCCGCTACGGCGCGCAACTCGCTGGTGATCGCTATGCGGTAGTGGCGGCCCATGTTGACGCCGCCCTGCGCCCGGATATAGGCCGCCCATGAGCATTTTTTCTGTCCGGCTATCTCGCCGGTTTCCTCGTCCACCAGATCGAGGCGATTGCACGCCACCCAGGCGGCGCGCACGTGTTCCGGCGCGTCAGCGATGATTTCCTCATCCACGCGGCGCACCTCGCGGTATGGCGTTACCGGGGGTTGGCCGAACGCCTGAAACTGGCGAATGCCCCACACGCCCGCCCAGGCGTTGACGCGCATTTCCTTCGTGATGATGTCGCGCCCGTTTTTGTCTTCCTGTATCTCGCTGGCGTCAATGTTCTTGCCGGTGTACTTCATCATGTATGCGGCGGCGGTTCCCTTGCTCGGGTCCAACTTTTCGAACTTCACGCGGCGCGTCTGCGCGCCCGCATCGTTTGCGCCCTCTTTCAGCGCGTACTTGCGCAGGTTGCGCTGGAATATCTCGATATGGTCAGCAGGCATGAAAACCATCATGTGCCAGTGCGTGCAGCCGTCATGGTGCGGTTCAGCGACGCGGAAGCCGTAGGGGGCGATACCGTCACGGGCGTTTTGCGCCCGTGTTTGCGCCCACACCTTGCGCATGTAAAGCTGTGTTTCGCGTGGCGTAGCGCCGTTATATTTCGGGTTCGGCATGCTGCTTGATTCCAGCACTGCATGGTAGGCAGACGGCGCTGTCAGCGTGACGAACAGGCCCTCATGGCCATCCTCTATCGCTACCTCATCCACGCCGTCCATGCGCAACATCAATTCATTTTGACGATTTACCGGGTTTGCCGTGCTTTTGTCCACCAACTCATCGAGCGCGAACTGCTGGCCGGTTTCGACGTTCTCCAGTGTGGTGTTTTCCAGCACGCGCTTATTGCGCCGGCGCTGGCCGATGCGGCTTTTTACGGCCTCGTCGCTGCAATACTTGCCCTTGCGACTCGATACGAAGCCGAGGCGCATGGCTGCATACTCGCGGGCGCGGCCATGGATGATGCGCAGGCCACGACGCCACCACGCCGGGTCTGTGTAGCGCGCCACAGCCTGGCGATCGTCTTTTATCTCGGACGCTTCCATGTTGTGCATGCGCACCACCAGTTCGACGCACACGCGCATGGTCGGTGCGTCATGCACGTCCAGGGCGACATTCATGCACTCGTTCGCGCACCGTTCGGCCAGCATCGTCAGCTGGGCTTCGGTGCTGTCCAGCGGCAACGGGCAAGCCGTCACCTCGTCCAGCATGGCCGACAGGCGCTTGTAGCCCTCTGGCATGGCACCAATCGTGCCCGCCTGCGCCGCATGCAATTCGCGGTAGGCAGGAATACCCCAGCGCAGGGGCAAGCCCTTTACGCTACGGATACCGTTTTCTTGCTGGATGATCGGCATTAGTGCAGCACCGTCGTTGTGCTCGTCGTCACGTCGCTGTCGTTCATGCACGATTCAGCCACAGATAGGTGCGTCATCATCGAGCGCAACGCGGCAGTGATGCGCGCGCGCTCGATGCGGGTGAAGGCCGTCAATTCGTCATTGGATCGGGCGTCTGGCATATCAGCGAAGGCCAGCACGAGGCGGCGCACCGGATGCGGCAACAGCAGCCATATCGTTATGCGGGCCTCTTTCCGGCTGTTTTTTTGCGCAGTAGCGAAGGCAGTTTTCATATGGCAACACCTGCTACACTGGATGCTTTTTTGCCAAGGGTAAATATGGACGAGGAAATCCACATCAAAAAAACCGGCCCAAGTGGCTGGGAAAGTCCTGAAAATGTTGAAAGAATCATCTCAGTTCTTCCCAGTATGTTGTCTGGATTGCTTGCCCAATCGCAAGAAACGAACAAGGCAAATACCGAGGCCGCGAATGTGATGCATCGCCGTTTGGTCATACTGACGAGCATTATTTGCGTCGGTTTCGTCGGCACTGCTGGCTATGCTGCCTACACTGGCAACTTCGACGTGGCTGAGAAGCTGCTCATTCCCCTTATCAGCTTTGCAGGGGGCTTTGGCTTGGCATCGCGCACAAAGTAACTTCATCATCAACGGGTCTTGTTCTAACACTTGCGTCATCGCCACGAAGACGAAGGCCCGGCTAATCACATCGGTACTTGCCATGATTAACGTTTCCTCAGCAATTGAGTGCGGATCAGATGGGCGAGTACTTCGGACTGTTTTTTTCCCTTCGACGTGAGCCAGGTCATGAACTCAGCGTGAAGCGCTTCCGGTAGCTGGACAGTCATTGGCACAATGCCATTACGCGCCATGTAGGCGCGCTGGCGGGCGGCAGGGTCGGCATGGAGGGCCGGACGCCCCCGCTTTTTCGTCACCATTGGCGGTTTGATGCCGGGTAGTTCCGGCTGGTCGGCTTGGCGCATACTCAAAACTCCGTCGTGAGACTGCCATCAGGCAGGCGGAACATCACATCGAATTTGACGTGGCAGGCACTAGCTGACCGCAAAGCCTCATGGAATGTGCCGAACCTTGCGTGGTCCCAAACGTCTTCATCCTCCGTTCCGGGATTCTGGACGACTACCCAGCGCCTCGCCTCATGTTTTGCGGCCTCACGCTCCTCGCGTAATTTGCACTGCTCAACGCGCTCCTCGCGTGTCACATGCCGCACTACGCGTGCCTCTGGTGGAAGCATATCGATGGCCTTGCTGTCGTCCGCCGTTCTCATGACGAGAATTCCACCAGGGCGGCGCGCAGGGCCGCCAGGCGCTGCCGTTCATACGGCGCAGCCGTCGCCAGATGGTGATACTCGGCCAGGCGGTTTTCCAAACCCGCAATTTCCAGGCGGATGGCCATTTCGATTTGAACGAATGCCCCCGTGGAAATGGTGATTGTTTTGTAATAAATTGTTTCGGACATGGTTGCCTCCTCAGGCTGTTTTGTTCCTCAGGCGAGAGTGCCGGGCGGGCGGCAGGGCCGCTAGTTGCCTGAGGAGGGACGGAAGAATCCGCCCGACAGAACGGAGAATACGCTTCAGTTGAAACACGTGTCAACAGAAACATGTTTCAGCTGTGCAGCTTGTCGCGTGACTTGTAAGCGTGTATGTTGCGGAAATACCGTCCATACAGGCGGCAAAGCCCTGAGGAGGAGCTATGAAAACCACTATTGAATTCCTTGATGCCGTTAAGGTAAAACTTGGCGTAGAGTCCGATTACGCCCTTGCCAAGCGGCTTGGCTTCTCGCTTTCCACGGTCAGCAACTACCGCACCGGGCGCCGCGTCCTCGACGATGATGCCGCTCTTACTGTCGCCCTTGCGCTTGACGTGCATCCATTTACCGTGATCGCATCTGTGAACGCCGAGCGCGCAAAAACGCCCGAGCAGCGTGCGCGCTGGTCGGGCGTCATGGAAAAATTCTCACTGTCTTTTAATGCCCTCCTATTGGGCCGTGGCCCGCATGCAGCCTTGTTCTAGCATGCGCCAATAGGTAGTAAGTGCCCGGTGAACACTCTATAAATTATGCGAAGTTACGGATGGATTTGAAAAAAACCGCATTTCCCCAACTTTCCAATCGCAAATGCGATTTCCCCCTTCCGTGCGCTGCTGTCGCCGCCGCTGGGCGCCAACGCTTGGATAAGCGGCATGAAGTACGGCTCGTCCCCTGTCTGTATTTTGTTTGTTCACGCCCAGGTTGGCGTGCTGTTGCAAGTCTGGCGCTTCGATGATGCAGCCGATCAAGTCTTCCACTGTCCTGCGCGACACGACGTTGCCTTTGAGTGGCGCGTAGCGCATTCATCTTCATTTGTCATCGGCGCCGGGCGCACGATGATGTCGCCATGCTCAACGCTTAGATGGCGTCGGCGGCGCGATGCAATGGCATCAGGCCTTCGGCCAGCATGCGGTTGTTCGATGCGCCAAACTTGCAGAGAACTTTGTCATAGATACTTTGTCTTAGCGGCGCATTGATAATAAAAAAGCCAGGCCTTCGACGCCAGCGGCCTGATCGGTAGTTGTCAACAATGATACTTGGCGTTGACACCGTGCTCGCGGCCTAGGCGAACGACCGAAGTTGCCGGCTCCAGCGAGGCGCCACCAATGCGCGTTTGAAAACCCAATGGATGCTGACCTTAGTGCTCAATGGTGAAATGACGAAACAGGAAAATCGTACGCCGAGGATTTTTCGGTTTTCCTGACTATTTTGTTGACTTGTTGCGGGCCAGTTAGCGGCGCTGTGATTTTTAAAAGAAAATAGGAAACAAGCCAAACTTGCTTTTATTTCAATGCGTTTTAATGTGGAGATTCCGAACTGACACGTCCACGCCCTGCCGCCTTTGCCAAATATAGTTGTGTATCCGCTGCCAACGGCGAGCCGTTGCGCCGAACGCGTTGCGTTTCACTCAACATTGCCTGCACGGTGCAGTACTGACATGGCTCATGAAAACTGCGCACGTAATTGCTCGCAATGACGGCGCGCAGCGGGGAAATCCAAGCGCGCGACACTGGCAGACAGCTCGGCCAGATGTGCTCCGCCATGCATGAGCTCAATGCGCTCCATGACGGCGAGCGCACGCATGTTCGACCCCTTCAGCAATAATGCCAACTCATCGAGCAGATCGCGCATCGGCAGCGATACCGGCGATGCTACTGATGTTGTCGTGCCCTCTGCCCGCAGCGCGTCTGCTAGCTTGGCTGTCACGTTGGCAAGTTCTGCGATGCTGGCGTGTACCAATCTACCCATTTCGGCCAGCACTCGGCTAACGTCAGAGGGGTGGATATTGTGACGTAGTTGCTGTTCCAAAGCGGCGCAGTACGACTGCAACGGTGCGGCGCCGACAATGCCGGCGGCGCTTTTAAATGTGTGTAAAAGGTCAGCAGCCGAGCGTATATCCGGCGATGGCAACTGTTCGCTCAAAGCGGCGATAAAGGCCTTCGCCTCAGTGGAAAATGTCACCGCCAGGCTGAGAAACAGCGTACGGTTGCCCCCGAGCCGGGAAAGAGCCGCAGGGAGGTCGATGAATGACGGCTGGTCGAAACCAGGCAATGGTTCTGGCGCTGGTGGCGTCGAGTCCGTTGTTTCCGAGACAGCCCCCTGCGCAAGACTGGCTCGGCAGTGGGTCTGCAAAAGGTCGACCATCATATCAATATCAATCGGCTTTCCCATATGCGCGTCCATGCCGGCAGCCATGCAGGCGTCGCGTTCCCGCGCCATCACGTTGGCAGTCATGGCAATGATTGGTGTGCTGCGCAGTCGCATGCTCGAACGCATGCGCATGGCACAGGCATAGCCGTCCATTTCCGGCATCTGAATGTCGAGCAGCACGGCATCAAAGACAGGCTCGGCCTCAAGCGCCATCGACAAGCCTAGCGCTCCACCGTTGGCGACGCTGACTTCAGCGCCTTCGTGCAGGAGCAGTTCGCGCGCCACTTGCAGATTCATCGCATTGTCATCGATGACGAGCACGTGCAGGCCAGATAGGCGCTGCAAACGCAGCGGGGGCGCCTGCGCTTCGGTTGTCATGACATGTCCTGCTTGCGCCGCGACGATCGCTTCGCGCAGCATGCAGGGCGTCACAGGCTTGGTCAGAAAACCGTTTAACATTCCACGTTCTGATTCCAGGCGCTCGGCCAGCGCATCGCGCCCGTGAGCAGTCACCATCAATACCATCGGTGCAGCGCTGGAGTGCGAGCGGATCCGGGCTGCCAACTCCCAGCCATCCATCCCAGGCATGCGCCAGTCAATCAAGACGGCATCGAACGCCAGTTTTGCCCTCGCGCTCTCGTCGAGTGTCGTCAACGCTTCGCTGGCGTTGCCCGCCGTCACGGCTGTCCAGCCGAAAGAAGTAATGATGGCGCTTAGCATCGTGCGTGCCGATGGGCTATCGTCCACAATCAGCACGCGCAGGCGGGTTGGTGCAACTGTATTTTCAGGCAACGACAGCGGCGCTATGGCAGGCACTGCAAGAGTCACCTGAAAGTGAAAGCAACTTCCGACGCCAACGGTACTTTCAACCTGCAGCTTGCCGCCCATCAGGCAGACCAGGCGCTGGCTGATCGTGAGACCCAATCCGGTTCCGCCAAAGCGACGCACAGTCGAGGCCTCGGCTTGCGTAAATCCCTCGAAGATGTGGTCCATATTATCAGCAGCGATGCCGATTCCCGTATCATTTACTTCAAACCTGATGTCACTCCCATGCTCGCCGCGCCGCAGCTGGGAAATGACGATACTTACCTCCCCCTGCTCGGTGAATTTAAGCGCATTGCTGGCCAAATTGATCAACACTTGGCGCAAGCGCGTCACATCGCCCATCAGCCATGGCGGCAGCGCCGGATCGACCGAGAACAGCACCTCGACGTCTTTGTCGCCAATCAGCGAGGAAAGGATGGTCGACAAATCGCGCAATAGCGCCTCAACGGAAAAGGCGGCGGTTTCGAGCTCTATCCGGTTCGCTTCTACCTGTGAAAAATCGAGGATATCGTTCAGCAAGCCCAGTAGCGAACTGGCAGCCGAGCGTGACTTATCGGCATACTCGCGCTGGAGTGCCGACAGTTGCGTGTATCGCAGCAAATCGAGCATTCCCAGCACTGCATTCATGGGAGTGCGAATTTCGTGGCTCATATTGGCCAGAAATTGGCTCTTGGCCAGGCTAGCTTGTTCCGCCTGATCGCGTGCATTGGCCAGCACGCTGCGGATATCTCGCTCAACGCTGATGTCTTTGGCAATGCCAAGATAGCCGTCGATCTGGCCATCCGCATTGCGTATTGCGGTGACAGTCAGATTGACGGGCAGATGCATGCCATCTTTACGCACATAGGTCCAATCGTGCGACACGGAAATTCCATCTCGCGCTTCGGCAATTAATACCTCGAAGCCCGATATCTGCCTGTCGTACTCAAGCGTTAAGGCCGCGCCGCGCGTCAGCAGCTCGTCTTCCAGGTGCAGGATGGCTGGCGTGAACAGTCCCACCATGTCGGCAGCAGCGTAGCCGAGCAAACGTTCGGCGCCGGGACTGAAAAGTTCGATGATACCGTCAACGTTGGTCTGAATGATCGAAAAGTCGCGCGCTGCATTCAAAACGCCTTGCAGCTTGCTTAAAGCATGAGCTTGCCCGGCTTCGGCCCGCTTGATTTGAGTGACATCACTGATAACACCGTATATGCCATCAATCCGGCCAGCCTTGGTGTCGGGTGTATAAGAAAACATGGCCTGGCGCCGCTCTCCCGATGCCAGGGTGATCGTGTCCTCGAACAGTTCGCTATTGCCTGACAGGACGGAATTAAGACGGGGGGCCATGTCAGCGAAAGCCATCGGTCCAAGGACCTGCGATAAATGCCGATCGCGCATTTCCTCTGGCGACAGTCCAAACCATTCCACGCTGGCTCGGTTGGCGAATCGGTTACGCAAATCGCGATCCCAGTACACCACCAACGCTGGCGTATGGTCGAGAATTGTTTGTAGATCTGCCTGGGCCTGCTCGAGTGCCTCTTGGGCAATACGCCGTTGCTTGTTTTCGGACTGCATGGCATCGACGAGCATGCGCTGCTTCGTTATGTCTTGCAAGGCGCCAAACAATCGTACCGGTTTGCCGGCTTCAAATTCGGCTTCACCGACTGAACGCACCCAGATACGCGCGCCGTCGGCGCGCAGGAAAGGCGCTTCCACATCCCATGGCGCTCCGGTTGCCATGGCAGTTTCCACCGCTGTCTGAATCAGATCTCGGGCTTCCGGCGCATAAAATGCGATTGCTTGAGCAAGATCTGGCACAAAATCTGGCGCCACGCCATGGATACGGCAAGTTTCCTTGGACCACTCGATGTGTTGGCTCGTCAAATCGACCTTCCATCCTCCGACACCGGCAACCTCGCCCGTGCGGTTGAGCAAAAGCTCATTCGATTTAAGACGCGACATGGTGTCGTCAAGGGCAGATACGGTCGCATGGGAAAACGCGGTGATCCGTCTCTCCTCGATCAGGGCACGGCGCCCCTCAAGCAGCTTGACGGCCGCGTGTGCCAAGTGCCGCAGCACTTCGCGTTGGCGATCGTCGAGCTTGCGCGTGCGGCGGTCGATGACGCAGATAGTACCAACGTTGGCGCCATCAGATAGCGTGAGCGAAGCACCGGCATAAAACCGAATATAGGGTTCCTTGAGCACTAAATCACTATCGCGGAACCGAGGATCTTGCAGGGCGTCTTCAACTTCGAACAGGTCGTCCTGAACAATCGTGTGTGCGCAAAATGCCAGTTTCCGCTCAGTCTCGAACACGCCTGGCAGCCCGATATTTGCCTTAAACCACTGACGGTCATGCGCAACGAGGCTAATCAACGCTATCGGTACTTCGCAAACCAAGGACGCTACACGCACCAGACTGTCAAATTCTTTCTCTGATTCAGTGTCAAGAATCTGCAGTTTATCAAGTGAATCGAGGCGTTCCACTTCGTTGCTTGGAAAGGGAAAACGCGTCATATAATTTTCCTTAGTCTCAGCTTTCCCCATGCCCGCCAGCGCCAAATGCAGCTTGGCGGGAATCGGCTGGAAGGGAGGCCCTTCGCTATGTCCTCTGGCCCACCTTAATGTAACAGAAATTCGACCAGTATTGTCTTTTTGAGACGTCTTGTACCGGCCTACCTTGCATACCTTCCCTCGGCGCTTCTTGCACGCACAAGCGAGCGAACGGCGCGCCTGGGTTCAAACTCTTCGATCCACTCAAGTTTGACGGTAATTGTGCCGCCGCCAGCATGGACAACGCTACGCCTTCCGCCAATAAGTACGAAGTCATAGATGCAAGCTATGAGTCCGGTTGGATTATTTTTCTTCCTTTTGCAAATGAGAATCGTTACTATTCAAGTCAGGAGTAAGCATATTCAACAAAAAGGAGCATCCCTTGTTCACCGCCATCAAAACATTCAGCCAGGTCAGCACGCACATGTCGATCGCCTTCAGCCTAGCCTATCTGCTGACGGGATCACTGGCGCTCGGTGGCTTGGCCGCACTCATCGAACCGATCATCAACGTTGCCCTGCTGCCGTGGCATGAAAAAGCCTGGCACGCAATACGCCGCCGCTACGCCGCCAGCCGCCGGGGCTTTGTCGCCCTGGCCGGCGAAAAGCTTAGCCAGACGGCCCTGCATATGGGCGTCGCTTTCAGCGTCATGTACTGGGCCACGGGTTCCATGGCCTTCGGCGGCTTGCTGGCAGTAGTCGAGCCGATCTGCAACGTGATTGTCCTGCCTTTTCACGACCGACTTTTGGAACGAGTCCGCTCTCGCCTGGCATGCCGCGGTGCTGCGCGCCTCGCCCCCCTGTAATCACCGATCTCGAGGCGCTGCTCATACGAGCGTCGCCACATCAGCGGATGCGCGTGGCCAACTGGCGGCGCGATGCGGATACCACACTAGCATCGCGATAGTCGGCAACCTACTTTCTCCTATGAAACCCCGGTTTTTGCCAGGTGCACGCGCCGTTGCAAAAACGCCCGCCTGAAAAAATATATGTTGCACCAATGCATGTTTGCCAGCATCGCGCTACCATGCAACGTCGGCACGCCGAGTGGCGCCGCCCCCAGCACCGGTTTCGCGCCGGCTTTCCCCTGCCGCAATGTGAAGGAGATTTTCATGCCCAAGTTTGCCCCCGCCGTTTGCCTGTCGTTCATCGTTGCCGCCTGCGCCTTACCGTTGGTGGCCGCTGCTGCCGAAGGCGGCGCGACACGCGCCGATGCCGAAGCCATGGTCAAGAAAGGCGTAGCCCAAATAAAGAGCGCCGGCGAAGCGAAGACGTATGCCGATATCACGGCAAAAGCGCCCGATTTCATCAAGCAAGATCTGTACTTGGTCGTCTATAAAC
The DNA here is from genome assembly GCF_051380805.1 of Janthinobacterium paucivorans. Lineage (NCBI taxonomy): Bacteria > Pseudomonadati > Pseudomonadota > Betaproteobacteria > Burkholderiales > Oxalobacteraceae > Janthinobacterium > Janthinobacterium paucivorans. The sequence goes on from NZ_JBNYXR010000013.1 coordinate 10,061, forward strand.
TCGACGGCACGGTCGCCGCGCATGGCGCCAACCCGAAAATGGTGGGTAAGAACTTGATCGAACTGAAGGATATCGATGGCAAGGCCTTCGTCAAGGAACGCGTCGAGCTGGCCAGGAGCAAGGGTACGTTCTGGCAGGAATACAAATTCACGAATCCGGAAAACAAGAAGATCGAGCCGAAGATCATGTATTGCGAAAAGCTGGCCGAGACCGTCGTCTGCGGCGGCATTTACATGTAGCGGGCGGGCCGCCATCGCCGCCATCGCCGCGATGGCACACCGATTTCTCAACGATAGGGACCTCATGTGAAAATCGCACAGAAGATGTTGATCGTCCCGCTGGTCGCGCTGGCTTGCCTGCTGGCCATGGGGGCCTTGTCGTATTTCGCCATGCAGCAGAACGAGCAGCGCATGCGCGAACTGAAAGATGTCACCCTGACGGCCGAGCGGCTGGCCAATCATCAAGCGATTGCCCTGGGCCAAGTGCATGCCGATGTGTATGCGAAGATCGCCATCGCCGCCAGCCTGTCGGAGGAGCAATTCAAGCAATTCGGCACGCAAACGGATGGCCAGTTGAACGCCATCGTGCAAGGCTTGACGCAACTGAAGACATTTTCGGGCGCCGCGACGGAAGCGGCCCAGGCCCTGCCCGGCATCGAGCGCTACCGTGCCAGCGTGGCGCAGGCGCTGGACATGGCTTCGATGGACCCGAATACGGGCGTGGCCGCAATGCAAAATGCCGCCACGCACTACCAGCAAGTGCGTGGCCAGCTACGTCAGGTGATGCTCAACCTGGACCGCCACACTGCCGATGCGCTGCTGGAGACAAAAAACGCAGGCCAGCGCGCCGCTTGGCTGTCGCTCGGCTGCATGGCGCTCGGCTTTGCCCTGCTGGCCCTGATCGCTGCCTGGGTGGCGCGCTCTGTGGTGGGCCCCATCGACGCGGCCTGCCGCGCCGCCGAAAGCCTGGCCGCCGGCGACCTGACCATGCGTCTCGATGTTCGGGGCAACGACGAGGTAGGCAAGCTGCTGCGGGCGTTGGCCACGGTGCTGAAAAACTGGAACACTTTATTGGGCGAGATCCGTCAGGCGGGCTCGACCATCACGGTGGAAGCGAGTGAAATTGCGCTGGGCAATGCGGACTTGTCGGCCCGCACGGAGTCGCAAGCCCATTCCTTGCAGGAAACGGCAACGTCGATGCATGCCTTGACCGATACCGTGCGCGAAAACGCCAGTCATGCGCACCAGGCCAACCAGATGGTGCTGTCAACCTCGAACGTGGCGCTCGAGGGGGGCCGTGTGGTGGGCCAGGTAGTCGAGACGATGGGCGCGATCAAGGCCAGCTCCGGGCGCATCGTCGATATCATCGGCGTCATCGACGGCATTGCCTTCCAGACCAACATCCTGGCCTTGAACGCGGCCGTGGAAGCGGCGCGCGCGGGCGAACAGGGGCGCGGCTTTGCCGTTGTCGCCACCGAAGTGCGCAGCCTGGCGCAGCGCTCGGCCACGGCGGCGCGCGAAATCAAGCAGTTGATCGAGGATTCCGTTGGCAGGATAGAAACAGGTAGCGAACTGGCCGACAGCGCCGGGCGCACCATGGGCGACATCGTCGCCTCCGTCCAGCAGGTAACGGACATCATGAACGACATCACGGCGGCCAGCCAGCGCCAGAGCAAGGGCATCGAGGAAGTCAACAATGCCATTACGGAAATGGACGGATTGACCCAGCGCAACGCCGCCCTGGTCGAGGAATCGGCCGCCGCCGCGCAAAATCTGCAAGACCAGGCGCACGACTTGCTGAGGGTAGTCGACGCCTTCCGCCTGGGCGAAGGCAGTGCGCCGCTGCCGGCGCCTTAGCGCTGGATCTGCATGGCCGCTAGCGCGCAGTCGGGCATGGCTTGCCTGCCGCGGCCGGCGCCGGGTCGTCCTCTTCCTGCAGCAGCGTTCCCGCGGGACCTTGGCCGCTATAGCGCTGCCAGGTCACAGTATTTGCATGCATCACAACGATCAATGGAGTTCGGTATGGCAGGCGCAGTCGTGGCCGCTGGCCGCCCCGGACAGGTTTTGCAGTATGGCGCAGTCTTGTGACGGCTGCGGCTGGTCGCACTGGTGGCGCAGGGTCACTAGTTGCTGCTGCAAGGTGTGCAAATTGGCCATCTGCTCGGCGATGCGCAGAATGTGATGATCGAGCAATTCATTGACGCTCTGGCAGCCTTCGGCAGGATTGTTCTTAAACTCCAGCAAGGCGCGGATATCGGTCAAGCCGATCTGCAGCGAACGGCAATGACGGATGAATTGCAGCCGTTCCCGGTGTTCTTCGCGGTATTCGCGGTAGCCGGCGCTGTTGCGTCCCGGTTCCTGCAGCAAGCCCGCCTTTTCATAGTAACGCACGGTTTCCACGTCACAATCTGTCCGTTTGGCCAGTTCCCCGATACGCATGGCATCCCCTTTTCAGTCTTTCGTGCAAATTTCGCTTGACCCTGTAGCGGCTACAGGGTTTCTAATGAAAGCATACACGAATCCTGAAAGATAATGCGATGCCGCACGATAGCCATAAACACGCGCAGGACCACGACCATCAGCACGACCATCAGCATGAGCATGAGCACAAGCACGAAGGCGCCCCGGCCGCTGCGCACAAGGCGGCCAGCTGCTGTGCCAGCGAGCATGCATGCGCTGCGGCGCCGGCCGCCCCGCCCTCGCCTGCCCTGCCCAGCGCCGCCATCGCCGGCGCGAGCACGGCCAAGTACCGCATCGCCAACATGGATTGCCCTACGGAAGAACGCTTGATCCGCAACAAGCTGGCCACGATGGCCGGCGTGGTGGGCCTCGATTTCAATCTGATGAACCGCGTGCTCGATGTGCACCACACCCTGCCCTCGCTGGCCACGGTGGAAGCGGCCCTGCACGCCATCGGCATGCAGGCGATTCCCATGCAGGCGGACGCCGTTGTTGCGCGCGACCCGCACGAAGGCAGCCTGTCCGGCAGGCAAAAAGGCTTGCTGCTGGTGTCCGGCCTGGCCGCTGCCGCTGCCGAAGCGCTGGCGTGGACCACGCAGGCAGACAGTTCGCCGCTCGTCATCGCCCTGGCCCTGCTATCGGTCGCCACGGGCGGCTGGCCGACCCTGAAAAAGGGCTGGATCGCCCTGAAAACGTTCACGCTGAACATCAACTTTCTGATGAGCCTAGCGGTTTTCGGCGCCATCGCCATCGGCCAGTGGCCGGAAGCGGCCATGGTCATCTTTCTGTTCGCCATTGCCGAATTGATCGAAGGCTTGTCGCTGAACCGGGCGCGCAACGCCGTACAAAGCCTGATGCAGCTGGCGCCCGACACGGCGACGGTGGCCGACGCCAGCGGCGCCTGGCAGCCGGTAAGCGTGGCCACGGTAGCCATCGGCACCTTGATGCGCGTGAAACCGGGCGAGCGCATTGCCCTCGATGGCGTAGTCGCGAGCGGCGCATCGTCCGTCAACCAGGCGCCGATTACCGGTGAAAGCATGCCGGTGGACAAGGCCGTAGGCGACGTCGTGTATGCGGGCACCATCAATGAACGGGGCTTACTCGACGTCACCGTGACGGCCAACAGCGGCAACAGCACGCTGGCCAAGATCGTCAAGGTGATCGAGGAAACGCAAGGAAAACAGGCGCCCACGCAGCGCTTTGTCGACAATTTCGCCCGCTACTACACGCCCGCTGTCGTCGTGTTCGCCATCCTGGTGGCCGTGCTGCCGCCTTTGCTGCTGGGCGCACCCTTTATGGCCTGGGTGTATAAGGCGCTGGTGATGCTGGTGATCGCCTGCCCGTGCGCGCTCGTCATTTCCACGCCCGTCACGGTGGTCAGCGGCCTGACGGCTGCCGCGCGGCGCGGCATCTTGGTCAAAGGCGGACAATTCCTGGAAACGGGCTACCGCATCAAGGCCATCGCCGTCGACAAGACGGGCACCTTGACCATGGGCAAACCGGCCGTCACGGACGTGGTGGCAATGGAGGGCGGCAATCGCGACGCCATTCTTTTGCTGGCCGCCAGCCTGGACGCCAATTCCGCCCACCCTTTGGCCGCGGCCATCGTCAAGGCCGGTCCGCCCGCCAGCAGCCACTTGGCCGTGACCCAGTTTGCCGCCCTGCATGGACGCGGCGTGCAAGGCGACATTGCGGGCCAGACCTATTATCTGGGCAATGCGCGCCTGATGGCGGAACTGAAGCTCTTGACGCCGGCACTGCAAGCCATCCTGGCGCGGCTGGAACAGCAAGCGTACACAGCCATGGTGCTGGCGACCACCGCCGGCGCGCTGGGCGTGATCGCCGTGGCCGACGTGCTGCGCCCCACGGCGGCGGCGGCCATCGCCAAATTGAATGCGCTCGGTGTCACCACGGTGATGCTGACAGGCGACAATCTGTTGACGGCGCAGCGCATCGCTGCCGAGGTGGGCGTGAGCTTGGTCAAGGCGGAATTGCTGCCGGAAAACAAGCTCGATGAAATCAAGGCCTTGCAGCAGCAATTTGGCGTGGTGGCCATGCTGGGCGACGGCGTCAACGACGCCCCGGCCTTGGCGCAGGCCGACATCGGCTTTGCCATGGGCGCGGCCGGCAGCGATACGGCCATCGAAACGGCCGATGTTGCCTTGCTGGACGATGAACTGGGTAAATTGCCTGAATTCATCAGCCTGAGCCAGCGCACGCGCAACATCCTCGTGCAAAACATCAGCTTCGCCATCGGCATCAAGGCCGTCTTCTTTGGCCTCGCCCTGGCCGGCATGGCGACCCTGTGGATGGCCGTGTTTGCCGACGTGGGCGCCAGCTTGCTGGTGGTGGCCAATGGGCTGCGCTTGCTGCGTAATAAGCGCAACTGAAAAGATAACTTAAAAGAAAGAGCAACTAAAAAGAAAGACTCAGAACAGTAACGAAAGTGGGTAATATGCGTGGGCAACATACCAGGCATGCAGCTGCTGGAGCGTGGCAATAAGATGGCGCCGCGACTCAAGCGCTGATCGATCAAGCCACGCAACGCACCCGCAAATGCAGGTGGCGAATCGCCATGGCCGAGACTATCAAAATGCCCGACGCCGTGGCCAGCACGACAATAAACGCCTTGTCGAAGGCCGAACGGGCCAGCGCCGACACTTGCACGCCCAGTTCGGCCGGCAATTGCTCGGCGGCCAGCAGTGCCGCGTCGAGCGTGTCATGGGCATTGGGCAACAGGCCCGCGCTTTCCGGGATCACCAAAGTGGCGCTGTAGACGGCCGACAGGATGGTGCCCAGCACCGTCACGCCGATCACGGCGCCCAGTTCGTACGACACTTCCTCGATCGAGGCAGCCATGCCGGCTTGCTGGGGAGCGACGTTGAGCATCACGGCGCTGGAGGCGGCCGTCATGACGGCGCCCAAGCCCAGGCCCAGAGTCACCAGGCTGACCACTTGCGCCGAGACGGCGGCGTCATGCAGCACCAGATACAATGCCATGCCTATACCGGACAGCAACAATGAACCCCACAGTACCATGGCCTTGTCGGCGCGCGGCAGCATGAAGCCCGTCAATGGTCCCGCAAACACAGAGGCCAGCGGCAGTGGCAACAGCAGCAAGCCCGCTTCCAGCGGCGACAATTCACGCACCAGTTGCATGTGCTGGCTCAGCGCCAGTTCCATGCCGATCAGGGCTGCGGAGGCCACCATGGCGGCAGCGACGGCGCTGGAAAACGGCAGTTCGCGGAACAGGGCGAAGTCGATCAGCGGCTTGGCTTGCCGCTTTTGGCGGCGCACAAATTTGAGCATGAAGAAGGCGCCCACGGCGAACGAGGCGGCAGCCAGCGCATACGAAGGCTGCGACTTGCCCAGCTCCTTGATCGCATACACGCCACCGAGCAGGCCCATCATGATTTGCAAAGAACCGGCCAGATCCCACGGCTTGTCGCGGTTACCAGCCCGTTTCGGCAGGACGACGGTGGCCAGCACCAGGGTCAGCAGGACGATGGGCACGTTGATCAGGAAGACGGAACCCCACCAATAGTGTTGCATCAGGAAACCACCGAGCACGGGACCGAAGGCGGCGCCACCGGAGGCAATCGCCGCCCACACGCCGATGGCGAACGAGCGCTCGCGGTGGTCCGTAAAGGTCAGGCGGATGATGGACAGGGTGGCCGGCATCATCAGGCCAGCACCGATGGCCAACAGCACGCGGGCAAAGATCAGCCATTCGGGCGCGGGCGAAAACGCGGCGCACAGCGAGGCGGTGCCAAACACGGCCAGGCCGGCAAGGAAAACGGGCTTGTGGCTCAAACGGTCGCCGAGCGTGCCGAGGCCGGGTAGCAGAGCGGAGACGACCAGCGCGTAGACGTTGATGATCCACAGTTTTTGCGAGGATGTGGCCTGCAAGTCGCGCGTCAGCGCGGGCAAGGCGGTGTAGAGCACGGTCATGTCGACCACGATCAGGAACAGGGCGCTGGAGACGATGGCCAGCGTCAGCCATTTTTTCATTGGATGCATAAACAACTCATGTATTATTTAACAACTATCGGTTTGGATGAATTTGGTGCTGCGCAAATATTTACGTTCCAGGCTGCCACGGGCCTGGCCTTGTCGGGGGCGGCGGGCGTCAGCCACGGTCGCCATCCTTGTCATCCACGGCGGCGCTCGCTGTGCCAGCGTCGAGTTCGCGCAGCATGACGACGGACACTTGCTTGAAGCCACGGCCCCGGAAAAATGTTTGCGCCGTCAAATTGTGCGCGCCGCATTCGAGGAACAAGCGGGCGATGCCGTGGCTGCGCAGCTCGTCGGCGACCCACTCCACCAGCTGACTGCCGATGCCGCTGCCGCGCACGGAGGGCAGCAAGACCAGGTCATCGAGCGCGGCGAATGATTTCGAGGCGCGCTGGCGCGTATCGATAGAGACCAGGGCCATGCCGACGATGGCGTCGCCGGCAGTGGCGACGGCAAGCAGGGTAGAATCGCCATGCGCCCAATCGTGCGACAGGGCGGCGCGGATTTCGCCGCGTATCACCTCAGGCAAGTCAGCGCGCCAGTTGCCAGGCGCGTCGGCGCGTTCGCCCTGCAGTTCCGAATGGGAAATATAATCGGCGCTGACGTTGTCAAGATATAACTTGCACAAGGTATCTTCGGCGCTGGCGTCGTGACACCAGTTGAAGCTGATGGCGGGGGTATGGGCTTGGGCGTTTTTCATGGCGGATCTCATGTTGTTGAATTGGTAAAGACATTTTATGTCGCCCCTGAATGGCATTCAAGTTAAAATCCATCTGAAAAACAGATAGGTGATAGCCATGCAATGGACATTGGAACAAATGCGCTACTTTGAAGCGTCCGTCGCGGCCGGTTCTTTCTCGGGCGCGGCACGCCGGCTGGGGCGTGCCCAATCGGTGGTCAGTACCTCGATTGGTCTGCTGGAGGCGGAATTGGGTGTGGAACTGTTCGACCGCTCGCGCCGCAGCGCCGTGCTGACGGAAGCGGGCAAGGTGATGCACCTGGAAGCGTGCGAACTGTTGCGCCAGGCCGAGCGCTTGCAGCTGCGCGCCCAGCTGTTGAGCGCGGCGCCGGAAGCCCAGCTGACCCTGGCCCTCGACGAAGCCCTGCCCTACTTGGCCATCAGCAAGTTGGTCAAGGAGTTGGCGGCGCGCTATCCGGCACTGGAACTGGTGATGCTCAACGCCACCGCGTCGGAAGTGGCGCAATACGTGGAGCAGCAACAAGCCGACGTGGCCTTCCACTTCGACCGTGGCCCTATTTCGCCTGTGCTCGAACAGCAGCATATCGGCAGCGTGGCGCAAGGCGTGTTCGTGGCAAAAGGCCACGCGATGGCGCATGGCCAGGAAGTGAGCCGCAACGAGCTGACCCGCTACCGCCAGCTGATCATGGATTCCGAGCTCAATCGCGAACACGCCTTCAGCCCCGCCGTCTGGTTTTCCGACAGCTTTTACAGCATTGCGGAAATGGTCGCCGACGAGCTGGGCTGGGCGATTTTGCCGCTCAACATCGCCAACTACGACAATTACAAGGGATATCTGCAGGAAGTACCCTGCCCTGCGCTGGCCCTGTCGCGCCTGCCCGTGCGGCGCCTATCGATTCATGGCAAGAAGCTCAGCGAGACGAGTTTGTGGCTGACGAGCAGATTGGCAGAATTATTGCTCGATGGGCCACGGCTGGGATGATATGCGCGCACCGCGCCGCAATCGGGCGGCGCTGGCCATCGGCTGCATCGGCGGTATCGTCAAGCCGACGCGCGCGCCGAGTATCTGGCGGCAATCTTGTGCACACTGGCACACTGCCCGATGCCAGAGCGACCCACACCTTGAAAACTTGCTGCGCTTGATTTATTACGCATGCGTAGTAATATGCTGCGCATGCGTAACAATACCTCGCCCCAGCCAGACCTCCCCGATGCCGTAGCCTGCCCGCTAGGAGAGCGTTCGCCGCACCTGTTTAATCTGCTCAACCTGGCGCGCCAGAACTTGTTTCGCTCGGCCGATGCCGTCTTGAGCGGTGAACTGGGGTTTTCCGGCACGCAAGTCGTCGCCTTGTTTGCCCTGAAGAGCGAGGAAGGCTGCCAACTGAAGGATCTGGGCCGCGCGCTGCAACTGAAAAACTCGGCCGTGACGGGCCTGGTGGCGCGCATGGAAGAGAACGGCCTGATCATACGTGGCCAGTGTGCGCTTGATGCGCGCGCCGGTGCCTTGCACCTGTCGCCCAAGGGCGCTGACGTACTGCGCGCCGCCCTACCCTTGCTCGACAGCCTGAATACTCAATTGCAAGCAGGTTTCAGCGAAGCAGAGCTGGCCGTCGTCGCCCGCTTCCTGCTGCATGCCTCGCGCCTGCGTTTCCAACAAGACATTTAACCTTACCCTTACCCTTACCCTTACCCTTACCCACAGGAGTTACCATGCACCCCAACGACATGACCGGCTTGCAATTGATGCAAGCTTTCGCGCAAGGCTTGTTTCCCCGGCCCGGCATTTCCAAGACCATACCCATGGATGCGCACACGGTGGAGCACGGCAAAGTCATTTTCACGGCGACGGCGAATGAAAACCACACCAATGCCATGGGTGGCGTGCACGGCGGTTTCGCCGCCACCGTGCTCGACACGGTGACCGGTTGCGCCACGCACACAGTCTTGCCCGCTGGCGAAAGCTATGGCACGACAGACCTGAACATCAAGATGTGCCGTCCCCTGCCGTTCAACGTGACCGTCTTCGCGGAAGGCAAGGTCATCAATGCGGGGCGCAATCTGGTCATTTCGGAAGGCACGATCCGCGACGAGGCCGGCAAGGTATACGCCCATGCGACGGCCACCTGCATGATCATCCGCCCGCGGGAGCAAGCCGGCGCATAATGTGCACTGGCCGCAGCGCCGATGCGCAAGGCCAGGCGGACCGTTTCAGGCCCGGTGAATGCGCCGATAAAGTCTCTTTAGGCCAGCAGCACTCTTGCATGACCTGGCCAGGACGGCACTTGTCGCCTTACGCTAAAGGCGCGAGATTGGACAGTGCAATACGGAGTGATGCAGATGCTCTTGCCGACGATTTAGCCGAATGGGGGTGCGCTGGCGTTGCGCTGTGGCGCTGAGCATGGACGCCGATCTGGAATAGGCTGACGGTCTGCACCAGATTTCCAGCTTGATCGCGCAGCGATTCGGCGGCAGCCGCAGCTTCTTCAACCAGGGAGGCGTTTTGCTGCGTGACACTGTCCATCGCACTGATCGCCTGATTTATTTGTTCGATGCCCGTCGTTTGCTCTTCGCTTGCGCTAACGATCTGCGCAATCACATCGGTGACGCGTTTCACGCTGCCCACCACCTCAGACATGGTGACACCGGCATCGTTAGCGAGCTTGGTGCCGAGATCAACACGTTCAACCGAATTGTCTATCAATACCTTGATTTCCTTGGCGGCACTGGCGCTGCGCTGTGCGAGGCCGCGCACCTCCGAAGCGACCACGGCAAATCCACGTCCTTGCTCGCCGGCTCTGGCCGCCTCCACCGCTGCATTGAGGGCAAGAATATTGGTTTGAAAAGCGATTCCGTCGATAACACTGATGATGTCAACAATTTGGCGCGATGCTTCGCTGATTGAGTCCATCGTGCCGACCACCTGGCTAACGACGGCACCGCCTTTGGTGGCGATATCGGAGGCATTGATTGCCAGCATGTTGGCCTGGCGTGCATGTTCTGCATTTTGTTTCACAGTCGATGTCAGTTCTTCCATCGAAGATGCCGTCTCTTCCAGTGCGCTGGCCTGTTGCTCAGTGCGGTTAGACAAGTCGTTATTTCCCGCTGAAATTTCTGCTGCTGCCGTCAACACCGTGTCCGAATCCTGACGCACGGACGCCACTACCTTGGCGAGCGAAAGCTGCATGCGCTGCAGTGCAGCCAAGATGCTGGTGCTGTCGGTGGCTTTGACCTTGAGGTCTGCGGTCAAGTCGCCACTGGCCACCTTGCTCACGGCGTCGCACAAGACTAAGGGTTCCGCCCCCAATGCTGCCAGCAGACGGCGCGAAATCAGCGCTCCAGCGGCAATGGCCAGTACGGTGGCGAGGATGCTGAAAAAAATGAGCTTGTTTCTTGCCGACTTAAAGTCTTCCTCTGCTTCCTTGATCAGCTCGCTTGAACGCAGCGCTGTTGATTTCCCATAAGCATCCATTGCGGAGACCAAGGCCATTAACAAGGGGCGGCATTCCTTATTTATTTTGCTAATCGCCTCATCCCTTTTGCCTTGTAGTGCAAGGTCCACGATACCCAAGGCGACGGGCGCATATTGGCTTTCTATCTTGTCAATGTTGCCTATCATGCCGCGCGCCTCTTCAGACGTAGAAGATTGTTTCGCGAGCTGCTTGAGTGTATTCAAATTTGACACTACAGCCGCATGCGCCTGGGACACCAACTGCTTCTCAGTGTCCATGTCTGCCGGCGAGCTGACGATAACAAGATTCCTTGCGGCGACTGCGCGCAAGCCAACGGATTCCAGCACCAGATGCGCAAGGTCAGCGCGCGCCCGCACCCCATTGACATACTTTTCAAAGCCGGAAGCCTGATTCGAGATGCTGGAAATAGCAAAAATGGCAATGCCTGCCAATAAGATCACCAAGCCACCGAAGGCCACTGCAAGCTGAGCGCGTACCGATAAATTCTTCACAATATTCCCCTAATGTCAGATTTGAACCTTGCTTGCGCACTCTGCTTGAAGATCAACGTAGATATGTTGTCAAAACTTCACGACACTCGGGTGATCGAGTCTCGCCATGCACGGTGCAGCGTGAACAACATTTCAATGGACTAGCGCAATGAACAGGCGTAGCGGGCCAGGTAGGCGCTATGCAATCAGCGGCGCTTTCAAAAGGCACGGGGATGGGTGCACTATAAACGAGATATATTATTTGGCTATTTCGTTTTATTTGTTGTTTTCTTTTTATTTGATGTATTTAGTTTCTCACGAAAAATCACAAAAATCAATCCAAAAACTAGTTTTTATTGCGTCAAGTTAAGTTTTTCGCGCTCAAGGGCTGAAGTGGCAATGTTGTGGCATCTAGTCAGCCTTGCACTGCGCGTAGTGCGCTTCCAGTCGGCCTTATTGGGCTTTGAGCAGCCGTGGAACGTCAAACCCGCTTAAGTCACTGGCACATGGTCAACGTCTGCACCAGCGGGTGCAGATCGTCCACGTTGCGCGCTGGACCGTCGCGGCTGCGCACCATTACCGTGTCGCTTTCGCGGGCGAACACAAGCAAGGCGTGGAGCTGCGCCCGCTGTGTGTCGTTGAAGACATATGTCAAGTCATTGCGACGTAACTTCTCAGTCAGAGAGTGTTTGTCAGCGCCTTAAGGATTGCAGTAAGCACAATGCGCAGGGTCAGCTGCTGACCGGTCTGTCCGCTCAGCGATGCGCCTATGCTCACAGCGCAGGCACGTCCACACTTCGCTGCGATAACTTTGGGTTGGCAAGCGACACGATGCGCACGGCAGTCCCGGTTGCCGTGCGCTGATCCAAAAACCGGGGGCGCTGCATGCGGGGCAGGTCGATTGCAGGCGCTGCAAAAGATCGCTGGCAGCCTGTTCGATGTATTTCATGCGGCGAGGATGGGCGAAGGCGCGCAAATCCAATTCGACAAACACCTTGCCGCAACGTGATTGCGCAACACACCTGTCGAAGCACGTTTTGAGTCGCGTCCAATCGGCAATGTCCTTGCAGATGCGCGTATCGCTTTGCCCATCGGGGCGCAACACCAAATGGTGCTCTGGGAAGCCGACGCGTTTGGCAAACTCAGTAACTGTCTGCCAGTCGCCGCTCTGGATATGATCGTTCGGCGCGGCACCCTGGGCCATGCCGACAACTTCGATTCCCAGGTGCTCATCGATCCAGACCACGAGCTCCACATTCCAAGGAAACATGCCCGTATGGGGATCAGGACCGAAGCTGCCTTCACTGGCGATTCCCTGCAAAGCATGCGCAAGCTCCATCCCTTTTCTTGCCTTGCGCCTGGCCGCCTCCAGTTGGGTGCCGTGCCGTGGCGTCTCCCTTGTGAAGGTGCCAAGCTGATCAGTATCGAATCCAGTAACAAGTTCGATCGAACAACCCAGGATAGGCTCAAGCACAGGTGCGATCACAGCTTCCTTTCCATGCTGGGTCAGCAGGGCCACCCGGCTTCCTTTGTAACAGGACGGCTGCGCCATCATTCGACCTCCAGACACAATGGAAGCCATGTTCCGTGTTCGTAACGCTCGAAGCGAGCGAGCGCGAAGCGCCATAGGTGGAGCCAGCCGTTGTCGAGCAGTTGCCGGAGCACAGCATGTTTGCCGATCACCATGTCAATGGCCGCCTGCGGCGCATCGATCACCACGGTCAGCCGCAAGGGCTCGTGCACCCAGCGTTGGCCGTCATGGAGCGACTGACGGGACAGCCCGATGCGCAGATCGCCGCCGTTTCCCTCGAAGACGCCGAGGTTGCCACCGACCACGTTGTGCAGCAACTTATTGCCGCTGCCGAGCCGCAGCGGATCGCAGGTAGATGCATGGTATTGCCAGTTGATCCAATGCGCGACCAACATGGGCGCGGTCATCAGCAATTCCAGTACGCTTCCATCACCATCTTGGCTGGCGTCATAGTCATGCAGGAAACTGCGTCCATCCATCACAACGCCGCGGCTTCTGTGCCGGGGTGCGATCAGAAAAGCCGCATTGCCCGCGAGCCCCCATTCTGGTCGCGTTTGCGCGCCGTCGTTGGCACGGCGGCGCAGCTGAGCTAACAGCGCATCATGCGGTGCGTGCGGGTCTAGTTGCAGGCTGGGCGCACGCTCGCGGCGTACCTGATCGCAGGCCTGGGAAAACACCACTTGCAGGCGCTCCCAGCGAGCGCGCGAATGTTCGGGCAGCAGATCAAGGTCAAAGCCCTCGATTTCATCGGTGGTGGTGTTATGCAGCGCTGCCACGAACACGGTCGATTCGGGAATGCTGAGCGCTTTCGCTTGCAAACCTTGGCGCACTGCTGGATCGTTGAGCAATTGCGTCAAGCTACGCGCATTGACTTCGCCACTCTGTCCGCAGCAGGCGCCACAGTCCAATGCGGCCGCGTGGGCGTTGTTGGCGCACTGACTGCCGTGCCCGACGAGAAGCACCATCGGCGCTACGTTTTGATCCAGACCCATGGCGTGAAGTACCCGCGCCGCAAGCGTCACTTTGGCTTCAAGGTTTACACCCAGCAGTTGCGGGCGACAGATGGGGCGATAGCGCGCTGGCAGTCCTGCCAGGTCATCGTTGGCGCGACCACGCTTACTCGGCAGCAGCCAAGTCCCTAGCTTGCCAAGATAGCCCAAACCGGCCGCCTCGACGAAAGAGAACGCTGCCCCAGGCCAGCGGCTTGCAGCCTGCCATTGACTTGCCATGGCGAATCGGACTTGACGTTCGCGACTGGCGGCGCTTTGCCGTGCTGGGTCGGCTGCGCGCTCGGCTGAGTCTGTGCTCATGATGCAATCACCGGCCTCGATGGAAGGCGCTAGCAAGCCAGGCAACTGCGGTCGCCGGGCTTGCGTCGACAATGGCGTGTAAGCCACTGGGAGACCGAAAAAACCGGCAAAGCCAAGCGTCTGGACGCCCGGCCATGCGGTCTCCAGGGCGCGGCGCAGTGGCTCGCTGCGGACGTCGATGCAAAAGGCCGCCTGGACTTCAATCTCTTGCGGCACCAGGCTTATGCTGCTTGCCACGGCCAGTTGCTGCGCCAGGTTGCGCTGATAAGCAAGCTCCAGGGCCAATTGCCATACTTCGTCGATCAAAAAAGCCTGCTCGGCCTGCTCAAGCAGTAAGGGGGCCTGGCTCCAGCCTTGCTGAAGTGCGACAAACGCCTGCCCGGTCGCGCCGTCATCCTTGCACTCCAACAGCAGTGCGCCCCAAGCTAAACGAATTGCCAACAGCTCACGCAGGTGTGCGTCGGCCGTGCCCCGCTCCAATCGCGCCTGCCAGGCCAGGTAGGCACACCATGAAGCCCAACCGTTGACCGTGAGTAGCACCGATTCAAGGTAGTCCGCCCACACTGCCTGCGGCAGACCCAGGCGCTGCATCACCCAGCGCTCTGCCTCAATGGCGGTGGCCGGCAAGGCGCCGACGGCACTGCCCAAACGCGGCAAGCCCATCAACAAACCGATTCCATGGTCGTGTTGCAAGGTGTCTCGCCAAAAGCCGTACAAGCCCTGGGTGCGCTCTGGCTGCCAAATGGCCTGATGTACATCGAAGTAAGCGGCGCAGGTTTGGCTCACCTGGTGCGTGATGGCCTCGCGCCAGGACAGCCGCGCATGGCGGTTGGGATCGTTGTCGAGCACATCAATGAGCAAGGGCAATTGCGCTGGCGGGGCGCTCGCTTGCAGCGCATGGGCGCACTGCTCAGGCCCGAGCCCGGTCGCCTGCGCCTCGGGCAACCGGCGCAAAGCGAGCGCCAGATCGGCAGCGCAAATTCGCCCTTCGCGCCACGCCCGCAGTTGCTGTTCTCGCGGTGGAAAGACCTTGATGCCGCCGAGTACGGCCATGCGTGCGGCCACTCGGCGCACTGGCATGTTGATACGGGACCAATGTGGATTGACAGCAATGGCCCTATCGAGCGGCCATGCGGGTGCAATTGCGTGGCAGGCCTGGCTGCACGCGTGCTCGATCGCGCCATGTAGCGCCGCAAGATCGGCAAGGGCTTGCGTGGTGTTCGCCTTAGCCGGCGCGGCGTCGTTGGCAAGTATGTCTGTCATGAGATTGTCCTGTTTGGCAATTTAGCGCACAGCATCGGTGCGCGGCGATGTGGCCGATTCTGGCGCACACTGTGGGGTGGCCCTGGGCATCCAGCGAG
The DNA here is from genome assembly GCF_051380805.1 of Janthinobacterium paucivorans. NCBI lineage: Bacteria > Pseudomonadati > Pseudomonadota > Betaproteobacteria > Burkholderiales > Oxalobacteraceae > Janthinobacterium > Janthinobacterium paucivorans. The sequence goes on from NZ_JBNYXR010000013.1 coordinate 25,376, forward strand.
TGGGCCAAAGGTGGAGCGCCAGACGCGTGTAGGCCTCGTCCAGATAAAATCCCGCATAGCTCCAGCGACGCCAGTTAGCCAGCAATTGCGGTCGCACTTGCAGCAGCGCCTGAAAGAAATACAAGGCCGCCATGCCGATCAAGGCGATCAAACCGAGCCCTTGGTGAGGAATATTCTGGAGGCCAAGAGGCAGCGCGTGCCCTGCAGTGGTGGCCAGCGTGAGGCCAACGACCATCACGCACCCGAAAAAAGCTTGCGCACTGCGTGCTTGCCAGTCGGTGTGCACAGCGGGTAAGCACAGCAAGGGAGCCCAGGCAAGGCCAAGCACCACGCTCCACCACCAAGGCCAGAATGCATGGCCTGCCAGTTTCAGCACCAACAGGACAGCGCAAATCGTCAGCACCGGTGCCAGCACCAGGCTGGTGATACTGGGTGATGGCGTACCGCGCAAGACCTGCAATCGGGTCTGACGCACGGCGCTCGATGCCGACAGGAAGGCATGGGCCTTGTAGAGTGAATGGCCAATCAGATGGAGAGCGGCCAGAGTGTAGAGGCCCAACGCGCACTCAAGCAACATGAAACCCATCTGGGCAACGGTTGACCAGGCCAGGCGGACCTTGATACTGATGCGTGTCAGCATCACCATACCGGCCAGTACGGTCGTCGCCAGGCCGAATACCAACAGCAGCATACGCGCTGGCGGGGCTTGTTCGAGCATAGGCGCAAAGCGGATCAGCACAAAGCCGCCAAGATTGACCACGCCAGCATGCAACAGTGCAGAGACCGGGGTGGGAGCTTCCATCACCTGGATTAACCACCCATGCACCGGCAGCAAGGCAGTGCGAAGGATGACGGCCAACACGAGTAAGACGGCGCTTACTTGCAGGGATACGGACAGGCCCGGCTTTGCCAAATGCAAGTACAGAGCCGAGAGCGAACCGCTGCCGACCTCTAGCCATGCCAGCGCGCTGGCGCCAAGCAGCATCACATCGGCTAGCCGATCGGCAATGCGTTTTTTGTGCGCCGCCAGCAGGGCGAAGGGGCGATCCGGGTAGAAGCACAGCAGATGCTGCAATGCGATGCCGACGGATGCCCAGGCCGCGATGAGCACGAGCCAGTGATCGGCCATCAAGAGCAGGTGGACACTAGCGAGCACAGTGGCCAGCACGCCTACATAGCGTCGCTGGCCGACCTCCCCCTCCAGATAACGGGCGGAAAACGCAGCGATGACCGTGCCAAGCAGCTGCACCAGCAAAGCCAAAATCAGACTCAACGATGTCGCTGTCACAACGCCTGGCCAAGGTGCGCCATTTGCGCCCACCAGAAGCGACATGCCGGTGCATGCCAGCGCGGAAATCGAAACCAGCTGAAACAGGCGCCACAGTCGCGGTATCGAGATCGAATCAAGTCGCGTCAAGCCGGCCAACGCAGCCATCAAAGCGATCGGTGCCAAGGCACAAGTTAAATACAAAACGTGGGTAATATCCATCGCATAGCCTTACTTATATTTGTTGCGAGGATGATGCTCTGTAAAGAAACTTCTGTAAAATAGATTAATAAGAACGATTAAATACTCAAAACAGAACGATGAAACTCAATCAACTCAATTTTCATCACCTATTTTATTTCTGGCGCGTTGCCAAGCTCGGACATCTGACCCGGGCTGCCGAGGAGCTACATACCTCGCAATCAGCGGTCTCGGCGCAGATTCGCCAGTTGGAGGCCCGGATAGGCGAGCACTTGTTTATCCGCGAAGGTCGTCGGCTGATCCTGACCGACGCGGGGCAACTTGTGCAGGCGTATGCCGACAATATCTTCGGTCTCGGCCAGGAAATGCTGGGACGCTTGGAAGGCCGCTCAGCAGGGATTGCCCGCCTTCGTGTGGGTAGCGTGGCCACGCTGTCGCGCAATTATCAGGAAAACTGGATTCGACCCGTGCTGACAAACCCCGCCGTTGTGTTGACACTGGAGTCCGGGCTGCTCGAGGGCCTGCTGACTCGGCTGGTAGAGCATCAGTTAGATGTGGTGCTCGCCAATGAGACCGTGCCGGCTGATCCTGATCGCCGTTTGCACTGCCGTTTTTTGGGCAGCCAGTTGATCTCGCTGGTCGGTCCTGCGAGCAATTGGGCATCGCAAAGCCTGCGCATTCCGGAAGATCTCAATGGCTTGGATATTGCGTTGCCAGGTCCTCGTCATGTCTTGCGCGCCCAATTCGACGCGCTATGTGCCACGGCAGGCGTGAGTCCCAGACTACGCGCCGAGGTCGATGACATGGCCATGCTGCGCCTGATTGCGCGCGACAGTGGCTGGCTGACATTGTTGCCCGAAGTCGTGGTTCAAGATGAGCTGCGTTCCGGCATTCTCGTCGTTGTGGGCCAGTCAACAGCCTTGCTTGAGCGCTTCTACGCCATCACCACATCGCGTCGGCTCCGTATTGAAGTGCTTGAGCAGTTGCTTGCTGGCGCGCCCGACACCTGATCGCTAGACAAATGCGGCAAGCTTATCGATGGCAGCTTGTCCAAGCCTGGCGCGCTATTTTCACCTGAACGACAGCGGCCATGCGCTGATCGCGCAAAGGCGCGGCGCATACGCTCCAGCACACCCCCAACCGGCTGGGCTTGGCTGCCCAGCCCGGGAGCCGGATGGAAAAATTTTCCGAGCTTCCGGCTCAGCCCTCCCCCTGAACCCGCTTTGGCCTTCCATTGCACCGCAAACCCATTATTTAGCGGCACTCCGGACACGCTGGGCGTGCCGTGGCGGCGACATTAGCCGTATCTAGCGGCCTGTTCGCGTATTTGTTGCCGGTACGCTGGCAGGTCTGGTCGCGCGCTGTCAGGTCGCCGGTTTTTTCTTGGCCTTTAGTAAACTGCCGGCCGCATTCTCTTCGAAGCGGCTCGCCTCTTCGATATAGCCATGCACGGTGCCGTCGTGGCGCCAGCCGCCCTGGCGCTTGATGGCCTGGAAATCGGCGCCCGCCCGGTACGCGCTGGTGGCCATGCCGCGGCGCAGACTGTGGCTGGACAGTTGCGGCACGTAATCGAGTTGCGCCAAGCTCGCGCAGTTTTCCAGCAATGTGTTGATGCTGCTCGCGTGCAGCGCTTTCGCACTCACATGCCCCCACTGGTTGACGGGGCGCAGCAGTGGCCCGGAGCGGATGTGCGCCGCCGCCAGCCAGGCGCGCAAGGCGGTGGCCGGGCAGCACACGGCGTCGCCAAACGGAATGGCCTTGACGATGCCCTCGCCTGCTTGGTCCGTTTTTGAGCGCGGCAGTGTAATGACCATGCCCTGCGGCTCCCAGCTGATGTCTTCCAGCGTCAACCCCACCAACTCGCTACGCCGAAAACCACCAAAGAATCCCAGCTGCAGCAAGGCGCTGTCACGCAGGGCCTTGATGCCGCCCAGCGCCGCCAGTCTCGTGACGATCACTTCCAAATCTTCCAAAGGCAGGGCCTTGGCCTTCTTTTTCGGCTTGCCATGCACGCGGGCGATGCCGGCTAAGGTCTTGCGCACGGTGGGTGTGGACGCAGGATCGCCAAAGCCTTGGTACACATGCCATTGCGACAGGGCTGTCAAGCGCAGCGCCAGGGTGCGCGCGTTCAGGCTATCGGCGTAGGCCAGCAGATAGCGGATGACGGCGGACTCGTCGGCCGGCAGCGCGCCGCCCCAGCACTGGAAGTGGCGGATGGCGCAGCGGTAGGTGCGGCGCGTGTTATCGGACGTCGCGGCGGCGAGAAAAGCTTGCTGGCGCGCGGCCAACTCGGCATCGACCAAGGCGCCGCGTAATGGCAGGGCCGGGATGTTGGCGCTTTTCGGCACGGCGGGACGGCGTTTAGAGAGGGGTAAATCAGGCATGGCGGCAGTGAAATCGCGGTTTTGTACTGGGGGAGCCACAGAATAGCATGTAAAACACGGCCATAACACGCGATAAGCGATCTTATAGCGACTTATATTTTTCAAAAAATATGAAAATTTAAGTCGTAATATTACACCGTATTACGTATCATGTAATACGTTACTAAATTTCGCTCATAGGTGGTTTTATGGCCCGCACCGGCATTCTGTACTCTGATGTTATGAAAGCAGCCCAAATCGTCGCTGCCGATGGTCGCAATCCCACGGTCGACAGCGTGCGTGAAGCACTGGGCAGCACTGGCAGCAAGAGCACCATCGCTCCCCTGCTCAAGCGCTGGAAGGAAGAGTTCCAGGGTGCGGGCGCCGTGAAAACGGAGGCCGGCTTGCCGGCCGAACTGATGCAGGCGATGCGTGGCGTGTACGACAAGCAGCAGCGCGACGTGGCGCAGCAGCTGGAAACGGGCATGCAGCAGAACCGCGCCGAGCTCGAGGCGGCACTGGAAAAACTCAAGAAGACGGAAGCGCAACGGTTGACACTGACCGAGGTGCGCGCCGCGCTCACCCAGGAATTGCGCGCCACTCAACAAGCGCTGGCGCAACTGAAGGAAGAACACCATTTTCGCGCCGTCACCCTGGCCACCCTGCACAGCGACAACGCCGGCCTGACGCAGCGCCTGGCCGACCGGAGCGAGGAAATCGCCGCTTTGAACCGTCAACTGGCCCAGGTGCGCGCGCAGTTCGATCATTATCAGGAAGCGGCGGCGACCCAACGCAGTGAAGATCGGACCCAGGCGCAGCAACGAATCAGCCGGCTGGAACAGGAAAACGCGCAGTTGCAACAGCGTTTGCAAGGCCAGCAAGCGACGCTGGTGCAGCAAGACATGCGCTTGGCGCAGCTGCAGGTGGAGCAGACGCGCCTGACGGGCGAAGCGGCTGCCGACCGCGCCGCCCTGGCTACCGTGCGGCCCGAGCGCGACCAGTTTGAATTTCAGTATCTGCAGGCGGCTGCATCGGCCGACGCCCTGTTGGCCAAGCTGGACACGGCCTTGCAGGCGCTCAGCGATGCCAAGGTGGCGCTGAGCGCGCAAGAACGCCAGCTCGACATGCTGGCGGACAATGCCCAGGTGGCGCAGCAGAAGGCAGCAAGCCTGGCGCAGGAGCGCGACGGTTTGCTGCGCGACAACGCCGGCATGGCGGCGCACCTGGCGCTATTGCTCGACAACAAGCAGCAACGCACTGTTTGAACTTGGCGACATGCTCGGGCCTGGCGAGCGTGCCTGCGTGACGCGCTGCGCCAGCCTTCAAGCCTTGCTCCATTGTTTCGCCTGCCACATGGGGCCGCAGGGCACGCGTCTGCGCAGTTGGCTGCATCAACCGCAAGCCTTGAATATGTCGTCAAAGCTTGTCCATGCTGGCGCGCTCAGTGGCAGCCTGGCTGTAGCGATCTGCAATTAAAACAGCGCCAACTCGCTGGCATCCGCGCTGACCTGCATTGCATGCGCGCGCCGCGATGATCTGCGACGCATCGTATGGCCATTATATGAAGGTGAGCATTTTTTGATTGTTGACTAAAATATTGCCCGGTGGAAAGACGATCGGCGTGCTATAGTGGCCGCAGGAGAGCAACCATGACGAGCAATTTTCGATCCAGCAAAATTGCAAGCTTGCTCGCTGGCTTCCTGGTCTTCGCTATCGCCGCAACGGTCGGTTCCGCCGTGCTCATTGCGCGCGAGCAATCGGCCAAGGAATGGAGTACGCAGCTCGATAATTTGTCGCTGCTCCTGGCCGAGCAAACGGCGCAGGAGGTCAGATCGGCGATTCTGGTGTTGAACAGCATCGCCGAAGGCGTCACCGTCAGCGGCGCGACGACGGACGATCAATTACGCCTCAAGATGGGTACTGCGGCGCAGTTCGCCAGCATGCGCGACAAGACGCAGGGATTGCCACAGGTGGACGTGGCTACCATCGTCGCGGCGAATGGCGACGTCATCAACTTCACGCGATCACATCCGGCGCCATCGATCAATCTGGCGGACCGCGATTATTTTCAGGCGCATTTACAGCAGCCGAATCTGGGCATTCACGTATCACGACCAGTGCGCAACAAGGGCAACGGTCAATGGACGTTTTACTTGAGCCGCCGCCTGACGGGCCCCAAAGGCGAGTTTCTCGGCCTTGCGCTGGTCGGTTTCTCGAGCACTTTCCTTAGCGATTTTTACAACAAGATCAATCTGGGCGCCGACGCGACAGTAACCTTGTACCGCCGCGACTACATGGTGCTGGCGCGCTGGCCACATGACGACAAACTGATGGCCGAGCTGAACCCGAGCGGCAGCAGCTTCAAAGTGATCGATGGCCTAAAGAAATTGCACGGCGTCGTGCAAATCGAAGGCCCGCGCTTTTCGCAAGGCGGCGAGCGCGTCTCGCGCCTGGGCGCAGCGCGGCTGATCGACAATTTCCCCCTCATTATTAACGTCACCGTGACCGACCAGCTTTATCTGGCGCAATGGCGCAGATTCTCGCTAGCGCTGTCGCTGGTAGGCGGGATCAGCGCCTGCGCCATGCTGGCGGCGTTCATGGTACTGATACGCTCCCTGAAATGCCGCGAGCGGGACCTGGACAGGACGCGCGCCTTGCAAGCCGAAGCCGAGGCGGCCAGCACGGCGAAATCCGAATTCTTGGCGATGATGAGCCATGAAATTCGCACGCCCTTGACCGCGATCATCGGCTTTGCCGAAATTATTCAGCGCACCGTCATCAGCGGCCCGGCCAGCGATGCCGGGTCCATCATCGTGCGAAATGGTCGCCACTTGCTCGACATTATCAACGGCATACTCGATATTTCCAAAATAGAAGCGGGCCGCATGCATCTTGAGTACTTGCCATTTTCCCCCGTCGATGTCGCCAGCGGCGTAGAAACGATGATGGCGGCACAAGCAGCCAGCAAAGGCATCGGTTTCAGCCTGCATGTCGCTTATCCGTTTCCCGCGCAGGTCATGGGCGACCCCACACGCTGGAAGCAGATACTGTTCAACTTGACTAGCAATGCCGTCAAGTTTACGGAACTTGGTGCGGTGGCGCTCGAACTTGAGTACAACAGCGAGCAACAGCGCCTGAAGTTGCGCGTGCGCGATAGCGGCATCGGCATGTCGGACGATCAGTTGACAATGCTGTTTAAGCCGTTCAGCCAGGCCGACAGTAGTACCGCGCGAAAATACGGCGGTACCGGCCTGGGACTGCATCTGGTGCACCAACTGGCAACCAAGATGAAAGGTGCTGTGCAAGTGCGCAGCAAGCTCCAGCAAGGCGCAGTGTTCGAGCTAGAGATCCATGCGCCCATGGTGGAGCAAGCCGGTTGGGTCGATAGCGCACCTGCGACACTTAATGCGGCGCGCGAAATGGCGCACGACATGCTGTTGTCCGGTCACGTACTGCTGGCCGAGGACGGCCCCGATAACCGCCTGCTGATCGTGTCGCTGCTGCACCGGCTGGGATTGACGGTCGAGGTCGTTGAAGACGGTGCACAGGCAGTGCAGGCAGCGCTCACCGGCCAGTTCGACCTGGTATTGATGGACATACAGATGCCCGTGATGGATGGCGTTCAAGCTGCCACGGTGTTGCAGGGCGCCGGATATGGTCGCCCCCTGGTAGCGCTGACCGCCAATGTGATGCAGGAAGATATCGAGGCGTACAGGGAAGCTGGCTTTGCGTGCAGCATCAGCAAGCCGATCGACGTCGAGGTGCTGGCGCGCCGCTTGTCTCAATTATTGGTGCAGGACATCAACACGGCAGCGCTTGGCGGCCTGGAAGATTTGCCTGGCTACGCCGACATTCGCCGCGCGTTCATCGACTCCTTACCGGCAAGCCTGCAACAACTCGATGCACACTTGCGGCAAAATTCGCTGCATGCGGCAGCCGAACTCTGTCATACGCTGCGCGGCACCGGCGCCTCGTTCGGCTATCCTGGCCTCAGTCAGTTGACAGCAGCAATCGAGCGCGCAGCTAGGGCTGGCAATACTGACGCCGCTCGCGATGCATATGCACAACTGAGGGCGCTGGAAGAACTTATCGATTGCAAGGATTGTTAAACCATGAAAAATATCCGCTTGTCCACGCCAGTGATCATCGCCGAGGATGAACCCTTGATGCGCGAAGTGCTGGCATCGGCGCTGCGTGCTTTCGGCTACCACTCCATCGCGTTCGCTGTCGACGGCCGCCAGGCCGCCCAACTGCTGGAGCTGCCGGAGTATCGGTCCGCACTGGTATTTCTCGACATACATATGCCGAAAATGGATGGCATGGCCGTGCTTGAACATGCACGTTCGGTCGGCAGCAATGCTTTCATGGTGATGGTCAGCGCGGACAGCTCACTGGACCGTGTTCTGGCAGCGCTCAGCGGAGGAGCAAAAGGCTTCGTGATCAAACCTTACACGACGCAAAAAATTCTCGACATCACCACTAAATTTGAGCGGGCCCTTATTGGGTGAGCGCAGGCATGTCGACGCGCAGCCGCTGATCCTGCTGCTCGATGTCTACCCTCCCCTGTTCGCTTTGCGTGCAAGCGCATAGCGGCAGCTGTGGCTTGCGTAAGCCCTCCCCCGCCCACGCTGATTCAAACGGCAGTTTATCCAGCCCATAAGGCATCGATGAGCGCCGCATCGTATTTATCCCGGGGCTCACGTCCCACGATACCTTCACGCTCTCCCGCAATCGATAGATCGATTTTCTCGATAGGTATGCGCGCCCCGGAATTACTTGAGAGAAATATTTTTACGATCGGTTTGGTCAGCGCAGATGCATTTTGTTCGACGACCACGGCCAGTGCTCCACTACGTAATTTGACCAGCGATCCACTTGGGTATATGCCGACTGTCTTGATAAAGGCGTTCAGCACTTTTTTGTCAAAATGTCCGTGCCAAGACAACATTTGCGCGATCGAATCTGCTGGATCCCAACCCGGTTTATAAGCACGGTTCGATGTGATGGCATCGTACACATCGCAAACGGCACCCATGCGTGACAGCAAGGAAATGTCATCCCCCTTCAATCCCTCGGGGTAGCCGCTACCGTCGATTTTTTCATGGTGATGCAAGCAGACGTCCAGCACTGCTGCATTGCTGAGCTTGCTTTGCACAAGTAAATCATGTCCGTATTGCGGGTGACGCTTCACCATGTCGTATTCGGCGGCGCTGAGCTTGCCTGGTTTGTTCAACACGTCAAGTGGCAAGCTAGCCTTGCCCAAGTCATGCAGCAGGCCAGCAAGGCCGGCGTCGCGGCAGCCGTTTTCATCCATCCCCAGGTTTTTTGCCAGTGCCACCATCAGCGCGCAGACGGCCACTGAATGCATATACGTGTAGTCATCATTCGTTTTCAGACGCACGAGGCTAATCAGGGCGTAGGAATTATTCGAAACCGACTGCGTAATTTCTTCGATCAGCGGAAGGCATGAGTCAGGATTGATGGCCTTGCCTAGGCGCGCTTCGTTGAACATGGCTGCTGTGGCATCGCGTGCCTGACCGCAAATCAATCTCGCCCGCGATAATTCTTGCTCGAAGCTGACCGCGACGTTCGCTTGCACGGTGCCGGGCGGCTCCGCGAGTGGCAGCGCCTGTCCCTTTTCTGTGTCCGTTGTCGCTTCTTGCTTGCTGCGCGCCGTATCGATCCAGCACTCATCTAGCCCACATTGCTGCGCCGCCAGAAGGTCGGCAGCTTGCGTCAGCAGAAACGTGGACCTCCAGAATGGGTGCTTCAGCCAAGGTCCGTCAAACCCGTGCAGGAACATTCCCAGCCTGAGTTCGACAACTTTAATTTTTTTCAACTGGGTCATACCTGGCTCCTGCGATTACGTGCCCGCTAAGTCGCGGCGCGGAACTCGGTCTTCGATGTGATGGGCATGTTGCCTGCAATAGCTAAGCAGGATCATGCTTAAGGTTAAGTTTCTGAGTTGCTGGGGAGCGGACGACGCCTCCAGATCGTTTTGTCTCTACGGCTGGACTTGGGTGTAAATCAGCGGCGGCAGCGTGCTCACATTTCCTCGATCCTGCCATTGCTCGCGCCGCGCCACTGCTTTTGCGCTAGTACACGCTAAAGCAGCAAGCTACTGAGGCACCCGAAGCATAACTGCTGCGGGTGCACCCCGGAGTGGAATTGGGTGAATGTTTTTGCGATGTGCACACCACCCCTAGTAACCGTTTCACAATTGCTACTAGCCCTGTGCGCCCTGGCGAGCAAATAGCTGTTTATCGGAAAATCCTTGACACGGCATATTTTCCTGGCATAATCTTACCTACCAACTGATAGGTAAGTAGATTAGGCGCGAAAACACCATGACGACATTACAAGAACTCTCCCCATCGGCTGAGCGCATCGCAGATGCGGCGCAAGTGTTGGTTCAGCAAGTCGGTTATAACGGGTTCTCGTTTGAGCACATTTCCCAATTGGTGGGCATGCGCAAGGCCAGCATTCATCATCACTTTGCATCCAAAGTGGATTTGGGCGTGACGGTGGCTCAGCGTTACACCCACCAATTTGACGGCGCCTTGCGCCAGATTCTCACGGCAGTCAAACCGGCACCGCAACGGCTGCAAGCCTACGCGGATCTATTTGAAACGACCTTCATGAATGATCATCACCTGTGCGTTTGCGGCATGCTGGGGGCGGAATCGAATTCACTGGACGCTGCAGTGAACCTGGAAGTGCGGCATTTCTTTCAGCTCAATGTGGCATGGCTCACGGATGTGATACAGGATGGCTTGGCAAGTGGCAGCCTGAAGAGCGCACAGGGCGCCCCAGTGTTGGCGGAAACCTTGCTATCGCTGCTTGAAGGGGCCATGTTGGTCGGGCGCAGCCTGAAGTCTCCGCTGGGGCCACGCCGCATAAGCGATGTGTTTCTTTCCAGCTTGATTGTGTAATTTTTTTAAACGCATTGCCTACCATTTAGTAGGTAGGCAATGCGAAAGGGTAACACTGGCTGAAGTCTTTCAGCCAGTGTTGCAAAAGCAGGGGGCGAGTACTGGTACACGCATCTATTTTTTGATATCGAAATGCCATTGCGGCAGAGGAGTTTTTCATGAGCACAGCTAATAAACAAAAGCGCGTTTTATTGGTCATGTCGTCGGTGGACGAAATGGGCATCAGCGGCAAACACACGGGCACTTGGTTTACCGAGTTGGCTGCGCCCTATTACATCTTGACCGAAGCGGGCTACGAGGTGGTGCTCGCTTCACCTCACGGTGGCGAGGCGCCAATTGACTGGTTGAGCATGAAAGCGCCGTTCACCACCGAATACACCCAACGCTTTATGGCCGACGAGGTGGCGCAACACGCGGCCAAAGCAACACGCAAATTGCGCAACATCAACTACGACACCTTCGACGCGGTCTTTTTCCCAGGCGGCTACGGTTTGCTGTGGGATTTGGCCCACGATGCACACGTGATCAAATTGATCGAGGATTTTTACACCAGCAATCGCCCCATCGCGATGGTGTGCCACGCCCCGGCCATTTTGCGCGATGTGAGACTGCCCAACGGCGAGTATTTGGTGAAGGGCGTCAATTTGACCGGCTTCAAAAATGACGAAGACACTGAAATTGAGTTGCTCAAACACCTGTTGTTCTCGTTGGAAGACGAGCTTAAAGGCCGTGGCGCAAAGTACCAGAGCAAAGCCAACTGGGAAGCCAACGTCGTCGTCGATGGTGCTTTGATGACGGGCCAAAGCCCGGCCTCGGCGCCGCCTCTGGCCGAAGCCCTGGCCTTGCGACTCCAAAGCTGATCGAGCAAGTCTGCCCCGTTCGGTGCGTCCATAAAAGCGTGTTGAACGGGTCTAAGGCGCCATCTCTCTTCACCAGTGGCGACACGTTCGCCAGTGCTCGCTCAAACGAGAACACACCATGCAAGTGAAAAGCATGCTGATCGCCGCCGGCAGCGTAGTATGCTCCCAAGTGACGTGGTCCAGCGCTACTGGCAATTTTTGAACACCCCCCAAGCACCCGGATGCAAGAGCTTGACCTGCGCCCCCAGGGCGGCAGTTATTTAACCCGTAAAGGTTCTACCCCCTATGATGGACACTTCTTTTCGTGCCCCGCCAGATGCCGTGATTGTCATCGGCGCGGGCCTGGCTGGCTTGCTCAGTGCGTACTTGCTGGAGCAACAGGGACAATCGGTGCTGCTGATCGAGTCGCGCGAGCGCATCGGCGGGCGCGTGCTCAGCGATGCCGCCCACACCGGCGCACCGTTTGTCGACCTGGGCCCCAGTTGGGTATGGCCCGAGATCAATGAACGACTCAGCCACTGGAGCGCTACGCTGGGTTTGAAGCTGTTTGCGCAACACCAGCACGGGGCAGCCGTCATGGAAATGCAAAACCACGCTGTGCTGCGCCAAGAAACGACTTACGTGCAAGTACCGTCGTCCCAGCGCTGGGAAGGGGGCGCGGCGGCGCTCTTGAATGCGCTGTCGGCGCGGCTGGAACGCACGCAGATGTTGTTCAACGCACAGGTCACGCTGATACGCCATGCGCCTGACAACGCGGTGAGCGTCGTCGTCGACGGCCCGCAGGGCCAACAGCAGTGGCGCGGGTCTGCGGCAATCATCACCTTGCCGCCGCGCCTCTTGGCCGAACGCATCCGCTGGGAGCCAGAGCTGCCCGCGAGCTTGACTGCGCAGTGGCAGCGCTCGCCCACGTGGATGGCGGGGCAAGCAAAATTGGTGGCCTCCTATAAAACGCCGTTCTGGCGCGAGGCGGGCTTGTCGGGCGACGCTGCCAGCAAGGCCGGGCCCTTGGTGGAAATCCACGATGCCAGCGATGCCTCAGGCCTATCGGCTGCACTCTTTGGTTTTGTGGGAGTGTCTGCGTCATGGCGCGCCAAAATGGGTGAGGCCGAGTTGGTTCAGCGCAGCTTGCAACAACTGGGCCGATTGTTCGGGCCAGAAGCAACTGCGCCAGAATGGGTGCATCTCAAAGATTGGGCGCAGGACCCGCACACCGCGACGCCTGCTGATGCCTTGCCGGTCAACAGCCACCCGACCCAGCCGCCGAGAAAGCTGCCGGCGCCGTGGGACGCGCTGGTGTATCTGGGCGGCTCGGAATTTGCCGACGACTTCAATGGTTACCTCGAAGGCGCGGCGCGCTCTGCCGAAATGGTGGTGCAGGAATGGCGTGGGCAGGCCTTATGCTGATCCATGCCGACCACACCATCCGTGCCTTGGTGCATGCCCAGGATTTGCCGTGGGTGGCGTCACCGCAAGCGGGCGTCGAGCGGCGCATGCTGGCGCGCATAGGCGACGAGGTGGCGCAGGCCACCAGCATCGTGCGCTACGCCAAGGGCTCGATGTTCCCAGCACATACGCACGACATGGGCGAGGAGTATCTGGTGCTCGATGGCGTGTTTCAAGACGAAATGGGCGATCACCCGGTGGGCCGCTACGTGCGCAATCCACCGGGCAGTCGGCACACGCCGGGCTCGCAAGCTGGTACCGTCATTTTTGTCAAGCTGCGCCAATTCCATGCCCATGACCGCCAGTTCGTCGAAGTTGACCTGGGCCGTGCACCGCAGCACGGCGATGCCCAGCGTCCCGGGGTGTTGGTGCAAGATTTGCACCACGATGCACGTGAAAGCGTCACTGCACAATATTGGCAAGGCGGCCAGACATGGCAAGAAACTTTCCCCTATGGCGCAGAACTGCTGGTGTTGCAAGGCCAGGTGCGAGAAGGCGCAGACACCTTGCGCGCCTGGAGCTGGTTGCGCCTGCCGGCGGGCGCCCGCCTCGATGCGCGCATCGTCTCCGAGACGGCGACGCTTTGGGTGAAACGCCATTTGACGAAGACCTAAATCACCGGGCATCTTTGCGCCTGATGCCTCGCTTACCCACGGCACAGTGATATGCGCATACCGATTTGGGCAAAGCCGGTGCCATCATTCTTGCGCGCATGCTGCAGTGAAGCAAACGTTCAGCCGCTCGCGGATGCAGTCGAGCGGGTGCGGCGCTTGCTGTAAAAAGTGAGAAAGTCCGCGGCCGGCAGCGCTTTCGCAAACAGCCAGCCCTGGCCGAATTCCACTTTGCGCTCGCGCAAATAATCGGCTTGTTGCTGTGTTTCGATGCCTTCAGCGACGATCTGCATGCTCAAGGCGCGGGCCATGTCGATGATGTGCGGCGTGACGCTACTGGTGGCGGCGTCCGTGCCGATGGTGTCGACGAAGGATTTGTCGATTTTAAGGGAGTCGAGCGGCAGGTTTTGCAGGCTCGACAGGCTTGAGTATCCCGTGCCGAAGTCGTCAATCGATACCTGATGGCCGCGCGCGCGGGCTTTTTCGATGGTAGCGCGGGCCGCTTCCACATTGATGAAACCGCGTTCCGTCGCCTCCAGCCAGATCTGCTGCGCCTCGATACCGGTGCCGTCGAGCGCCCGTTCGAGCACATCGAGCACCCTGCCCGTTTCAATATCGCTGGCGCACAGGTTGATGGCGATGTGCAGCGCGCGGTCGGCCTGCAGCGCGGCGCGCATATCGGCGATGACGCAATCGATCACTTGGTCGGTAATGGGCAGCATCAAGCCACCTTCCTCGGCCACGGGGATGAACAGGTCGGGCCGTATCATGCTGCCGTCGGGACGGCGCCAGCGTATCAGCGCCTCGGCGCCCACGCACAAGCCCGTGTCGAGCGCGATGATGGCTTGATAATGGACAAAAAATTCGCGCCGCTCGATGGCGATCTTAAGTTCACCGAGCAGTGACAAACGGCGGCGTGACAGCCAGATGACGATGCCGACGATGAAGGCGGCCATTAGCAGGCCCAACGGCAAGAGCAGCAATTGTTCGCGGCGCAGCCTCGCGTTCAGCTTGCTACGCGGCTCTATCATGATGGCCGTCAAGCCATCGCGGTACAGCAGCGCATGAATGCTGTCAGCGTGCATGGCGTCGTGCACCGCTCGGTCGTCGGCGAGCAAGCGGTGCACCAGCACAGGGTCGGGATGATGCAAGGTGTCGAGCACGCCGCGCTTGCCCATGGCCACGGCCATCTGGATGTCATCGTCGATGATGACATCGGAAAAGCTCACGGGATCGATCAACACTTTATAGGCACGGTAAGACAGCCCGACCATGCGCTTGCCGCCGCTAACGACGGGGTACAGTTTGAAATCGAGGCCCATGCCATTGTCCATCGTGTACTGTGCTGGCTTGACAACGATGCGCGCCTGTTCGATGCCCGTAGAGGTACATTTGAGCAAGCCATTTTCGACATAGCCGATATCGTCGATGCTACGCTCGGTGATGGTGATGCGGCGCAGTTGCTCAATATGCGCTGCCGAACAGGGTAGCAGGTCGAGCGCATCGGCGCGGCGCAGGACGGCCCCAGCCGAAGTGATAGCACGGTGGGCACGTTCGAGGGCGTAGCGGCCCAGCAGGCGCAGGCGTTCCTGCTCGCCCTGTTCGGCGCGCACGGACGACAGGTAAAAAGCGAGGCTCAGGGGGGCCGCCACGCCGATGACTGCCGCCAGCACGCTGGTAATGATAATGCGTTTGTTGCGCATGCGCGCCTCCCGTGCCGTCACCGAGGATTAGCTGCGGTAGTGATATGATTGCTATGAATTGCTCGATTGCATCATATTACAAGTGCAGACGGCGCACACGAAACTGTCTGAATAGTTACATTTTTTTTATTTTTTTTACCGGCAGTGCCCGAACGAAACAGGTGCTAAGCCCAACTGCGCGCGGCGGCGACCATCAATTGATTCAAGACGATGCTGCTTCAGCCCTGCTTCAGCACGGCCACGGCATAAGTGCAATCGACCGACGTTTCATTCTTGAACACGCAATCGGCGGGCGCACCCAGCTCCAGGCAATCACCTTCGTCCAGCACGTGGCGGGTGTCGCCTTCGATGAAGACGAGCTTGCCGGCCAGCGCCCAGATCAGCTGGCGCCGCGCCACATAAGCGGCCGCTGGCATCGCCACCACCGCGCCCGGCGGCAAGCTGATATGCACCAGGTCGAGCGGTATGCCCGACGCGGGCGACACGTGGCGCCGCACGTAGCCGCTCTGCGGGTCGATCCACACAGGCTGCTCAGCCTTGCGCAGCAAGCGCCCTTCGCGCAGTTCCGCACGGGCGATCAGTTCGGACATGCTCAGGCCGAAGGCACCCGACAGCCGTGCCAGCAAGGTGGCCGTGGGGCTGCAATCACCGCGTTCCACCTTGTGCACCATCGCGCGCGACACGCCCGAACGGGCTGCCAGGTGCGTCAGCGACCAGCCCAGGCTATCGCGCTCGAGGCGCACCCGGGCCCCGATGCGCTGGTTCAATTCGTCTGGTTTAGTGGACATACATCGGATTCTAGTGGACAAGGCGGGGTCGCCAATCTATGATTTGTCCATTATAGTAGACGCCCAGCGAGGAAATCAATATGCATATACGCGACGCCCTGATCGGCGATATCGAGGCAATTACGGCCATCTACAACGATGCCGTGAGCAACACCCTGGCTATCTGGAATGAGCGGACCGTCGATGTAGCCAACCGCGCCGCCTGGCTCGCTGAGCGCGCGCGCGCCGGCTATCCGGTGCTGGTCGCCATCGATGCGCAGCAGCAGGTGGCAGGCTACGCCTCGTTTGGCGACTGGCGCCCATTCGAGGGTTTTCGCCATACGGTCGAGCATTCCGTATACGTGCGCGCCGATAGTCGCGGCGCCGGCGTCGGCAAGGCCCTGATGCGGGAATTGATTGTGCGCGCGCGCGGCTTGGGCAAGCACGTGATGGTGGCGGGCATCGAGGCCGGCAACGCCGCCTCGATCGCCTTGCACAAGCAACTGGGATTCGACGAAGTGGGATTGATGCGTCAGGTGGGCACCAAGTTCGGCACTTGGCTGGACTTGGCGTTCTTGCAGCTGCAACTCGATACGCGCAGCGATCCGGACGGCGTGACGCCGCCCGGCTAAGCTTACACCAGCATCACGGATCGAGCTCCGGCGGTAGACGGCGCAAGGCAGTATGTTCCCACGCAGCCACCAGGACCAGCACGCCGCTGGTGATGCAGGCCAGAGTCAAAGGCGTGTACAGGCGACCGTAAGCCATCGGGATCAGCGCCAGGATGATGCCGATGCCCAGCAAATGCGACAGCGGCGGCGTGGCACGGTCGTTGCTGACCCATTTGAATAGCGCATTGCCCAGTAAATACAGGATCGGCCCGCCCAGCAAGGCGCTGATGCCGGCGAAGCTCGCTTCGTCCGGACTCACGAGAGCCAGCTCATCGGCCACGGCGCTAACGATCACGCCGCCCACGATCAACACGTGGATATATGTGTAGGCCTTGCGGGCGATGCTGCCCGAGTCTTTCGCATGGGCGATGCGGTGGCGGCCCGCTTCGGCACCCGTGTCAAAATACAGCCACCACATGGCGACACTGCCGACTAGGGCCGAGAAAAAGCCCAGCCAGTTGGCAGCCGTCCACTCCAGGCCCGCGAAGGTGGTGCCCGTCACCAGCAGCGATTCGCCGAGGGCGATGATGACGAACAGGGCGCAGCGTTCGGCCATGTGGCTGCCATCAATATCCCAGTCGGCGATCGTCGAGCGTCCCAGGCCGGGCAGGCTGAACTGCATCCATGGACCGGCCAAGTCGATCAGCAAAGCCGCGCCCCACCAAAACATGCGCTGCTCGGGCGATGCGACGCCGCCGGCGATCCAGAAAACGCCGGACAAAGCGGCCCACAGGGCGATGCGCTGGAAATTGCGGCGGCGCGCCACGGTGTCGGCGCGCACGGCCCACCAGGCAAACAAAGGACGCCCCACTTGCATGGCGACATAGGCGCCTGCAAAGGCCAGGCCGCGCGTGCCAAACGCTTCCGGTATCGAGGCCGACATGATCAGGCCGCCCAGCATCAGCACAAACAAGCTGATGCGCACGGGAATGCGCTCAGGGTCGAGCCAGTTGGTGATCCACGATGTGAAGATCCATACCCACCAGACGGCAATGAGCAGCAAGCCTGTCTGCAACCAGCCCATGGCGCTCAGGTGCGCCAGCAAACCGTGTGACAGTTGCGTCACGGCAAACACGAACACCAGGTCGAAGAACAGTTCGATCATGCTCACCTTGCCGCTGTCATGTCCGCCGCGCGTGCGCAGCAGCGATTTAGTTAATTCCATACATCTCTTTCATTCTTATTGGTAAAAGGTGAGAGCCTGGGCGTGCCTGGCCTCAATCAGGGCAAGCGGACCAAGTGTGCCGCCAGAAGATCGAGCCGCCATTGCGCCAGCGCCTGATGCGTGTTCAAGCCGCCAGGCGTTGCGCTCGTGCACCGGCATTTGCCAGCCGTGGTGACGGCTGTATTGCTGTTCCAGCTGCGCATAGACGGCAGCCGAAGGCCTGGGGGCGAGCATGAGAAGTTCGGGCAGCATGGGCATCTTGGTTCGTTTCAACATGAAGTGCAGAAGCAACTTAGCATATTTGACGACCAGCCGTGGAGCAAGCCCTGCAATGGGCGTAAAAACCGTGTGCCTTGGGCGCTCTTTAGCCTGGGCAAGGCACGCGTTTTACCTTGCCGCCCGTCTTGAATGGATCGGCGCCTGCGCCCGGATTCGCCTCCATGCCATAGCAGGTGGCACCGCCGGGGCTGACGACACGCGTGGCGGGCCGCCCATCGGCCGTCAGGTATTGCTCCACGCGGATAAGCGGACCGCCGCGCCACGCCGAGGCGACCAGATTCTGGAAGCTGCTTGCGCTCTTGAGCTCGGTAGTGGCCAGCCATGGTTGTTCCTGCTTCAGCTCGGCACGCACGGCCTTGTCGGCGGCGCCTGCGGCGAGTCGCGCACGCGTGCGCAAGTCGGCGCTCGACGGCGCCGTGACGGGCGCGGCGGGCAAGTCGTCGACCGGCAAGTCGTCGACCGGCACGCTGATCGCCTGCGCTGTCACGGGAGCTGTCTCGATGGTAACGGGCCGCGTACTGCCCCGCGCGCGCGGCATGGGCATGGGTCTGAGAATCGGCATAGGCATCGGCATGGGCAAGGTCATCGCTGGTGCTGGCGGCGGACGTACCGGCAGCAGGGTCATGAAAGCCACTTCGGTATATTGTTTGAATTGTCGCGCCGGCAAGAGCAGGAAATACAGACCCAGCGCGTGCATGGCCAGGATCAGCGCAACGGCCGCGCCTTTCAGGCTCAAGCTCCAGCGTATCTGCCTGCGCGTGAAAACGACTTGTAGATGGTGGTGCAATGGCATACGGTTTCCTGTGGGCGCCGGGCGCGATAGCCTATTCTAGCGACACTTGCGCTTACGAATTGATAAATTTGCAAGGTGTCGCCTGCCGCGCCTTTTTCTGGCGCAATTCGGCACCTGGCAGCTATGCATCACCAGGGTATCGACAGAGCAGCGCATGAGGTGGGTGCCATGCTTTGCCGCTATTGCTCAGCATTCCCAGTCCGCTGCTGCGCAAAAGCGAGCTGCCTGCCCGTATGCCGCCTGGGAGCGCGGCGTCAAGGGCACGTGGGGGATCGCTGCTTTCCACGCCGAACTCGATACAGGCTTTGCGCCTGCTCATGATGATCCACAAAACTTTTCCCTGGACGTATAGTCAGCCTCCTTTTCCGCTTGCAGCCTCCCCTGCGGTAGCGCGATGCCGGGCAATAAGGCGTTCCCCCGATGGCGCAATTGGCGCATACTATCGAAAGCATAGCCATTGCTGTGAGGGAGTTCGGGTGAATATTGCCACCGATCATGCGCTGCGGCGCCAGGCAGGCAGACGCCAGCGACTGCAGCGCGCGCAGCGCATCTTCGCCATGCGCGACGCCGTTCTTAACGCGTGGGAGACGCGCGTGCGCGCCAGTGTGCGCGGCGCGGACCAATTGCTCACGCCCATACTCATCAATACCTTGCCGGCCTTTTTCCTTCATCTGGCAGAGGCGCTGACGCCGGGCCACCCGCGTGGCAACGCCACCAGCAACAGCAACGTCCCTGCTGCACATGGCAATGAACGGGCGTGCATGACCAATTACGGGCCGGAACAAGTGATCCAGGAATACCAGATTTTTCGCGACTGCTTTGCCGCCGTCGCGCAGGACGCCGGCATCATGTTGCGCAGCAAAGACTGGCGTGTGCTCAACGAATCGATCGATATGGGCATCCGCGTATCGATACGCGAATTTACCAGCATGCACGAAGGCTTCCGGCGACGCATCGCCGCTGGCCTGTCGCATGACATGCGTAACCCCCTGGCCGTGATCAGCACCAGCGCCCAGTTGCTGCTGCGGCCGGCGGACCCGGAACGGATGGTATTGCTGGCGCACAAGATTGCCGAGCATTGCAAACGGCTTGACAGCATGATCGAGGAATTGCTCGATAGCCTCAGCTATTACCATGGCCAGCAACTGCCGCTGGTGCTGAGCCAGTTCGATGTGATGCCCCTGGTGCACGCCGTGGTCAGCCAGGTCAATCTGCAGCAGCCCGACAAATGCCAGGTCAGCGGCCTGACCGTCGTCGGCTGGTGGTGCGAGAACTCGCTGCGGCGGGCGCTGGAAAACCTGCTCGGCAATGCCCTCAAGTATGGCGCCGACGCGCCCATCAATGTGTACGTGGAAGCGGTGCATGAGCGCCTGCTCATCACCGTTCATAATGGCGGCCGGGCCATCGCGCCGGAACAGGCCGAACGCATTTTCGACTATCTGCGCCGCGAGAATGGCAGCGCCGCGCCGGGCTGGGGCATCGGCCTGCCCTTCGTGCAAAACGTGGCCGAAAGCCACGGCGGCAGCGTCGCCGTCGACAGCGCGCCTGAAACGGGCACCCGCTTCATTTTCGACGTCCCCATCGATTGCCGCCCTTTCGTGCAAACCGCCGACGCCGTCAAGCGTGACAGCTAGCGCCCTAACAGCAAGAGAAAATCAGCATCAAGCCAGACACCATGCACGCCGAGAAAATCAACAAAATGGCCCATTTGCGCTGGGAAATGCAGGCAATTTCCATCATCCCCGACATTTGCATGCAGTTTGCCGGTGTCGATTTCCTCGACCCGCGAGCCTTCTGCTCCGATTCCGTGCCGGGCGTGACGGTCCTGCTGTCCGAGTACCGCGCCGGCAGAACGATTTAGGTCTACGTCATTGGCACTGGCTTGGCCGCGCTTGTTGCGCGGGAAGCTGGACAAATCGCTTTGCGCGTGCTTTTATGGCAATATAAATCAATATTCAATGTATAGTGACCTGAAAGGCAGGTGGCATATGGACTTGATCACTTCCGCCGTGCTGGCGGCCATCGAACATGGCGTGCCCAGCCATGCGCCCGAGGCTGTCGCCGGCCAATATCAACGCCTGAAGCTGGCCATCGGCAAGTGCGACGGCGCTGCCGCCATCCTGGCCACCATCACCGCGCTGGAAGCGGCGCCGGCCAATCCCCAGCTGCAACTGGCGCTGTCGGCGGCCCTGGCCGCGGCAAACGTGCCCGATGACATGGGAACGCTGTTTGCCGCGCAGCGCTTGCTCGATACCCTGCAGCGCCTGCCTTCACCGCTGCCTGAGGTAGAAACGGCAGCCGCGCCAGCCGACAAGAGCGCCGTGGTGTCCAATTATGCGGTGGTGAAAGTGTATTTCGCCACCGACCGCCAGCGCAATGTGGGCAAGCCGCCGGCCCAGCGCTTCAGCGGCGAACGCAGCAAAGGCATGAGTAGCGGCAATGGCGGCGGCGATGGCCAGCTCAGCTATGGCAGCTGCGACATCAGCATCCCCCGCGACCACCGCATGGGCCAGCTGGAGTCGCCGTCGCTATGGCGCCTTGAGTTTCGCAACGACCCGGCCAAACACGTCGTGCTGCTGACGGCCGAAGTGCAGGGCCGCGATAATTTCTTTGCCGCCCTGAAAACGCAGATACGCGCCTCGGCTGGCAAGAGCGCCTTTGTCTTCTTCCACGGCTACAATGTGAGCTTCGAGGATGCGGCCCGGCGCACGGGCCAGATGGCCTACGACCTCGGTTTCGATGGCGCCCCCGTATTTTATAGCTGGCCGTCGCGCGGCGACGTGGCCGGCTACACCATCGATGAAAACAATATCGAATGGAGCACGCCCCACATCACCAACTTTCTGGCCGACTTTCTCGCTAGCACGGAGGCGGCGCAAGTGTATCTGATAGGACACAGCATGGGTAGTCGCGGGCTGACGCGGGCCGTGGCCGACTTGCTCGCCGCGCAGCCGCAGCTGGCGCAAAAAATCACGGAACTCATCTTGTCTGCGCCCGATATCGACGCAGCCATCTTCAAGCACGATATCGCGCCGCAACTGGCCGGCGCGCGCAACCCCGTCACTTTGTATGCCTCATCGCAAGACTTGGCCCTGGCCGCCTCGCAAGCCGTGCACGGCTACCCGCGCGCAGGCGACAGTGGTGCCGGCATGCTGATCGTGGCTGGCGTGGAAACCATCGACGCCACGGGCGTCGACACGAGCTTCATGAAGCACGCGTACTTTGCGGAAAAGCGCTCGGCTCTTGCCGACATGTTTTACTTGATACGCGACAATACGCGTGCCGACCAGCGCTTTCTCGACCCCGTCGATACCGTAGCCGGTCGCTATTGGGCGTTCAAAACATGACGCGGCTTCATGCTTGTCGGCACGCATGCTAAGATACGGCCCATAGGGTGGCAAAGGCACGGCGATGACGCCGCCCGCCGATCCGCCGCAAGCAGGCCATATCATGTTGACAACATCCTCTACACCGCAAGCCGAATCGTTGATACGCAACACCAACGCCCGCGTCACCAAGACGCGCGTGAAGGTGCTCGACTTTTTAATGCTGCAAAGCCGTTCGCTGACCCACCATGAAATCCAGCAGGCACTGTCGCAAGACAGCGATATCGATTCCGTCACGCTGTACCGGGTGCTCGAATGGCTGACGGAAAATGAACTGGTGCACCGCATCGCGGGCGCCGACCAGGTGTGGCGCTTCAGTGCGGGTGCCGGCCACCAGGCGCACGAACACGCACACTTCCAGTGCACCAAATGCGCGAACGTCACCTGTTTCAATGAAGTCAAGCTGCCTGCGCCGGTGCTCTTGCCCGAAGGTTTTAGCGGCGACGAAGTCGATTATTTGATCAAGGGCCTGTGCCCGCGCTGCAAGTAAGGCCATTCTGGCATCAGCTGAGCACGCAGCGATCCAGTCCACGCGTCAGCATCTGCTGCGGCAAATCGCGACCGATGAAAATGATCTTGCTGGCGCGCGTTTCGCCATCGCGCCACGGTGCACCCAGTTCCGATCCCATCAGCATGTGCACGCCCTGGAAGACGGCGCGGCATGGCACGTCGGCAACGTAGAGAATGCCCTTGTAACGCATCAGCTGACTGCCGAACAGCTGCACCACGGCATCGAGAAAGTTTTCCACCTGGAGTAAATCAAGGGCCTGAGACTGGTGGTAGACGAACGATTGCACGCCGTCGCCATGGCGGTGGCCTAATTCTCCCAGGAAATCGGGCTCCAGCTCAACGATGGCGCTCAAATGGAAGCCACGAATATTCAGGATATCGCGCAGCGGTACGTGGCCAAAGCGCACCTTCTGTATGCGGGCGCGGCCATTGATGGCGAACAAACGCTGGCGCAGTGCGGCTAGCTCATCCTTGCCGACCAGGTCCGTCTTCGACAACAAGATGCGGTCGGCAAAGCCTACCTGCTCCTGCGCTTCCTGGTGCAAGGTCAATTGCTCTTGTGCGTGGCGCGCGTCCACCACCGTCAAAATGGCGTCGAGCATGTAAAACTCGCTGACAGACGGCTCGGCAAAAAAGGTTTGCGCCACCGGGCCAGGCGCGGCCAGACCCGTCGTTTCGATGATCACGTGGTCGAAAGCGATCGTCTGCGCTGCGCGCTTGGCTTGCAACTGCCCCAGGATGCGGATCAGGTCGCCTCGCACGCTGCAGCAGATACAGCCATTGTTCATTTCCACGATCTGCTCGTCGCTTTCTCGCAGCAGCAAGTCATGGTCAATGCTTTCTGCCGCAAACTCATTTTCAATCACGGCGATGCGCACGCCGTGATCAGCCTGCAATATGCGCTTGAGTAAGGTGGTTTTCCCGCTGCCGAGAAAACCCGTGATGATGGTCACGGGGATCAATTCTGTCATGAGGCATGCTTTCTTTGTACGCTTAGTCTTCCAGTTCTTCCATGCGCTGCCATTGCGGGAAGGGGTCGGGCAGCTTGCGCCAGGCGGCCATGCCCTGGCGCGTCTCTGTATCGTTGAGTTGACACTGTCTCAAGGCCGCCTCGATGGCGGCCTGGTCCATGTCCTGCCCGATGAAGACAAGCTCCTGGTAGCGGTCGCCGTATACCTCGCTCCAGCCCGCCTTCACTTCCGCCAGCGAGACCGCATCCGTGGGCCAGCGCTCCTTCGGCACGCAAGCCCACCACAAGCCCACGGGCTCGATATTCATCAGTTTGCCCGCGCCAGACAGGCTCGCTACCCATTCAGGGCGGCTGGCCAGCCAAAAATATCCCTTGCTGCGTACCACGCCGGGAATCGGCTGGGAAATATAGTCATGCAGACGCTGCGCATGAAATGGCTCTCTCGCCCGGTAGACGAAGCTGCCGATGCCATACGTTTCGGTTTCTGGCGTATGGATCCCCGCCAGCTCTTGCGCCCAGCCCGGCATGGCGGCCGCCTGCTCCAGATCGAACAGATTTGTGCCCAAAATGGCGTCCAGGGGCACGACAGACTGGTTGGTTTCGATGATGCGTGCTGCCCGATTCAAGGCCTTCAGGATGGCCAGTACGCGCAGGCGCTCATCGGCCTGCACCATGTCAACCTTGTTGAGGACAATGACATTGGCAAACTCGATTTGTTCCGTCAATAAATTGGCCAGTTGACGGTCGTCGCCCTCGCCTGCGGTTTCGCCGCGCTGCTCCAGGCTGTCTTCGCTATGAAAATCGGCCAGCAGGTTGGCGCAGTCGACCACGGTAACCATGCAGTCGATGCGCGCCACATCGTTCAGGCTGTCGCCGTGCTCATCCTCGAAGTCGAAGGTGGCGGCCACGGGCATCGGCTCGCCCACGCCCGTCGATTCGATCAGCAAATAATCGAAGCGGTCTTCGGCAGCCAGACGCCGTACTTCCTGCAGCAAATCGTCGCGCAAGGTGCAGCAGATGCAGCCGTTGGACATTTCCACCAGTTTTTCTTCCGTGCGCGAGAGGGCCGCGCCGGCCGCTGCGGCGCTGTCCTTGACCAGCGCGGCGTCGATATTGACTTCGCTCATATCGTTGACGATGACGGCCACGCGTTTGCCTTCGCGGTTGCGCAGTATGTGGTTAAGCAAGGTAGTCTTGCCGGCACCGAGAAAGCCGGACAGGACGGTGACGGGGAGTTTGCGCTGCAACTGGGGCATGGGATTCCTTCAGGGTGGAGCCAAATAGGGCTGGTCATGGAGCTTAAACCATCAAATGCAATTTACCTGCATTAACAATTATAATGCAACTCTATTGCATTATGGTGGCAATCGTTGCCTGTCGCTCCCGTCTCTGGCCTGCAGCTGCCATCGCACACGCATGGCGATGCCAATCAGGCCAGCATTAGGCTTGACTTCAGGTCACTATCTTCGTCTTGGGGTATGGCGGGCAGACAGCAATGGCGGGCAGCTTGTCGCCGTTGATGCTGGGCCTGCTGGCGGCGAACGGCGAAGGCGTAGCGAAAAATTCAAGTATCGCGGCGCGCTGGCTGGAAAAATCGAGCGAACTGGGCAATCGACACGCCATGATCCTTCTGTACAACGCCTAGCGCGAAGGCCGCAGCGTGCCGCGCGACCAGCTCAAGGGCCGTGCAATGCTGGAAGAAGCGGCTCAGCACGAATACCCGCCCGCCATCGAGGAACTGGCCATGACGGTGCAAGCGGACGACGCCATCCGCGCGGGCCACCTGATGAAGGAAGCGACGGAAGACCGGCACAATAACTGCAACAGGTTTCAAGCCACATGAAGGCTGACCTATATTGCCCAGCGGAATACCTGCTGGAAGCATGAGTTTGCCGGGCACGCAGTGTGTTCGTGGGCAAGCTGATGGGATGACATGACAGCGGCGCGGCGGCGACCAGCCCGGCTTGGCACTAATCTTATGCGACGCCCGCCCAAGCGCGGTGAGCCTGGCATACAGGCTCAGCCCTGACAGTGCAGGGACAGGTCCTGGCGAGACGGCTGGGCAGTCCTGGAAACAATGCTTGCTCCCTAGCACCTTGCGCCCCGGCTCCCAGTCGTCAAAGCAGCCGGGTCTACTTACTGTCTACCAGCGCTGGATATCGATCTGGCCCGTGAGGCTCGTCTCTACCGGGTAGCCATCGACCTGCAAGGGCACGCGCCGCTTGACGGACGCGTCGCGCAGATACACGATGATCGCGTCCTGACCAACGGCAGTGCGCCCCAGGCTGACGCCTTCCACGCCGTCGATGGCCATCAACGCCCGCTCATTGCGCTGCCTTGCCGCTTCCAGGCGCCCCTGGGGCGCTGCATGGACGTAGGGTCCCCCTGCAATCGCAGGGCCAGGAGATTCATCTGGCAAGTACGGCATGGCGGCGTCCTCAAAGACGGTATATGGCGATTGTGCAAATTTACTGTTTGACATGACACATCCTCCTGATGCATTCCATGATACACCCCAGCATCGGGCCATCCGGCGCAGCGATGCACGATGGCCCGATAAAAGCAAGGCTGGCCGCTACGCGCTACCCACGGCCAGGCAGCGACGCTATCTATCATCATCGTGCAAAAGGCAGCGTTATGCAAGGCGGCATGCCGCCGCCGCACCATCTCCTACCAGCTTGTTCAGGTGTACAGATTGACGTCGAGCGCCACCACCACCCGCCGCATCTGGTTGGCGAAGGTGATGTTGCCGCCGCCGGCGAATAACAGGCCGACGGGATTACGCTGCTGGTTCCAGGTCCAGATGGACGAGCCGGAATCGCCACCCGCACTGAACGCTCCGCTCACGCCCGTGATAGCAATCTGGTCCCGGAACAAGGCGATCCTGCCACCGCCGTAATTGACGTTGATGGTAGCGCCTAGCCCCGTAATGCGGCCCTGCGTCAATTGTGTGGTGCGCCCGGATTTGCCGACCAGCATGCCTAGCGAGGGTGCCACCAGCGCATTGCTGATGCGGAAGTAGGCTGGTACGCCGCCGCTCAGGTAGACCAGTTCGGGCCGCACCCTGTCTGGCCAGGCCCAGCCGGTGGCGCAATCGACAAAATTGACGCCGCCGCTGAAATTGATGGGCACGAAGCGCTCCAGCACGGCCACCTGATCTTGCGGGCAGCGGCCACCGTCGATGGGACCCGGCTGCACGATGCAGTCGTTGAACGCGGCGCCGTTGGAATTGGCCAGCACGTGATTATTGCTAAGAATCATCAAGCGGCTGTTGCGCGGCGCGCTGCGCCCGACGGCCAGACAGCCGATAGTGCCGGCCGTGATGCGGAAATGCCCGACCGAGACGCCGCCCGGCGCTGGGCGCAAGCGGAAACGATGCGGCTGCGCGTCGATCACGCCCGTGACGACGATGTTGACGGGCACCCTGTCGCTGGCCACGGCGCGCACACCCATGGCCCCCACGATGGCCGCCTTGGCGCGGTCGACGGAAGTGGGTTCGGCCACGTACAGAGTCAACGCTGGCAAGCCCGGTTCGCCAGACGAGCTGTCGCTGGCGCCCTCGCCCAGGCCGATGGATACACCCTGGATATTGCCGCCGTCGCTGAAGGCATCGGCGGCGCGCACGCCGCCTGCCTGGGCCAGGCTCTGATGCATGCCGTCTTCGATGCTGCGCTTGATTTCCAGCAATTCCATACTGACGCCGCTCAAGGCGTCGGGCAGGTCGGAGACGGACGCGCTCTCGACCATATTATCGTCTTCGCCGGGGGCGGAAAATTGGCCGACGGCCTCTTCGTCATCCGCGTTTTGCCCCCTGCCACTGCTGCCTGGTGGGGCACTGAAACCATTGTCATTGCCTATCATCATGTACTCCTCGTGGGTCGCTCTGAATATTCAGTGTGGGCGGGCTGCGGCAAGCCGTATTGATCTAGATTGAACTGTGCTGACGCATGACGGCACCGCGCCGCCTGTGGCAAGGAAGGAAAAAATAGTTCCGCTGTCAACGTTGAGCGAAATCAGGCATGCGGGCGTAGGCGGTGCCGTATGCTTGGAATCTAGAATTTAAAATTTCAAACTTTATACTTGACCCTGCTGATCGGAGTCCGAGTCAATGCAGGTATTGCGTAGCATGGGCCTTGGCTGCCAGTGCGGACATCGCGCAGGCACTTCCTATGCACCTCTTGCAAACCTCTTGCACCCGTTGCACACCTCCTGCGCATTACCTCAACCGCCACGCGCAAGTGATCAACAATTGATGCGCACCTCAGGCCAGGCCCGCCTGCGCCACATACCAGGCGATGGTGTGACGCAAGCCTTGCGCCAGGTCATGCGTGGGTACATAGCCCAGCAAACGGGTGGCCTTGGTGATGTCCGCCTGCGAATGGCGCACGTCACCAGCGCGAAATTGGCCATATTCGGGCGCCAGCGGCACATGTTGCGCTAGTGTAGCGAGCAACATCTGTTGCATGGTGGCGTGCAACTGCGTCAAACTGGTGCGGGCGTTGACGGCGACGTTATAGACCTGGTTGACGGCGTTCGGGTCCGTGCGCGTGGCAGCGAGGATATTCGCTTGCACCGCATTATGTACAAAGCAGAAATCGCGGCTGGTGGCGCCGTCGCCATGGATGTGTACAGCCTGCTTATCGAGCATGGCGGCAATCCAGCGGGGAATGACGGCGGCATAGGCACCCAGCGGGTCTTGTCGCGGACCGAAGACATTGAAGTAGCGCAGCCCGATCGTTTGCATGGCGTAGCAGCGCGCGTACACTTGCGCATACAGCTCATTGACATATTTACTCAAGGCATACGGCGACAGGGGCGCGCCGATATGCTGCTCCACTTTCGGCAGGGCCGGGTGGTCGCCATAGGTAGCGCTGGACGCGGCATATACGAAGCGCTGCACGCCCGCAGCATGCGCGGCGGCCAGCATGTTCAGGTGACCGTTGATGTTGACGCCATGGCACAGCAGCGGGTCTTCCAGCGAACGCGAGACAGAACCGAGCGCCGCCTGGTGCAACACATAGTCGACAGGGCCGCCAGTATCGGCACGACTGCTGCCGGCCAGGCTGCCGCCGGCAGCGTCGTGATCAGCATAAACCGCGTTGGCGCCTTGCGATCCGCAAGCGCGCGCGCAGGCCTGCGGATCGCGGATATCGCCTTCGATAAAAGTAAAACGTCGCCATGCCGCTACGCCCACGCTGGCACGCACTTGCTCCAGGTTATGCCGGTGGCCGGTCAGGAAATTGTCCAGGCCGCGCACTTCCTGGCTTAGTTGCAGCAAGGTTTCCAGCAGGTGCGAGCCGATGAAACCGGCCACGCCCGTCACCAGCCAGCGGCGCGGCGTCCTGGCCAGTTGCGCACAGGTTTGCGCGTAGGCACTAGCAGCCGGGTCTGCCATGGCGCCGGCTACGTCCTGCGCCGTCGCTGCTGTCACATCGCCAGCGTCGGTCAGCATCACAGCCGCCACACATGCAGGCCGCCGTCCTGTAGCGGACGCGGGTCAAAATGCGACTTGATGTCGATGAAGCAACCGTTTTCCAGCACCTTGCTCTGGAAATCGGCCAGCGGGCGCGCCAGCAGGGCCTGGTGCGAGACGGCGCTGATGATGGCTTCGGCGCGCGGCAGTTGCTCCCAGCTCTCCAGCAATAGATCGTATTCTTCCAGTGCCTCGCGGCGATCGGCGACGGGGTCGTGCACATGCACCTGCACACCGTACGATTGCAGTTCGTGAATCATGTCGACCACTTTAGAATTGCGCAGATCCGGGCAATCCTCCTTGAAAGTGAGGCCCAGCACGTTGATGTGCGAACCTTTCAATTTGAAACCGGCGCGCACCATTTCCTTGATGGTTTTTTCCGCCACGAACTTGGCCATGCCGTCGTTGATGCGGCGCCCGGCCAGGATCACGTGCGGGTGGTAGCCCAGCATTTCCGCCTTGTGCGTCAGATAGTAGGGGTCGACGCCGATGCAGTGGCCGCCCACCAGCCCGGGCCGGAATGGCAAAAAATTCCATTTCGTGCCCGCCGCCTGCAGCACTTCCTCGGTGTCGATGCCGATACGGTCAAAGATGATGGCCAGCTCGTTCATCAGCGCGATGTTCAGGTCGCGCTGCGTGTTTTCGATGACCTTGGCCGCTTCTGCCACGCGGATGCTCGACGCGCGGTGTACGCCGGCTGCGACCACGCCTTCGTACAGGGCAGCGACCTTGTCCAGGGTGGCAGCGTCGTCACCCGAAACCACCTTGCGGATGCTGTGCAGGGTATGCGCCTTGTCGCCAGGATTAATGCGCTCGGGCGAAAAGCCCACATGAAAATCTTCCTTCCAGCGCAGGCCAGAATGCCGCTCGAGGATGGGGATGCAGATTTCCTCGGTGGCGCCCGGATACACGGTGGACTCATAGATGACGATGGCGCCGCGCCGCATATGGCGCCCGACGGCAGCGCTGGCGCCGGCCAGGGCGGAGAAATCGGGATTGTGCGCGCTGTCGACGGGCGTGGGTACGGCCACGACGATGAAATCGGCCAGTTCAAGCTGGGCCGGATCGCAGCCCACGCTCAGCCACTGCGCCGCGCGCAACTGTTCCGTACTGACTTCGCCGGTGGGGTCGACATGGTTGCGATAATTCTCGACCTTGCGTGTCGACAAGTCAAAGCCGATGGTGCGCTGGCGCATGCCAAACGCCACGGCCAGCTGCAAGCCGACATAACCGAGCCCTACCACCGCCACCACGACCGCCTTGCTATCCACGCTGCTGTCCATGTGCATGTGCTCCAAATGGTTGCGGCCTGAGCATCGCCGTGCGGGAAATTCTACGGTCGCCGGCCCGGTCATTCTTGAGCGGGAACAAGAAATGCGGATTGACGATAAGCAGGCGCGTGCAGAATCGGCACCTAGTTGAGCGCAATCAAGGAGAGCGACGGCCATTTTTTTAAGCTAGGCCATGCCCATCGCTGATGCACGCCGCTACCGGAGACTTCCATGGTCCGTTCCCTGCCCCGCCCTTTTCCCGGCTTGCCGGCCGCCGCGCTGTGCTGCACCCTGCTGCTGCCCTTGCTGGCGGGGTGCCACGGCACGCAGAGCAGCGCTTCCCTGCTGGCCGACGCGCAGCAGTACCGCCAAAGGGGCGAGGCACGCGCCGCCATCATCCAGTTGAAGAACCTGTTGCAAAAGGAGCCGGACAGCGCGCCAGCGCGCTTACTGCTGGGCAGCATCTATATCGACACGGGCGAAGCGCTGTCTGCCGAGAAAGAATTGCGCAAGGCAAGGTCGCTGGGGCTAGGATCGCAGCAAGTCATGCCACTGCTGGGCAAGTCCTGGCTGATGCTGGGCCAGTTCGACAAAGTCCTGGCCGAGATCGCCGACGATGCGGCGCAGCCCGGCAACGTGCTGGCCCTACGCGCCGATGCCTTGCTGGCCCTGGGTCGCCAGGACGAGGCGCGCGCCGTGTTTGCGCGCCTGCTGGAAGCCCATCCCGGCCAGGTCGAGGCCTTGCTGGGCCTGGCGCGGATGGCGGCGCAGGAGCAGCAATTGTCGGCGACCGAGTTGCTGCTGGCGCAAGCGTTGAACAACGCGCCCGCCAACCTCGACGCCTTGCGCCTGCAGGGCGACCTGCTGCGTCTGCAAGGCAAAAACGGCGCAGCGCGCCTGGCCTACATGCACATTCTCAAGCTCAAGCCGGACAATACCCAGGCCCATATCGACCTGGCCAACCTAGATATCCTGGAAAACCGCTACCTGGAAGCGGCCGCCCAGCTGGCCACGGCGCGCAAAACGGCACCCAACAGCCTGGGCCTGCTGCAAGCTCAGGCAATGCTCGATTTCCGCCAAGGCAAGAACAAAGCAGCCCTGCAATCGTTGCAACTGGTGCTCAGGGCGGCGCCCGAGCACATGCCAGCCATCTTGCTCGCTGGCGCCGTGCAACTGAAGCTGGGCTCGCCGCAATTGGCGGAAACCTATTTGCAGCGCTTCCTGGCCGTCTATCCCACACATGTGTACGCGCTCAAGATGATGGCGTCGATCGAACTGATGCGCGGCAAAACGGACGCCGCCCTCGACCTGCTACAGCCGGCGCTATCGACCTTTCCCAACGACGTGGAATTGCTGTCGCTGGCGGGCGAGGCGCATTTGCGCGCGCGCCGCTATGACAAGGCTGCGGCGTTTTTTGAACAGGCCAATACCCTGGCGCCGGACACGGCCAGGCTGCATGCAGCGCTGGGCATGAGCCACTTGGGCATGGGCGAGAACAGCCGAGCCATCGACGAGCTGGAACGCGCCAGCGTGCTCGACAAGAACACGCCGCAGGTGGGCACCATACTGGTGCTGACCTTGCTGCGCCACCAGCAGAACGACAAAGCCTTGGCCACCGTCAAGATGCTGGAACAGCAGCAAGGCACGAATCCACTGTTGCTGAACCTGAAAGGCGGCGTCTACCTGGCCTTGCGCGACGTGCCTGCCGCGCGCGCCAGTTTCGAGCAGGCCCTGGGGATGGACCCTGTGTACTTACCGGCCCTGAACAACCTGGCGCAACTCGACCTGGCCGGAAAAAAACCACAACAAGCGCAACAGCGCTTCGAGCGGGCGCTGGCGAAAGCGCCAAAAAACGCCGACCTGTGCGCGGCGCTGGCCAAGCTGGCCGCCTCGCAGGGCAAGACGGACGAGGCGCGGCGTTGGCTGGAACGTGGCCATCGCGACAATCGCGACGCCGTTGCGCCGGCTTTGCTGCTGAGTAACTTTTACCTGCAGACGGGCGCGCCGGACAAGGCGCTGGAACTGGCGCGTACCCTGCAGGCTGGCCACCCGGGCGACGCCGATGCACTGGCCATGCGGGCGCAGGTCGAATACGGCGCCGGCCAGACGCAGGCGGCGCTCGATAGCTACAGCAAGCTGGCCAGCATACAGACGACGTCGGCACCGGTGCAGATGCGCATTTCCAGCCTGCACCTGGCGCTGGGTGAGCACCAGAATGCGCTGCAGGCGGTCAAGCGGGCGCAAGTGCTCGATCCTACGCTGCTCGAAGCGCGCGTGGTCGAAGTGGCGCTGCTGCTGGCCCTGAACCGCCAGCACGACGCGCTGGCCGTGGCGCGCCAAGTGCAGCATCAGCAGCCGAAGCTGGCGGCCGGCTACAAGCTCGAAGGCGATGTGCTGATGGCGCAGAAACTGCCGCAGGACGCCGTCAAGCTGTACCAACACGCCCTCCAGCTCAGCAATATCGGGCCTATGCAGGTACAGCTATACCGCGCCTTGCTGGCCGCCGGCCAGCTGCGCGAGGCCGATGCACGCATGGCGGCCTGGCTGCAAGACAAGCCCGATGACTTGGGACTGCGCAGCTACGTGGCCGGCGTCAAACTGGCGGCAAAGCAATACCGCTCGGCCATCGAACAGCTGCAGTACATCGTTGCCAAGGACGCGGCCAATGTGGCGGCACTGAACGACCTGGCGTGGGCATATCAACAGCAACAAGATCCGCGCGCGCTGGCAACGGCCGAACAGGCGCTCAAGCTGGTGCCGGACAATCCCATCGTGCTCGATACCCTGGGCTGGATCGTGCTGGAACAGGGCGATGTCAAGCAGGCGACTACCCTGCTGCGCAAGGCCGCCGGCCTGGCGCCAAAGTTAGCTGAAATACAATACCACCTGGGTGCGGCACTGGCCAAATCGGGCGACAAGCCGGGAGCGCGCAAGCAACTGGAACAACTGCTTGCCGCTCACAAGAATTTCCCGCAGCGGGCCGAGGCGCAGGCCTTGCTGACCCAGCTCTAGGCCATGCTGGCGCCCGCAGCCCTGCCCGCCCTGGCAGCACGACTGCTGGCCTTGCTGGCAGGCGCCGCCTGCATGCTGGCACTGCGCCACTATCCGCTGGGACATGGCTGGCCGGGCCTGCTGTTTGCTGCCCTGCTGCCCGCCTATTTTTTACTGCTGCGCTGGCGTCCGGCCTGCTGGCTGTTTTGCGTGCCCGCCTTGCTGCCCGTGCTGGACCTGGCACCGTGGACGGGCCGCTTCTTCCTCGAAGAAATTGACGTGCTGCTAATGCTGACGGTCGCTTGCGGCTATTGGCGCCTGGGCGGACCGGCCCAGAGCGCAGCGATGCAGCTAGCGCCTTGCGCCCGCGCCTGCCTGCTGCTGTGCACCCTGGCGTGGCTGGCAGCGCTGCTGCGCGGCGTCCTGCCGCTGCCGTCCCTGGACGTGTATGCCTGGGATAATTACCTGAGCCCTTACAACAGCTTGCGACTGGGCAAGGCCTGGGCCTGGAGCATGCTGCTGTTGCCGCTGTTACTGCGCGATGGCGACGCGTCCGCCCTGCGCCGCTACGCGCTGCCGGGCATGCTGGCCGGGCTGGCCATGGTGTCGCTGTTCGCGCTGTGGGAAAGGGCCGTGTTTCCCGGCTTGATGAACCTGTCCAGCGACTACCGCATCACGGCGCCGTTTTCCGCCATGCACACGGGCGGCGCCGCGCTGGATGGCTATCTGGCCCTGAGCCTGCCATTTGCGGGACTGTGGCTGGCGCGCGCGCGCAGCCGCTGGCAGGCGGCGCTGGCCTTGCTACTGCTGGCATTGGCCCTGCACGCGGCATGCGCCACCTTTTCACGCGGCCTGTATGCAGCCCTTGCAGCGGCCTTGGCAGCGCTCTTGCTGCTGGCCTCCTGGCAAACCTTGCGCGTAGCCTCCGGCGCGGCGCGGCAACAGGCTCGCTGGCTAGCCGTGCGTGGCATCATGCTAAGGCTGCTGTTAGCCGGCCTGGGCAGCGTCCTGCTTGTATACATGTTCAGCGTGGCCGGCTACCGGGGTTTGCTCGCCGCCGTGCTGCTGCTCGCGGCCAGTTTCGTGCTGGCAGCGCGGCCCTTGCCATGGCGCCTGGCGCCGGCCAGCGTGCTGTGCGCGCTATGCTTGCAGGGGCTGCTGGCCAGCTGGTGGCCGCTAGGGGAAGGCCAGCAGGCAAGCGGCTTGCTGAAAGGTCCGTATTTCCTCTTTTCGCTGGCCGCCGTGCTGCTGGCGGTCGTGCTGCTGCCCGGCCCTGTGGGGCCGTGCAGCAGCGATGCCAGCCAGCCAGCCAGGCTGAGCCTGGCGATGATGGCATGGACCATGCTGGCGTGCAATGTCGTCTGGATAGGCTGGCACTGGGCCGGCGCTCGCGCCTTGGCGCCAGCCGGGCTGGTCGTCCTGTTGGCCATGCTGATGCTGTGCAATGGACGCTTGCATCCACCACTGTGGCGGCTCGATCGCACCAGCCTGAGCATGGCGGGCGCGGGGGCCATCGTACTGCTGCTGGCCATTCCCATCTCGGCCAGCTATTACGCCACCGAACGTTTTGCCAACACCGCCTTCGACATGCAAGGCCGCTTGCGCCATTGGCGGCAAGTACTGGCCATGCAGCCGTCCGACTGGGAAGATCAGCTGTTTGGCATGGGCATGGGCAGCTTTCCTGCCACGTATTACTGGCATAATCCCGCGCGCGAAGTGCCGGCCAGCATCGCGTATGCGCCGCAAAACAGCGCGCCTGGTAACTATTATGTGCGTCTGGCCAGTCCCGGCTACAGCGCCGGCTATGGCGAATTGCTGCGCCTGTTGCAACGCCTGCCCGTGCAGCCTGCCACGCGCTACACCCTGGCGCTCGACGCGCGCCGAACCGGCGCCATGCCCTTGCTGCTGGTGCACCTGTGTCAGAGACAATTGCTGTATGCACAAAACTGCGCGCCTATCGCGCTGCGACTGCGCCTGCCACAGCCCAACGCTCGGGTCAACGCGTGGCAGCACTACGAAGTGCCATTCGACAGCGGCTCGCTGGGCGCCGGCGCCTGGCTGCTGCGCCCGCCCGTGCAGCTGGAACTGGCCGCCAGCGGCACGGCCACGTCGTCCGTGATCGACATCGACAATCTGAGCCTGCGCGCGCCCGGCGGTGAGGAATTGATCGCCAACGGCGACTTTGCGCAGGCCAACAATTACTGGTTTTTCAGCAGCGACCATCATCACTTGCCGTGGCATATCAAGAGCCTGGCGCTACACTTAGTGGTGGAAACGGGCTGGTGCGGCGCACTATCCATGCTGGTCCTGCTGGCCCTGGCCGGTCTGCGCCTGCTGCGCCAGGGCGTACGGGCGCAGACCGGCCAGGGCGCGCTGGCCTGCGTCGCCGCCCTGTTGGGCTTTCTCGTCGTCGGCCTGTTCGACAGCCTGCTCGACGTACCGCGCATCGCCGTGCTGTTCTATCTGATGCTGCTGTGTGCCTTGCTGCAGCCCCCGCCACCGCTTGCCGCTGAAAGTGAGCCGCCATGAAAGCCCTGCCATACACATTTTTCTTTGCCCTGCTATCGTGCCTCGTCCTGGCTTGGGTCTCCACGCCCTGCCGCGCCGACGACACCCTGGCGCAAGTCGTTACGCGCGTGAAACCGTCCATCGTCGGCGTGGCCAGCCTGGAAAAGACGCGCACGCCGCCCATGCGTTTCGTCGGCACAGGCTTCGTGGCAGGCGACGGCTTGAGCGTGCTTACTTGCGCCCATGTCATCGAGAACATGCTCGACGCCAATCCCGGCGAAGTCATCGGCATACTCACGGGCCAGGGTCAGACGGCGCAATTTCGCCACGCCAAGGTACAGGCGCTGGACGCGGAGCACGACCTGGCCTTGCTGCGCTTCACGGGCGCGCCACTGCCCGCCCTGACATTGGGCGACGCGGCCACCGTGCGCGAAGGCCAAGCCATGGCCTTTACCGGCTTTCCGCTGGCTACCTTACTGGGCTTATATCACGTGACGCACCGCGCCATCATATCGTCGCTGACGCCGGTGGTCATACCGAGCGAAAATGCACAGCGCCTGGACCTGCGGCGCCTGGCGCAACTGAAAAAAGCACCGTACATCGTGTTCCAACTGGACGCAACGGCATATCCGGGCAGCAGCGGCAGCCCCCTGTACGACCCCGAGACCGGCATCGTCTACGGCATCGTCAATATGGTCTATCTCAAAGGTTTGAAAGAGGCCGCCATCAGCGCGCCGAGCGGCATCAGCTATGCGATTCCGGGCAGCCATATGCAATCGATCTTGCTGAAAGAAAAATGACCCTCAGGTGCGTCCCTGTCGCAGCCGCTCGGTCATGCCAGGCTCATCCCATGTCGGAAAGAAATAGGGGTAAAACGAGCGTTCCCCTCCGTGCTGCTCCATCATGCCGCCGTATTTGTCGATCTGGGCTCGCATATAGTCGAGGTTCAGGCGCAGCAGCACGGCCGGCGCGCCCACGCGCGTGCACTCTCGTTCGCCGCCAAAATCGTTGAAACCGAGCATGCGCTTGTAAAACACCACATGGCGCGGATTGACTTCGATCACATAATCGGTAAAACCGTGAATATTATGGGCGTAGATATAAGAAATATGGATCAGCGCCGCAAACACACGCTTGCTCACGCCCTTGTCGATGGCCAGGCGCGACGGTTCGCACAGGCGCCGGCCTTCCTCACGCAGCACGTCTAGCTTGTCGCGGAAGTTTTCATCGGCGGGCAAGCCCGTCTCGTCATTGTCCAGGCACAAAGTCATGGTACCGACGGTGGCGCCTGCCGTTTCTGCAAACAGGGTGATTTTATTGAGCACATGCGCGGTGCCGGGATTGACGGCATAGCCGCGCCAGCCATACATCTTGCGGATCAGCAAACTGGCCGCCTCGCGCCGACCACGCGAATTGGCCATGCGAATATGAAAGCGCTGCAGGTCGAGCTCGTGCTCCATGGCCGGGTCGATCTTGCCTTCGCCCACCACCAGGTCACTGAAAGTACCTGGCGTGTCGAAGGAAATAATGGGTTCATCTTCAAAGCTCATCTTGTCCTCACGTTCATCGGCAACCATCGGGATGGATTGGGGGCCTATGCCTTGTGACAAGATAAAAACTTAAAAAGTTCCCAGCATCAGTTAAAAAAGCAAAAGAATTGACCTTTAGGCGTCATTAGGGCGCGCTGAAATTTGCCGAAAAGCACGAATATCATGACTGTTTTAGCGTTGTTGAGCTCACGCTTAAAAAAAACTCTCCGGTATCAACAGCACGTCGCCCGGGCGCATCATGACGTTGGCGGAAATATCCCCATCCTTGAGCAGGTCGTCCAGACGCACACCGAGCTGCTGCTGTCTGCCATCGCGCATGCGGATGATGCTGGCCTTGTTGCCGGCGGCAAAGTCGGTGATGCCGCCGACGGCGATGAGCACGTCCATGAGCGACATGCCCAGGCGGTAAGGCAGCGCCTGCGGCTTGGCTGCCTCGCCGATGACCCGGATCTGTTCGCCGTACGGGCCCGAAAAATTGGTGACGATGACCGTCACCACCGGTTGCTGGATGAACTTGCTCAACGCTTGTTCAATGTCGCGCGCCAGTTGGGTCGAAGTCCTGCCGCTGGCAGGCAAATCCTCCACCAGCGGGGTGGTGATCTTGCCGTCCGGCCGCACGGCCACCGTCAGCGACACTTCCGGATTGCGCCAGACAATGATGTTGACGGTGTCGCCCGGGCCGATCAGGTAGTCGTGCATGGGGGCGCTGTCGTCGGCCGGTGCCAGTGCATAGCGTGTGCGGCAGCCCCCCAGCATGCCGGCGGCGCCCGCCAAGACCAGCGTGTGGCATACAAATGCACGGCGTAAGCGATTCATGCGGGGCCTCCTCGATTCGATGGCGCGTCCATGTCCGGCCCCGCAGAACCAGTCTGGGCCGCGAACTTCCTATGATTATTAAAACCCGGCAAGCGAACCTTGAGGCGTATCAAGAAGCAATCATCTGAGGAAATCTTGCTGCGTGGGGGTCCTATACTTTGCTTACTCAACGGGCAAGCATTTCTTGCAAGACGCCATTGTTCGTGCCGCTCGGACATCGAGCGTGCAGCACCGTCACCGGAAGGAAGCGACATGGAGGAATTGATACAGCAGCTGCTTTCCAGCCTGAAAGGCATCTGGAAATACCGCTGGCATGCCGTGCTGGTGGCGTGGCTGGTGGCCATCGGCGGCTTCATCAAGATCATCAGCCTGCCCGACGACTTCCAAACGTCGGCGCGCGTGTTTGTCGATACGCAAACCATCCTCAAGCCGCTGCTGGCGGGCATGACCAGCGTGCCGAACACGGAACAGCAGGTGGCCATCATGAGCCGCACCCTGCTCAGCCGCCCGAACGTGGAGCGCGTGATGCGCATGGTCGACCTCGACCTGGGGACGAAGACCGTGCGCGAACACGAATCCCGGCTCGACGAACTGATGAGCCGCATCAAGATCAGCGGCACCAATGCCTACGATATCTACACCATCAGCTATAGCGGACGCGACCCGAAGCTGGTGCGCGACGTGGTGCAAAGCCTGCTGACCATCTTTGTCGAAGGCAGTTTCCAGGGCAAAAAGGGCGATTCGCAGAAAGCCGTGCAATTTATCGACGAGCAAATCAAGAATTACGAGGACAAGCTCAGCGCGGCTGAAAACCT
The DNA here is from genome assembly GCF_051380805.1 of Janthinobacterium paucivorans. NCBI lineage: Bacteria > Pseudomonadati > Pseudomonadota > Betaproteobacteria > Burkholderiales > Oxalobacteraceae > Janthinobacterium > Janthinobacterium paucivorans. Next base: position 64,721 of record NZ_JBNYXR010000013.1, read on the forward strand.
GGTGAAGGAATTCAAGATCCGCAACCAGTTGCTGCTGCCGCGCCAGGGCATCGACTATGGCAGCCAGTTGCTGATGTCGTCCGATAGCCTGAACACTGCCAAGCTGGAGCTGCTCGAGGCAGAACAGGCGCGCAAGGCCATCCTCAGCCAGATCGAGGGCGACGAGCCGGTGCTCGACCTTGAGCCGAACGCGTCGGCTATCACGCATCCGGAACTCGACGAGCGCATCGCCTCACTCAACAAGAACCTCGACAGCTTGCGCATGCAATTTACGGAATTGCATCCCGACATTATCGCCTCGAAGCGCCTCATTGCCCAACTGGAAGAGCGCAAGATCGAGGAAAGCAAGCTGAAAACGGCGTCCGGCGACCCGGGCAAGAACTACAGCCCCATGCTGCAGCAACTGAAGGTGGCGCTGACGGAGGCGGACGCCAAGGTGGCCGCCATCCGCGCCCGCGTGCAGGAATACAACACGCGCAATGAGCGTCTGCTGGCAAAAAGCAACGCCGTGCCCGAGGTGGAATCGCAGCTGGCGCAGCTAAACCGCGACTACATCATCAACAAGGAAAACTACGAAAAGCTGATTGGCCGGCGCGAAGCGGCGAAACTCTCGGGCGAACTCAGTTCCAACACCGAGATGATGGCCTTCAAGATCATCGACCCGCCCACGGTGCAATATGCGCCCGTCGGCCCGAACCGTCCGCTGCTGTTCAGTGCGGCGCTGGGCGCAGCCCTGGTGACCGGCATCGCCACGGCCCTCTTGATCAGCCAGGTACGCCCCACCTTTCTCAGTCCCGCCGAACTGCGCGATGCCACGGGCTTGAACGTGCTGGGCACGGTATCGATGAACTGGACGCCGTTGCAGCAAGTGCGCCGCCGCCGCGCGCGCTATGCCTTTAGCGCCTGCCTGGGCAGCCTGTTGCTGCTGTACGGCGGCGTCATGACGGCCGCGCTGCTCAAATTCTAGACCACGCCACGGGAGCGACGATGACCAGCAAGGAGCGCAGCAGCAAGGATGGCGGCAGGCAGGCACCCAGCATCCTGGGCGTGGCCGAAGTCCCCGTGCCGTATATGGCGAACAGTGCCGATGGCGTGGAGGGCGCGGCCAGCGTGGAGGGCAAGGCTAACACAGACAGCACAGACAGCACAGATAGCGCTGATTGTGCAGACATCGCGGCAGCGGCCGGCAATCCGCAGTACCGCAGCCTGAATCTGACCCGACTGGCGGAGCAAGGCATGCTTACGCAGGAAGGCGGACGCAGTTCGGTGGCCGAAGATTTCCGTATCATCAAGCGCCCGCTGCTGCGCCAGGCGCGCGCCAGCGGCGCCGAGGCCATCCGCCACGGCAACTTGATCGTCGTCACGAGCGCCATGCCCGGCGAAGGCAAGACGTATTGCGCCATTAACCTGGCCATGAGTATCGCCATGGAAATGGATATCACGGTGCTGCTGGTCGATGCCGACGTGGCGCGCCCGTCGGTGCTGAAAGTGCTGGGTCTGCCGCCCGAACCGGGGCTGATGGACGTACTGCTCGACCCGCAACTGGCGATGGCAGACGTGATCCTGAAAAGCAATGTCGCCAACCTCAGCATCCTGCCCGCCGGGCGCAGCAACAAGCACGCGACAGAATTGCTGGCCAGCCGGGCCATGAGCCGGCTGCTGGCCGAGATCGCCAGCCGCTACGCCGATCGCGTCGTCGTCTTCGACTCGCCGCCCTTGCTGATCACCAGCGAAGCGCACGCGCTGGTGGGGCAGATGGGCCAAGTGGTGATGGTCGTCGAGGCGGAAACGACGACCCAGCACGCCGTCAAGGAAGCGCTGCGCCAGATCGATTCGTGCGAACACATACATTTAATCTATAACAAAACCAAATCGTTCCCCGGCAACAACTACTACGGCTATGGCCATTACGACTAGCCGCTGGCTGCCCTTGCTATCGTTGCTGCTGTCCGTGCCGGCCTTAGCGGTCGACTGGCTGGTGAAACCCTCGCAGCGCCTGCGTGTAAGCTACACCGACAATGCGCTGCGCGCGCCGCCAGGCCAGGCGCAAGCTGATTTCATCACGGAAATCGCGCCCGCCATCGCCCTCATCGGCACGGGCCCGCGCCTGCGCGTCGATCTCGATTACAGCTGGCATAAGTTGCTCTCGGGGCAACGCGGCAATAGCGACAATCACGCGCTGCATGCCGCGGCCGATGCCGAGCTGGCCAAGGACTGGTTCTTCATCGATGCCAACGCCAGCGTCAGCCGGCAGAACCTCTCGCCATTCGGCCCGCAACTGATAAACGCGCTGCCCGACACAAACAATACCGGCACCGTGCGCACCACCGGCATCAGCCCCTATTTGCGGCACCGCTTCCGCGGCCTGGCCACGGCCGAACTGCGCTACACGCGCAATACATTCAACAGTGGCGGCGAATTGCAGTCCGTACACAGTGACGAGCTGCAATTGCAGCTCAGCGGCGAGCCGCACAGCATGGGCTGGGGCTGGAACGCCAGCCACAACGTGCGCCGCACGCAGGACAGCAAGCTGGCGCCGGTGCGCATGCAGCGCAGCAGCCTGGGTTTGCGTTACACGTTGAGCAGAAAATGGGCGACCACGGCCAGCGGCGGCATGGAAAAGGAAGGCTATATCGCGCGCAGCGGCAAGGCACCGGAAGGCCGTTTCTGGTCGTTGGGCGGCGTGTGGACGCCTTCACCGCGCACCAGCCTTGCCTTCAGCACGGGCAAGCGCTTTTTTGGCAACACCTACAGCGTCGATGCCACATTCCTGCAGCGCCATACCAACTGGCAACTCAATTACAGCGAAGATATCACCACCATGCCGATGCAGTTCGCGCGCCTGGGCGAGCGCGACGCGGGCCAGTTGCTCGATCAATTATGGCGCGGCATGTTTCCGAATGCACGCGAGAGGCGCTTGCGCATCATTGCCTTCCTGCGCTACGCCAACAGCCTGGGACCGGAACAGGGCGCCATCCATTATTTCAGCCACAGTTACTTCCTGCAAAAGCAGTTGAAACTGACGATGGCGCGCGCCACGCCCAAAAGCACGATGATCTTTGGTGTCACAGTCGTCGAGCGCACGGCGCAAACGGCCAGCGGCATCGACAGTGTCTTGCTGCCAGGCCTGGAGTTCGGCAGCGAAGAGCGCACGCGCCAGATTGGCAGCAACGTCGGCTGGAGCTGGCAAGCCAGTACGCGCAGCAACGTTAATATCAATGCCGGCTACGCCAGCGTGCGTTCGCTGAGCGTGCCACGGCGTGACAACAACATCAGTGTGACGGCCGGCTATACGCGCCTGCTGCAGCCAAACATGACGGCCAGCATCGACGTGCGGCACACGCGGCACGCCAGCAACCGGGGCGACGGCTATCACGAAAACGGCGTCAGCGCGACGCTCACCATGCAATTCTAAGGAGGCCGCAGCATGTCCAGCATGTCCAGCAGGTCCAGCAGGTCCGATCGTTCGCCACCGTCCAGCGCGCGCCTGCACCTGCTGTGCGTGGTAGCGGCGCGCCCCAACCTGATGAAAATGGCGCCCATCCTGGCCGCCCTGGCACGCCAGGCGCCTGCCGTGCGCATAACTTTATTGCACACCGGGCAACATTACGATGCCGCCATGAACGACCAGCTGTTTGCCGACCTGGGCCTGCGCGCGCCCGACATCGCCCTCGACGTCGGCTCGGCCAATCACGCGCAGCAGACGGCCGAGATCATGCGCCGCTTCGATGCCGTGCTCGACGCCGCACCGCCGCTGGCACCGGACGCCGTGCTGGTGGTGGGCGACGTCAATTCCACCCTGGCCTGCGCGCTGGTGGCGGCCAAGCGGGCCATCCCCGTGATCCACGTCGAGGCGGGCTTGCGCAGCGGCGACCGGCGCATGCCCGAGGAAATCAACCGCGTGCTGACGGATCAACTGTCCAGCCTGCTGCTGACGAGCGAAGAAGGCGCGCGCGCCAACCTGCTGCGCGAAGGCATCGCCGCCGAGCGCATCCACTTTACCGGCAACGTCATGATCGACAGCCTGCGACAGCAGTTGCCGCGCGCCGTGCCACCTGCCACCACGCTGCGCGCGCACGGCTATGCCTGTCCACCCGCGTATGGCCTGCTGACGCTGCACCGGCCGTCGAATGTGGACGACGTGGCGCAGCTGCAAGCGCTGCTGCAGGCGCTGGGACAATTGGCGCAGCAGTTGCCGCTACTGTTTCCCATCCACCCGCGCACCCTGGCCGGCTTGCGCCTGGCAGGCCTGGAACCCGTGCTGGCGCGCCATGCCATCGTCTGCCTGCCGCCGCTGGGCTACCTGGAATTGCTGGGCCTGATGCAAGGCGCGCGCCTGGTACTGACCGATTCGGGCGGCATCCAGGAAGAAAGCACGGCCCTGGGCGTGCCTTGTCTGACGCTGCGCGCCAATACGGAACGGCCCGTCACCGTCAGCGCTGGCACGAATACACTGGCTGGCACTGACCCGACCGCCATCCTGGCGCTGGCACGCGCCATTCTGGAGACAGGCGGCAAGCGTGGCTGCATTCCACCGCTGTGGGATGGCCATGCAGCCACGCGCATCGCCGCCGTCATCGCGCCCTGGCTGGCAGCGCGCCGGAGTCTGCCATGACGCCGCCAGCAATATTACGCAACGCCCTGACCATCGACGTGGAAGACTATTTCCAGGTATCGGCCTTTGCGCCACACATTGCGCGCGCCGACTGGCCCCGCCTCGAATGCCGGATCGAGGCCAATATCGAGCGCATTTTGCTGCTGCTCGAGAGCCGCCGCATCCACGCCACTTTTTTTACCCTGGGCTGGATCGCCGAACGCTATCCGGCCATGCTGCGCCGTGTGGCCGAGGCCGGGCACGAAGTGGCCAGCCATGGCTATGCCCACCTGCGCGCCAGCGAGCAGTCAGCCTCACAGTTCGCCGACGATGTCTGCCATAGCAAGACCATCCTGGAACAATTGACGGGGCTGGCCGTGCGCGGTTACCGGGCGCCCAGCTTTTCCATCGGTGCGACCAATCTGTGGGCCTTCGACGTATTGCAGGAAGCAGGCTACCGCTACAGTTCCAGCATCTACCCTATCCGCCACGACCATTACGGCATGCCGGACTCTCCGCGCTATGCATGGCGCCCGCGCGGGCCGCACGGCGTGCTGGAACTGCCCGTCAGCACCGTGCGCCTGCGCGGGCGCAACTTGCCGGCCGGCGGCGGCGGCTATTTTCGCCTGCTGCCGTATGCACTGTCGCGCTGGCTTTTGCGACGCATCAATTCGTGCGACGGGCAAGCTGGCATATTCTATTTTCATCCCTGGGAACTCGATCCAGGCCAGCCGCGCCCGCCGGGCCTGAGCATGAAGACGCGCTTTCGCCACTACCTGAACCTGGGGCGCATGGAAGCGCGGCTGACGCGCCTGACGGCCGACTTCGCTTGGGACCGTATGGACCGTATTTTTCTCGAAAGCACATGATGCACGAGGCCAGCCTTCCGCCCGATCCCGCGCGCCCCAGCGCCGCCTTCTGCGCCCAGCCCGAGCTTGCGCAGGCCGCTGCCATCGTGGTGCGCTCGCTGCAGGCGCACGAGCATGAGCGCTGGGATACCTTTGTCGAAGCTTGTCCCGAGGCCACCTTCTTTCACCGCGCCGGCTGGCAAACCATCGTGCAGCAAGGTTTCAAGCATGACTGCCATTTCCTGTACGCGCAACAGGACGGGCGCATCGTCGGCGTGCTGCCGCTGGCCCACATGCGCAGCCGTTTGTTCGGCTCGTCCCTCGTCTCGCTGCCATTCTGCGTGTACGGCGGCATCGCCGGCGCCAACCCGGCCGCGCGGCTGGCCCTCGACGCCGCCGCGCAGGCGCTGGCGCGGCATCTTGGTGTGGGGCACCTGGAATACCGCTGGCGCGAGCTACAAGACGATGTGCAGGGCAATGCGCAAGACAAGACGCAAAACAAGACGCAAGACAAGGTACAGGACGATGCGCAGGACGGTGCGCAAAAAAATACGCGGGAGAGCGCCGCTGCAGGCTGGCTGCACAAGCCCCTGTACGCGACCTTCCGCCGTCCCTTGCAGCCGGATGCCGAACAGAATCTGCTATTGATTCCCCGCAAGCAGCGCGCCGTCGTGCGCAAGGCCATGGCGGCCGGCCTGCACAGCACCGTCGAAGATGACCTCGCGCATTTCTACCCAATTTACGCAGCCAGCGTACACCGGCTGGGCACGCCCGTCTTCGCGCGCCGCCATTTTGCGCTGCTGCGCACGGTCTTCGGTAGCGCTTGCGAGATCCTCACCGTCTATCACGGCCGGCAGGCGCAAGCGAGCGTGCTGCTATTTTATTTCCGCGATGAAGTGCTGCCGTATTACGGCGGCGGCACGCCACTGGCGCGCAGCACGGGGGCCAACGACTTCATGTACTGGGAAGCGATGCGCCGTGCCTGCGCGCGCGGTTACCGCCTGTTCGATTTCGGCCGCAGCAAGCTGGGCACGGGGGCCTTCGACTTCAAGAAAAACTGGGGTTTTACCGCGCAAGCGCTGCCGTATGCCTATCGGCTCGTGCGCGCCAAGGCCTTGCCGGAAGTCAACCCACTGAACCCCAAATACGCGCTCTTCATCCGCCTCTGGCGGCGCCTGCCGCTGCCGCTGGCCAACCTGCTGGGGCCGCATATCGTGCGCCAGCTGGGCTAAGCAAGGGGATACGCGATGCGCGAACTGTTATTGCTCACCCACCGCCTGCCGTATCCGCCCAACAAGGGTGACAAGATACGCGCGTGGCACATGCTGCAATACCTGAGCCGGCATTTCCGCGTGCATCTCGGCTGCTTCATCGACGATGACGACGACTGGCAACATGCGAGAACCGTCGCTGCCCTGTGCGCCAGCACGCGCTTCATCGACTTGCGGCGCGCCACTGCCCGCTGGCGCGCCTTGCAGGCGCTGCTGTCGCGGCAAGCCATGAGCGTACATTACTACCGCGATGCGCGCCTGCTGCAATGGGTCGATGGCTTGCTATATAGCGGCAAGGTGCGTCATGCGCTGGCCTTTTCCGGGCCCATGGCGCAATACATCGATGGCGCCGCGCGCCACGCCCTGCACCGCGTGATCGATTTCGTCGATGTCGATTCCGACAAATGGCGCCAGTACGGCGATAGCAAGCCCTGGCCCATGTCGCTGCTGTACCGGCGCGAAGCGCAGCTGCTATTGCAGTACGAGCGCCATATCGCCCAGCAGTTCACGGCCGCCAGCTTTGTCTCGCCGGCCGAAGCGGCTCTGTTCCGCCAGTGCGCGCCCATGGCGCAGCGCAAGACGGGGCATGTCAACAACGGTGTCGATACGGCGTATTTCAAGCCCATGCCAGCCCAGCCCGGCGTGTATCGGCCCGGCGTGCAGGCACTGGTATTTACGGGCGCCATGGATTACTGGCCCAATATCGACGCCGTGCAATGGTTCGTGCGCCACGTCTGGCCCACGCTGCGGCGCCAGTTTCCCCAGTTGCAGTTTTACATCGTCGGCAGCGCGCCCGTGCCCGCCGTAACGGCGCTGGCCAAGGTGGCCGGCGTGGTGGTGACGGGCAAGGTGCCCGATGTCCGGCCCTATCTGGCCGGCGCGGCGCTGGCCGTGGCACCGCTGCGCATCGCCCGCGGCGTGCAAAACAAGGTGCTCGAAGCGATGGCGATGGGCAAGATCGTGCTGGCAACGCCGCAGGCGCTCGAAGGCATCGCCGCCCAGCCGGGCCTGGAACTGCTGCTGGCGCGCGACGATGCCGAATTCATCCACCATGCCGCGCGCGTGCTGCGCAACGCCCACGATGGTGCCGCCGAAGGGAGCTGCGCGGCCATCGGCGTGGCGGCACGCCGGCTGGTCGTGCACGATTACGACTGGGAACGCAACCTGCGCGGCCTGGGCGTCATGCTCGGCTTGTCTGCCGAGGCCGAGGCCGGCGGCAGCGCCGCAGCGCCGACTGAGCCCGTGCGGGAGATCTCCACATGAGCCTGCGGCGCAACAGCGTCGCCCGTTTGCCAGACGCGGCCGTCCTGGCGTGCGGCCCTGGCCAAGGCCTGACGGCCCAGCCCGCCCTGACGCCCCTGCTGCCGGCCTTGGCCGCCGTCATTCTGCTGTATCACGCCACCTTCTGGTCGATGCTGGAACTGTGGTCGCGCTCGCAGACGTTCGCGCACGGTTTCTTGATCGTGCCCATCAGTGGCTGGCTGGCCTGGCGCCAGCGCTCCCGCCTGGCCGCGCTGGCGCCCCAGCCGTCGTCGCCAGGCTTGCTGCTGCTGGCAGCCCTGGGGCTTGTCTGGCTGCTGGCCGACGCCGCCAACGTCCCCGTGGTGGAACAAACTACGGCCACGGCCATGCTGCCCGCGTGCGTGCTGGCCATCCTCGGCTGGCCAGCCGTGCGCCTGCTGGCCTTTCCCCTCGGCTATCTGTTTCTCGCCGTGCCATTTGGCGAATTCTTCCTGGCGCCCCTGATCGACTTCACGGCCGCGTTCACGGTGACCGCGCTGCAATGGACGGGCATACCCGTGTTTCGCGATGGCAATAATTTTTCTTTGCCTAGCGGTAACTGGTCGGTCGTAGAAGCGTGCAGTGGCTTGCGCTACCTGATCGCTGCGCTGGCTCTGGGCGCCCTGTTCGCCCATCTGCACTGCCAAAGCACGCGGCGGCGCATGGCCGTCATGGCTGCCGCCCTACTTGTGCCCATCCTCGCCAACGGCCTGCGGGCCTACCTGATCGTGATGCTGGGCCACCTGAGCAATATGCGCCTGGCCGTGGGTCTCGACCACCTGATTTATGGCTGGCTGTTTTTTGGCCTGGTGGCGCTGCTGCTGTTTTGGCTGGCGACGCGCTGGCGCGAATTGGCGCCCCAGAGCGGCGTGCCGCGCGCGCCGCCCTTGCCCCCTGGCGCTGCTAGGGCCGGCATGCGTCCCGTCATACGCGCCAGCCTGGCTTGTGTACTGCTGGCGGCGCTGTGGCCGGCGCTGGCGCTGGCCACCCACCGAGCAGCAGCGCCGGGCTCGGCCGTCGTACTGACTTTGCCCGATCCGCCCGCCTGGCGACGCCTGCACGGCGCGGTCCCGGGCGGACCAATCTGGCAGGCGCCGTATGCGGGCGCGCCTGCGCTGTTTGCCGCCACGTATGTGCGCCAGGCGGGCGACGGCGCGCCAGTGATGTTGCAGCTGCACTGGTATGCGCGCCAGGCGCGCGATGCCGAACTGCTGACGCATCAGTCCGCACCATATGGCGCGCGCTCGATGGCGCTGGCGCAGCGCATGCAAGAGCTCACACTGCCCAGCGGCTCCCTGGCCGTACGCGAAAGCGTGCTGGCGCACGCCGGCGAACGCTTGCTGGTGTGGCGCGTGTATCGCCAGGGCGGCATCGTCACGGCCCGGCCCGTGCTGGTGAAACTGTTGCTGGCGCAAGCGAAGCTGCTGGGCACGCGCCAGGATGGTGCCGACATCATCGTCTTTGCCACCTACGACGAGCTGGCGCCGCCGCCGCGCGCGCGCCTGCAAGCGTTCCTGCAGGCAGCGCTACCGGTCATCGAACAACGCTTGCAGGAGCTGCCGCATGGCCCCTGACACTGACACTGCCACCTACCGCACGACAGCGGCCAATGCCGCCCCCCTGATCGTGCATGTGATCCACCAGCTTGACGTGGGCGGGCTGGAAAACGGCCTGCTCAACCTGATCAATCATTTGCCGCCGCAGCGCTACCGGCATGCCATCGTCTGCCTGAAAAACGCCACCGCATTTCGCCAGCGCCTGATCATCCCCGGTGTCGATATCATCAGCCTGGACAAGCGCGAAGGCAAGGACTGGCGCCACTATCTGCACCTGTACCGCGTACTGAAGCAGCTGCAACCGGCAATCGTGCACACGCGCAACCTGGGCTGTCTCGAAGTGCAGCTACTGGCCTGCATGGCCGGCGTGCGTCTGCGCGTGCATGGCGAACACGGGCGCGACATGAGCGACTTGCACGGCACCCGTCGCAAATACCGGCTGCTGCGCAAATGCATGCTGCCGCTGGTGCAGCACATCATTGCCGTCAGCGCCGACCTGCGGCAATGGCTGGTCGATGCCATCGGCGCGGCGCCCACACAGGTATCGCACATCGGCAATGGCGTTGACAGCATGCAATTCCATCCGCGCCTGGGGCCGCCGGCCGTCGTGGGGCCGCCCGGTTTCCTGTGCGATGACGCCTTCGTCATCGGCAGCGTGGGGCGCATGGTGGCCGTCAAGGACCATGCGTCGCTGGTGCAAGCGTTCTTGCTGCTGTTGGCGCAGCCGCGCGCGCGCGCGCGCCTGCGCCTGATCCTCGTGGGCGACGGGCCGTGTCGCCAGGCATGCCTGAGCCTGCTGCAGCAGGCTGGCGTGGCCCATCTGGCCTGGCTGCCCGGGACGCGTGACGACGTGGCGCAGCTGCTGCGCGCCATGGACCTGTTCGTGCTGCCCTCGCTGGCCGAAGGCAGCTCGAACACCATCCTCGAAGCGATGGCGACCGGGTTGCCCATCGTCGCCACCCAGGTCGGCGGCAACGCCGAACTGGTGCAGTCGGGCTGGAGCGGCACTCTGGTGCCGCCCGGTTCGCCCGAGATGCTGGCCGACGCCATGCTCGACTACTACCGCATGCCCGAATTGGCTTACTGCCATGGCGCGCGCGGGCGACGCCAGGTGCTGGCCGAACACAGCCTGCCCGCGATGGCCGGCGCCTACCTGGCCGTGTACGACCGCCTGACGGGCGCGTGCCAACCCTCTCCCCTGTCCACCTCTGCCTGAAAGGCTTCCCATGTGCGGCATCAGCGGTATCTTTGATTTGCAGGGCCAGCGCGACATCGACGTGCTGCTGCTGGCGCGCATGAACCATAGCCTGCGCCACCGGGGGCCGGACGAAGCGGGCTTGCACCGCGAGCCGGGGCTGGGACTGGCGCACCGGCGCCTGAGCGTGATCGACCTGGCCAGCGGCCAGCAACCGCTGTTCAACGCCGAGCGCAGCATCGCCATCGTCTTCAATGGTGAAATCTATAACTATCGCAGCCTGACGGCCGAACTGCGCCAGTTTGGCCACCAGTTCCGCACCAGCAGCGACACGGAAGTCATCGTCCGCGCCTGGGAGCAGTGGGGCGAACATTGCGTGCAGCGCCTGCGCGGCATGTTTGCCTTCGCCCTGTGGGACCGCCGGCGCCATCTGCTATTTCTGGCGCGCGACCGCCTCGGCGTAAAACCGCTGTATTACGCCGAGGCGGACGATGGCACCCTGCTGTTCGGCTCCGAACTGAAAGCCCTGCTCGCCCATCCAGCCATGCCGCACGCGCTAGACCCGCTGGCCGTGGAAGAGTATTTTGCGTACGGCTACGTACCCGAGCCGCGCAGCATCTTCCAGCATGCGCGCAAGCTGCCGCCCGGGCATACCCTCTGCATCCGCGCGGGCCAGCCCTTGCCCGTGCCGCAAGCGTACTGGGATATTCCGTTCACGCCGAATCCACCCGCCAGCGAAGCGCAGGCAGCCGACGAATTGCTGGCGCGCCTGCGCGAAGCGGTGCACATCCGCATGGTGGCCGAAGTGCCACTGGGAGCCTTCCTGTCGGGCGGTGTCGATTCCAGCGCCGTCGTGGCGCTGATGGCCGGCGCAAGCACCACACCCATCAACACTTGCTCCATCTCGTTTGGCGACCCGGCGTACAATGAAACGCGCTATGCCGAGCAGGTGGCGCGCCGCTACGCCACGGCGCACCACGCACGCCAGGTGGAGCAAGATGACTTCGAACTGATCGACCTGCTGGCCAATCTGTACGACGAACCGTTCGCCGACAGTTCCGCCCTGCCCACGTACAGAGTCTGCCAGCTGGCGCGCCAGCGCGTCACCGTGGCCCTGTCGGGCGACGGTGGCGATGAAAGCCTGGCCGGCTATCGACGCTACCGCCTGCACGCGCGCGAGGAAAGGGTGCGCAAGGCGCTGGCCCCCTTGCTGCCGGCGGGCTTGCGCGAGTCGCTGTTCGGCACCCTGGGGCGGCTCTACCCGAAAGCCGACTGGGCACCGCGCTTTCTGCGCGCCAAGACGACCTTCGAGGGCCTGGCGCGCGACACGACGGATGCGTATTTTCATGGCGTCAGCCTGCTCGGCGACGCCATGCGCGCGCGCCTGTTCAGCCCCGAGCTGCGGCGCAGCCTGCAAGGCTACCGCGCCGTGGAAGTGCTGCGCCGGCACGCGCTGGCCAGTCCCGCGCAAGATCCCCTGTCGCAAGTGCAGTATCTGGACCTGAAAACCTACCTGCCAGGCGACATCCTCACCAAGGTGGACCGGGCCAGCATGGCGCATGCGCTGGAAGTGCGTTCGCCCCTGCTCGACCACGAGCTGGTGGCGTGGATGTCAGGCCTGCCGCCGCATTTCAAGCTGCGGCGCGGTGTCGGCAAGTACTTGCTGAAAAAGGCCCTGCGCCCGCTGCTGCCCGACACTCTGCTGTACCGCCAGAAGATGGGCTTTTCGGTGCCACTGGCCGCCTGGCTGCGCGGCCCGCTGCGCCAGCGCCTGCAACAGCGACTGCTGGGCCCCACCCTGGTGCAGTGCGGTCTGTTCGACATGGATTACGTGCGCCTGCTGCTCGATCAGCACGCCAGCGGACGGCGCGACTACAGCGCGCCCCTGTGGGCGCTGCTGATGTTCGAGGCTTTCCTGCGCCAGGTGCTGCCGGTGCACGGCCGCAAGACGCCGCTGCAGGCCCCGGCCATGGCAATGGAGTGAGTCCATGCGCATCCTGCACATCCTCGACCATTCGCTGCCCCTGCATAGCGGCTACACCTTTCGTACCCTGGCCATTTTGCGCCAGCAGCGTGCACTGGGCTGGCACACCATGCAACTGACCAGTGCCAAGCAGGGAGCGTCCGATGGGGCGCAGCAGCTGGTCGATGGCTGGCATTTCTACCGCACGGCGCCGAATGCCTGCTGGTGGGCGCGTCTGCCCGTACTGAGGCAGGTGGCCGTCATCATCGGTCTGGCCGTGCGCCTTCGCCAACTGGCACAGCGCCTCAAGCCAGATATTTTACATGCGCATTCGCCGGCCCTGAACGCCATCGCCGCCCTCAACGCGGGGCGCGCGCTGGGCATTCCCGTCGTGTATGAAGTGCGCGCCTTGTGGGAAGACGCGGCCGCCGACCAGGGTAGCAGCCGGCCAGGCGGCCTGCGCTACCGCCTCACGCGCGCGCTGGAAACGTATGCGCTGCGCCGCGCCGACGCCGTCACCACCATCTGCGAAGGCTTGCGACACGAGCTGTGCGCGCGCGGCGTGCCTGCGCACAAAATCACGGTCATTGGGAACGCCGTCGATGCCGCAGTCGTCGATGCCATTGCCGATCCCGCGCTGGTCCACAGCCTGGGTTTGGACGGCGGCCCTGTCATCGGCTACATCGGCTCGTTTTATGCCTACGAGGGCCTGGCCTTGCTGCTGCGCGCCATGCCGTGCCTGCTGGCGGCGCAGCCAAGCCTGCGCCTGCTGCTGGCAGGTGGCGGTCCGCAAGAAAAGGCGCTGCGCGCGCTGGCGGCGCAATTGGGTCTCCAAAGCGCCGTGGTCTTCGTCGGTCGCGTGCCGCATGCGCAGGTGGCCAGCTATTATCAGCTGCTCGACATCTGCGTGTATCCACGCCTGCCCATGCGCCTGACGCAGTTGGTGACGCCCTTGAAACCGCTCGAAGCGATGGCGCAGGGCCGGCTCGTGGTCGCCTCCGACGTGGGCGGGCACCGCGAACTGCTCGAACATGGCAAGACAGGCATGCTGTTTCGCGCCGGTGACGCCGAGGCGCTGGCGCAAGCCATACTGGCGCTGCTGCTGACACCTGCCAGCTGGCCGGCGCTGCGGCGCCAGGCGCGTGTCTTCGTCGAGACGCAGCGCAGCTGGGATGCCAGCGTGCGCCGCTATGCGCCCGTGTATGCGCGTTTGACTGCGGCGCGCAGGGGTGCGGGAGTGCCGGGAGGGCTGCCATGATCTTCGCGGGCTTGCGTATCGCCCTGGTCGGCCCGCTGCCGCCGCCAGCCGCCGGCATGGCCAACCAGACGGCGCAGCTGGCGCGCCTGCTGCGCGACGATGGTGCCCACGTGCAGCTGCTGGCCGTCAACGACAGCGTACTGCCGCCCTGGCTGGCGCGCATCCGCTACCTGCGCGCTGCATTGCGGCTGCCCGTGTTCCTGTGGCGTTTGTGGCGCATGGCCAATACGGTCGACCTGTTCCACATCATGGCCAATTCCGGCTGGTCCTGGCATTTGCACGCGGCGCCCGCCATGTGGATCGCCAGTCTGAAAGGCAAACCTGCCCTGCTCAATTATCGCGGCGGCGAAGCGGCCGCCTTCCTGGCCCGCTCGCCGCGCCTGGTGGCATTGAGCCTGCGCCGCGCCAGTGCCATCGTCGTGCCCTCGGTCTATCTGGCCGGCATCTTCGAGCAATATGGCCATACGGCCCACATCGTGCCGAACGTGGTGGACTTGCAGCGCTTTGCACCGGCCACGGCGCGCGCGGCGTCGCCCGACGGTCCGTGCATCCTCGTGGCGCGCCACCTGGACACCCTGTACGACAATGCCAGCGCCGTGCGCGCCTTTGCCATCGTGCGACTGGCCTTTCCCACGGCGCGCCTGGTGCTGGCAGGCGGCGGGCCGCAACGCGCGGCGCTGGCGCGCCTGGCCAAGTCGCTCGGCGTTCTGGACTGCGTGCGCTTCGCCGGCCCGGTCGACAACGCCGCCATGCCCGCGCTGTACCAGGCCAGCGATATCGTGCTTAACCCCAGCCTAGCCGACAATATGCCCATTTCCGTGCTTGAAGCGCTGGCCTGCGGCGTGCCCGTCGTCAGCACCAACGTGGGCGGCATCCCGGCCCTGCTGCAGGACGGCGTGACGGCGCTGCTGGTGCCACCCGGCGAGCCGGCCGCCATGGCGCAGGCCATCGTGGCGCTGCTGCGCGACCCGCCGCGCGCACAAGCGCTGGTCGACGCGGGCCTGGCGCACGCTTCCACCTTCAGCTGGAAGCGCATCGCGCCCGGTCTGGCCGTACATTACCGCCGCATCCGCGCCACGCCGCGTCCGGGCGCCTACACACGCTGCGTCGCGCACTGGCTGTTCCCCCTGCATGAATGGTGCAAGGGTCATCACAGCGCACGTCTGCTGCGCCGGCTGGAACGCTCGCAGTGGTGGAGCGCGCAGCAATTGCAGCAATGGCAGCTGGCGCGCCTGCGCGCGCTGCTACGCCACGCGGGAGAGCACGTACCGCATTACCGCGCCCTGTTCGCGCGCAGCGGTTTCGACCCCGGCCAGGTCAGGCAGTTGGCCGATCTGGCGCGCCTGCCGCTGCTGCGCAAGAGCGATATTGCGCGCGCGCGCGACAGCTTCAAGTCTGCCCGCGCCGTCGGCTTGCGCCCTTTCGCCACGGGCGGCTCGAGCGGCGAGCCGCTACAATTTTTCCTCGGTCGGCGCAGGATCAGCCACGACATCGCGGCCAAGTGGCGCGCCACGCGCTGGTGGGGCGTGGACATCGGCGACCGCGAAGCCGTGTTGTGGGGTTCGCCCATCGAGCTGCATGCGCAGGATCGCCTGCGCCGCCTGCGCGATGCGCTGCTACGCAGCATCCTGCTACCCGCGTTTGCCATGTCGCCCGTGCGCCTCGATGGCTATGTCAGGCAACTGCACCGCTGGCGCCCGCGCATGCTGTTCGGCTATCCATCGGCCCTGTGCCGCATCGCCAGCCATGCCAGCGCGCGCGACCTGCCGCTCAACGGCCTGGGCGTGAAAGTGGCGTTCGTGACGGCCGAACGTCTGTACGACGAGCAGCGCGCACAAATCGCCGCCGCTTTCGGCTGCCCCGTGGCCAACGGCTACGGTGCGCGCGACGCGGGCTTCATCGCGCACGAATGCGCGGACGGCGGCATGCACATCACGGCAGAAGACCTCATCGTCGAAATCGTCGATGCCCGGGGCCAGCCGCTGCCGCCAGGGGCCACGGGCGAAATCGTCGTCACCCATCTTGCCACGCAGGACTATCCCTTTATACGCTACGCCACGGGCGACATGGGCGCGCTGGGCACGCAAGCGTGTTCCTGTGGACGTGGTTTGCCCCTGCTGCAAAAGATCGAAGGGCGCAGCACGGATTTTCTCACGGCCTGCGATGGCAGCGTCATGCACGGCCTGGCCCTCGTCTACATCGTGCGCGAACTGCCGCAGGTACGCAGCTTCAAGATCATCCAGGAAAGCCTGCTGCGCACGCGCGTGCTGCTGGTATGCGTGGTGCGCCTGGACGACGCCACCCGCAACGCCATCGTGACCGGCTTTCAGGCTAGGCTCGGTGCCCAGGTAGACATCGTCATCGAGGAAGTCGACGAGATCGCGGCGGAAGCGTCGGGCAAGTACCGCTATGTGGTGAGTGAGGTGGTGTGAGGTGACTAAGGAGGGATTGCCAGCCAAGCGGACCTGGCCAGCATCGGCAACAGCCTGTACATCAGCGTCACGCGCCGGACGCCGCGAAGTATTCGATGCCGATGTACTCGATGCCGATGTGCTCCATCATCAGGTGCGCAAGCGCGCGCCGCGTAGCCATCGCCATGTCGGCAAGACCCACTTGACGCACTCGAACCAGACGATGCTGAGCGCGGCGACCAGCGCGCACGGCAGCAACAACAGCATGTCCGGCAGCGCGAAGGCGAACAGCTCGCGGATGGTCGCCACGCCCAGTACCAGCAGCAGCAATAGCGAGGCCGCGAGGCCTATCCATGCGAATGCCCGGTTCGACTTCAACCCCCTCTTCCATGACGGCTCGGTCCACTGGCGATTGACATAGATCAGTCCCAGGTTCGACGCCACCAGGCTGAGGAAGGTCGTCGTGCGCGCCACCGCATCGGAATAGTCCATCGAGCGCACGCACACGTGGAAGGCCAGCAGCATGGCCAACAATCCTGCGCCCTGCAGCAAGCCGCGCACGAGTATTTCACGGTCGAACAAATGCATGTCCGGCCGTCTGGGCTTGCTTACCATGGCATCGGCTTCGATCGGCTCGGCCTCAAACACGATCGAACAGGCGGGGTCGATCACCATTTGCAAAAACAATATGTGCACGGGCATCAAGAGCAAGGGCCAGCCCAGCAGCACCGGCACGATGGACAGGCCGACGATGGGGACATGCACCGCGACGATGAAGACGATGGCCTTGCGCAGATTGGCAAACAGGCGCCGGCCATGCTGCACCGCAAGCAAGAGGGAAGAAAAATCATCGTTGAGCAATACCAGCGCTGCCGCCTCGCGCGCGACATCGGTGCCACGCGCGCCCATGGCCACACCGATGTTGGCCGCCTTCAAAGCGGGCGCGTCATTGACGCCGTCACCGGTCATGGCAACAATCTCGCCACGGCTGCGAAAAGCTTGCACCAAGCGCAACTTTTGCTCTGGCGCGATACGGCAAAAGACATCGGTATCAACCAGGCGCGCCTGTAGCGCCGCGTCGTCCAGCGCGGTCAGCTCCACGCCGGACATCAAACCGCTGGCGATGCCGGCGACACCGGCCTGCTGCGCGATGGCAAGCGCTGTGGCGGGATGGTCGCCCGTGATCATCACCACGCGTATGCCCGCCGCATGACATTGCGCCACTGCATCGGGCACTTCTGGTCGCAGCGGATCGTGTAAGCCCAGCAGCCCAAGAAATTGAAAATCAAAAACGTGCTGGTTGTCCGGCAAGGGCGACGCGGCAAAGGTGGCACTGGCCACGCCGATCACGCGCAAACCGTCGTTTGCCATGGCCAGCACCTGCGCCGCGATGCTGGCGGCGCGCGCTGGCGGCAAATGGCATAAGTCGATGATGGCCTCGGGCGCGCCCTTCGCCGCCACCAGGAACGCGCCATGGTCCGGCGATCGCCACACCCGCGACATGGCCAGCATCTGGCGCGACAGCGGATAATCGTCAATCAGCTGCCAGTCGGCATGCAGGTGCTCGGTATGGGCCAGCAAGCGCGCGCCGGTCTCGACGATGGCCGACTCCATCGGGTCAAACGCGCGTCGATGGCTAGCCAGCACGCCATATTCGAGCAAGCCGTGCAGCTCTTCCGGCAAGGCAGCGGCGGGACTGCGCTGGCAATCATGGGCCGACTGCTCCGACCAAAGCCGGGCTACGTCCATGCGGTTGGCCGTCAGTGTCCCCGTCTTGTCTACGCACAGCAGTGTCGTCGCGCCGAGTAATTCGATCGCCGGTATGCTGCGCGCCAAAATGCTTTCCCGCCCCAGGCGCCAGGCGCCCAAGCCCAGGAAAAGCGTCAAGATGACCGGCAATTCTTCAGGCAGGATCGCCATGGCCAGCGTCAGTCCAGCCAGCAAGCCTTGCAAAGCGTCGCCACGCAGCCACCAGTAGGCCAATGCCAGGCCTGCGGCGAGGCACAAGCCGCCGATGGCGACATGGCTGACGACACGGCGTGTTTCCAATTGTATCGGTGTCAGCTCGCTGCCCATGCTGGCAAGCGAGGCGCCGATGCGACCGAGCGCGCTATCGGGTCCGGTGGCGACCACCAGACCGCTGGCCGTGCCTTGCGTGATCAGGGTGCCGGAATACACCAGGCAGGCCGGACTGTCGCCAGTGTCGCCAGTGTCGCTGCGGCCATGCTTGGCTACCGGCATGGACTCGCCCGTGAGCATGGACTCATCGGCCGTCAAATTCGATGCATTGAGCAGTTCGATATCGGCCGGCACGCGGTCGCCCTCGGCAAGCAGCACCAGGTCGCCAGGCACCAAGTCCCTGCCGGCGATGCGCTCCTGCTTGCCATCGCGTATCACCAGGGCGCGTGGACAGGAAAGGTCGCCCAAGGCATGCAGCGAGCGTTGCGTGCGCCTGCGCTGAAAAAAGGTGGTGCCCATGACGAGACACACAAAGCCCAGCAGCATCAGCGCTTCATTGCGGTCGCCAAGCAGCAGATAGATGATGCCGCAGGCCACCAGCAGCAAAAACATCGGTTCGGATACGACATCGAGCAGCAGGCGTGCGGCACTCAAGGGACGCGAGGCAGGCAAGGCATTCGGCCCACTTTTCAGCAAGCTTTCTGCAGCCTGCGCGGTTGTCAATCCTCCACTGCCTGGCTGGAGCGACATATCATCCCGCCTTTTCCGGCGTGGCCGACGGCGACGCACTTGCGTGATCCAGATCCGGTCGCCGCCATGGATCGATATGCGTCATCAGATTGAGAACCCGATGACGCTCGAGCACGCGGCGGCGCGCATCGACAGCAATCGTATGTCCCGCTTCGACCGTCAGTGATGCCTCGACCTCGATGTGGACATCGGCGATGATCATGTCGCCCATTTTTCGCGTGCGCAAATCATGCACGCCACTGATGCCGGGCGTCGTCAATAGCGTCTCGCGTATGGCACTGAGTTCTATCTCGTCCACCGCCCTATCCATCAAGTCATGCAGCGCGTCCCAGGCAAAGCCCCAACCCATTTTCAGAATCATGAGTCCAACGATCAGTGCAGCAATCGGGTCAAGTATGGGATAGCCGGCGAGATTGCCGATGATGCCGACGCCAACGACAAATGAGGACGCAGCATCCGAGCGGGCATGCCACGCATTGGCGATCAGCATGCTCGATTTGATGCGTTTGGCTATCGCCAGCATATAACGAAACAGGCACTCTTTGGCCAATAGTGCCAGACCAGCCATCCACAAGGCAATGCTGTGTACTTCGGCGATGCTCTCTGGCGACTCAAGCTTCAATATTGCGCTCCACACCATGCCTGCGCCGACGACCAAAAGTAAGAGGCCGAGAATGAACGAAGCGGCGTTTTCAAATCGCTGATGCCCGTAGGGGTGGTTCTCATCGGCATCCTTCTTGCTGTGGTGACTGGCGAACAAGACGACAAAGTCTGCCACGAGATCGGTGAGCGAGTGAATGCCATCGGCCACCAAGCCTTGTGACTTGGCATAGATACCGATGCAAATCTGTGCAATGCTCAAGCAAAGGTTGACGGCGACACTCACCCAGGTGCTACGCGACGCTGCAGCTGCTCGCTCCAAGGCGAAGTGTGAAGAATTCTCGTTCTCATCTTCGAATTCTGTTGGCGTCATAGGGGTTCACAATGGCAAGGTTGATCGATCAAGTCTGTGCGGCTCAGCATACTGGCAAAGCCAAATTATCGTGCACGCCGGAGCAAAATAAAAATTATATTTTTATTATCTTAATGCTTCTCATTTAATGGCAGTAGTTGCAATATTGCAAGATTTTGATAAACACTGCTGCAGACATTGTGCACCGCGCCTTGCGATGTGCAGGGCTGCGGGGATAGGTTCCAATGCGCAAAAATATGGTATTAATATCAATATTGCGACAGCACCGCAAGCCTTGCCATTTCGGTCTTTTTTATAAAAAATTTCATCCTATCGCGTGTTTTCAGCCCCAACTATGGTGATAATAGTGGGACATCCTCGACTATGGAGCGCAAATGCGTCGCATATTGTTGGCAATGAGCTTGATCCTGCAAGACGTCTCTGCAGAGCAAGCCGTGATGACCTGGCTGATTCCGGATTTGCCACCGATATCGATACGCAGCAATGACAAGCCTGGGTCCGGCATTGTCGACAAAGAAATCGCCTACATCGTTGCGCATTGGCCGCAGGTCGAGCACCGCTTCGTCTACGCCAATTTGAAACGCAGCTGGGCCATGCTAAAAGCGGGCCAGCCTGCCTGTTATTGCTTCACCTTGAGCAACCCCGAGCGGCTGAAAAGCGCCTATATTGTCGAAACAGGCGTGCTGCCGCCCTTGCATTTGCTGGCGCGCTCCGAGGTGGCGGGCGCGCTGCCACTCAATGCCAGGCAGGAAGTCGATTTGCCGCTGCTGCTGTCCAAGCACAAACTACGTGGCTTGATCAGCGAAAAGCGCAGTTTCGGCAAGCAGCTCGACAACATGCTGCGCCAGCGGCCTGCGGATGCCCCGCTCACGCTGACTACGATCAGCAACTACGGCGAATCTATCTTCGCGATGATGCTGCTCAACCGTGTCGACTATACGATCGACTATGATTTCATCCTCTCTTATTACCAAAGCCGTAACGACAAACTGGCTGCGGTGCGCAGCTTCCCTATCGCCAGCAATGGAGAACCAATCAAGTTTGGTTTCGCCTGCCCGAAGACCGCATGGGGCAAGGCGACAGCACGAAAGATAGACGACATTCTGGGGACCCGGGAAGGGGCGCAGGCGATGCGTGAAAGCGTGGAGGCCTGGCTGAGCGAGGATACCCGCCGACGCTACGCAGATCAATTCGGCGCCTTTTACCGACGGCGCGAAAAACCGATGCTGCATCTTGATGGGCCATAAACATGCAAGCGTGTGTCGCATTGTTGAGCGAAACACGGATTTTTCCATGCCCGGCACAGCTGAACTCATGCTGCCACGTTCCAGCGCGCTATCATGATCATTCGCACCTTGTTCCCTAATGAACAGCATAGCTAATAGTTAATTACTACCAATTTGATAAATACAATTGATTTTACCAATCAATCGTTGGTGCTTATACTCGGTACATATATTTCGATTTCGAACTATGTTGCATTCTCCCCCCCTTTTTTTAAAGACAGGATCAGCGATGAGTACAGAAAAAACAGTAGCTAAATGCCCCTTCAATGCTGCAGCGGGTGTGGGCACGACTAACCGCGATTGGTGGCCGCAGCAGTTGCGCCTCGATTTGCTGCACCAGCATTCGTCGAAATCGGACCCGATGTCGCAGCAATTCGATTACGCGGCGGCCTTCAACACGCTCGATTTGCCATCGTTGAAACAGGATCTCACCGCCTTGATGACTGATTCACAGGATTGGTGGCCGGCCGACTTCGGGCACTATGGCGGTCTGTTTCTCCGCTTGGCATGGCACAGCGCCGGTACCTACCGTACAGGCGATGGCCGCGGCGGTGCCGGCCGTGGCCAGCAGCGCTTCGCGCCACTGAACAGCTGGCCCGACAACGTTAACCTCGACAAGGCACGTCGCCTGCTGTGGCCCATCAAGCAGAAATATGGCAAGCAAATCTCCTGGGCCGACCTGTATATTTTGAGTGGCAACGTGGCGCTCGAAAGCATGGGTTTCCAGACGCTGGGCTTCGCTGGCGGCCGAGCAGACGTGTGGGAACCGGACCAGGATGTGTACTGGGGTCGGGAAAACAAATGGCTGGCCGGCGACGTGCGTTACTCACAAGGTTCGCCCGGAGTCGACAAAGTCAACGCCGTGCTGCCAAAAGATGACGATAGCGAAGCGCCGCAGTCGCGCGATCTCGAAAATCCCTTGGCCGCCGTGCAGATGGGACTGATCTACGTCAACCCGGAAGGTCCGGACGGCAAGCCAGATCCGCTCGCCTCTGCCATCGACATCCGTGACACCTTCGCGCGCATGGCAATGAACGATGAAGAAACCGTCGCACTCATTGCCGGCGGCCATACCTTCGGCAAAACCCACGGCGCCGCCGCCGCAGAGCACGTCGGCTCCGAACCTGAAGGCACCGGTATCGAAGCGCAAGGATTGGGCTGGGCCAACAGCTATGGCACCGGCAAAGGTGGCGACACCATCTCAAGTGGCCTGGAAGTGACGTGGACCAGCACGCCTACGCAGTGGAGCAACAATTATTTCGAGAACCTGTTCGGCTTCGAATGGGAATTGACGCAAAGTCCGGCTGGCGCACACCAGTGGGTCGCCAAAGGCGGCGACGGACTCATCCCGGATGCACATGACGCCAGCAAGCGCCATCGCCCTACCATGCTGACAACTGACTTGGCGTTGCGCATGGACCCGGCGTACGAAAAAATCTCGCGGCGATTCTTTGAAAACCCGGACCAGTTCGCTGATGCGTTTGCGCGCGCCTGGTTCAAGCTGACCCACCGCGACATGGGCCCGCGTTCGCGTTACCTTGGCGCCGAAGTGCCAAAAGAAGTCTTCATTTGGCAAGATCCTGTCCCCGGCGTCGAGCACGCTCTGGTCGATGAGCAGGACATTGCGGCGCTGAAAGAAAAGCTGCAGGCATCGGGCTTGACGGTGGCCCAGCTCGTCGCCACGGCGTGGGCTTCGGCATCGAGCTTTCGCGGCTCGGACAAGCGCGGTGGCGCAAACGGCGCCCGGGTTCGCCTCGCGCCGCAAAAAGACTGGGCTGTCAACCAGCCGGAACAACTCAGTGAGGTACTCGCCACCCTGGCGCAGATTGCCCAGGCCTTCAACACCGGCGGCAAGTACATATCACTGGCCGACCTGATCGTCCTGGCAGGCAATGTTGGCGTAGAGCAGGCAGCAAAGAATGCTGGCCATGCGGTCGTCGTGCCGTTCACCCCAGGGCGCACGGATGCTACCCAAGAGCAAACGGATGTGCAGTCATTCGAGCCACTCGAACCGATTGCCGACGGCTTCCGCAATTACCTGAAGACGCATTACAGTGTACCTGCCGAGGTATTGCTGGTCGATAAAGCGCAACTGCTGACCTTGACGGCGCCAGAATTGACGGTACTGATTGGCGGAATGCGGGTGCTGAACACGAATGTCGGCGGCAGCCAGGATGGCGTGTTCACCCAGCGCCCTGGTGCTTTGAGCAACGACTTTTTTGTCGAACTGCTCGATATGAATACGCAGTGGGCACCGGTTTCGCGCACCCTGGACCGATTCGAGGGACGTGATCGCAAGACGGGTGCGCACAAGTGGAACGCCTCGCGCGTCGATCTGGTGTTTGGCTCGCACGCCCAACTGCGCGCAATCGCCGAGGTATACGCCAGCGCCGATGCGGACGCGAAGTTTGTGCACGATTTTGTGGCGGCATGGACCAAGGTGATGAACCTCGACCGTTTCGACACAAATTTGGCCCCTACTGTGAATTAAGCAATTCAATGCCATGGTCCGCCTACCAGGCGGACCATTTACTATCATGACGACGCACTCGCCTTAGCTTGTACTGACAGCGTCTGGAAAAAAGCTGCCTGTCGGGGAACACAACTTACACGACAGGCTCGCCCCCCCAAAAAACTTCCACTCATTGAGGCAAAAGCCAGCGGCGCGCAGCGTGCCGCATCTAGCCACAAAAGGTTTTGCTCAGCAACACGGCATCGATCAATTCAACGGCAAACAATCATTCCCTGCACAGCTGCTCGAGCCGCAGCTGGTCGCCCGCGGCCACAAAACACGCCGATTGCCAGCGCTGCGTGTGCAGTGCCTGGGCTGATTTTGGCGTACACCACGGCGGATACACGCGCAGCGCGCGCTTGCCGCCGCTGCCCGCGCGCGACATCACGCCGCGTTCGATCAGCACGGCGCGGGAAAAGACAAACAAGCCGTGCTGCGCTTCATCGCTCACGGCGATGATGAGAAAATCGACACTGTCAGCTGCATCGAGCGGTGCGATCTCGGCAGCGGGGTGGAGTCGCTTCCAGACGGTGACGAACTGGCCGGTTTTCGTCGGCGTGGTTTTTGCCACGCGCAAGACCAGTCGCTTGCCGTGCAGTTCGGCGCGGCAGGCGCCGTAGTCTGCGCTTTCCGCTTCCGGCACGGGCGCTTGCGGCAATCCCAGGCAAGCCCACGGACTGGCCTTCATTGCGCGCTGAATTCGGCCGCTGCCTTGGCCGCCCACAGCGCTTCGGCACGGCTGGCGAACGGGCTATCGTAGCCGTCGAGCGTGCCGTCTTGGTCCATAAAATACAGCCACCAGCCGTCGTCCTGCTCGCGGATGGCCGTCTGGCCGGGCGCGCAGTGGGCTGCCACATCCTGCGCCGAGGTGAGGGTAATGATGCGGATGCCGCGGTGCGTAATCAGGTGATGTGTCATGGAAAAATATAGATTACTAAAAGGATAAAGCCTGAAGTGCAGCTGCAGCGGCTGCACCTAAAAACCGGCGTCAGCCAGCCAGGACGCTATTTTCGCACGCCTTGCCCTGCAGGAAGCATTGCAGGTTGTGATAGGTGATGGCGGCGATCTCGCGCAGCGCTTCGATGGTGAAAAAGCCCTGGTGGCCCGTCACCAGCACGTTCGGCAACGTCATCAGGCGCTGGAAGATGTCGTCATCGATGATGTCGGACGAGCGGTCCTGGAAGAACAGATTGCTTTCCTGCTCGTACACGTCGATGGCCAGCGAACCGAGCTGGCGCGATTTCAGTGCTTCGATGACGGCGCCCGTGTCGATCAGGCCGCCGCGCGAGGTATTGACCAGCATGGCGCCCTGCTTCATCAGCGGCAGCGTCGCTACGCCTATCATGTGGCGCGTGCTTTGCGTCAAGGGGCAATGCAGGGAAACGATGTCGGACTCGGCCAGCAATTGCGGCAATTCCACCATGGTGCCCAGTTGCGCAAACGCGGGCGCCGGATACGGGTCGTGGCCCAGCACCTTGCAACCGAAACCTTTGAAAATGCGCGCCGTGGCCAAGCCGATCTTGCCCGTGCCGACGATGCCCACCGTCTTGCCATGCAAGGTCGCGCCGAGCAAGCCGTCGAGCGAGAAATTGCCTTCGCGCACGCGCGCATACGCGCGGTGCGTATGGCGATTCAGGGTTTGCACCAGGGCCAGCGTGTATTCGGCTACCGCTTCCGGCGAGTAGGCAGGCACGCGGGCGACAAACAGGCCCAGGCGCTTGGCCGCTTGCAAGTCGAGATTGTTGTAGCCGGCGCAGCGTAGCAGGACGGCGCGCACGCCGTAGCCGTGCAGCGCTTCGAGCACCGGCGCGTCGAGCACGTCGTTGACGAAGACGCAGACGGCTTGGGCGCCTTGCGCCAGGACCACGGTTTCCTCGCTCAGCAAGGCGCTGTGATACACCAGTTCGATGCTGGCGGAATCGGGCTGGGACGCCAAGGCTTCATCGAAGAAGCGACGATCGTAGGGCTGGCTGGCAAAGAAGGCGATTTTCATGGTGAGTCCTGGAAATAGCTCGATGTAAATACAGCATCATAGCGCAAGCACCGTGGCCCCCGGCGTACGCCTGCTACCGCTGGGCGCCTATTTGGGCGCGCGCGGCAAGCTCAAGGCATGGCGCAGATACGCCGTTTCGGCGGCGTGCTGCGCATGATAGCGCTCGCGTGCGGCGCGCATCGCCGCCTGGTGCGCCGCGATGCCGGTATCCGTCAGCTCGATGCCGAAGTCCGCCGGCGGCTGCGGCGCGCCGCCGAACAGGCGCGCCAGGATGAACTGGCCCACATTGTCGCGATAGTGCGACGCTTCCCAGTAATAGCGCATCGCGGGCACACCCGTCACTTGCGGGATCGGTTCGCTGGTGATGCTGTTGAAACCTGAAAAATCGTACAGGCGCACGTCGCAGCCCTGGCGCCGGTAGCGTCCGGCCATCTGCGCCAGGTCGCGCTGCCACTGCTGCATGGCATCCCACTTGCCGCGCCAATACAGGGCGTCGAGCGTCAGCGCGTGGGTGGGATTGATGTACAGGCGCAAGCGCGTGCCACCCCGGCACAGCTTGCCGACGCTGGTGTCGAAGGCGAGCAGCGCGGGCGCCGTCGGCATCGGGCCGTCGCCAAACTCTTGCAAGCGCGGCGTGAATGCGCGCGCCGTGCCGGCCCAGCCATGCTTGCGGCTGGTAATGCACGCCTGGTCGCGCTGGCCGTGCAGGGCTAGACTGGATAGGCAGACGCCGTCGTAGCTGCCGCTAAGGATGCGCCAAGAGTCGTGCGTCATGTCCACGCTCAGGCCGCGTTTGATGTTGAGCAAGGCACGCCGCACGAAAAAGGCGGGGCCATCGTCCGTCAAGCCCGGCTCCACGCCGGCCGAACCGCGCGCCAGGGAAAACGAGGGTGCGTCGATGCCCCACACCATGGTGTCGACACGGCTGACTCTGGCCGCATGCTCGGCCAGCAAGATGGCGTCGCCGATCGAAGCGCCCGACACGGCGCTGTTGAAGACGCTCTTGCCCTCGAACAAAGTACGCATGCGGCTCGCCGGCAAGCCCATTTCCGTGCGCGAATTGCCGATGTAGACGACGGCCGGCCGATAGCGCGCCACGGCATAGGTCTTGCCCCACACGGACAGCTTTTCAGCCGTCGGGCGCAGGCGCTGCACCAACGGGCTGTCCCACTGATGCAGCAAATACGGATCGACGTGATAATTCATGCCCGAAACAATGGCCAGCACGGCCAGCACGCAGGCAAGGAAGATGGCGAGGTAGCGGCGGGCGTTGGTATCCATGCTCAGAATTGGAAGTAGAGAAATTCGCTGACGCGGTTCATGCTGAAGATGCAGGCAACAAACAGCGCTGCCAAGCCCACGCTCCAGCGCCGCGTGAGTTGCCAGTTGAAGTTCCAGCGACCTGCAGGCTGCAATATTCTTTCAATGGCGGGCTCGTAGAGAAAGAAAATTTCTTGCGTGTTTGGCGCCCTGAACGCCAGCAGCATCGCCACCAGCAGCACCGGCAAGCCCGGCCCCGCCAGTTCGATCCAACGGATGCCGTCGAAGGCCGGATGCAGGCCCCACTGCGCGAGGAGGCCCGCGTGACTGACCAGGGCGCGCGGCAAGCTCACGCCGTTCGCCCCCACCAGCGCGCCGGCGATATCGGAGGCCGTGGCCACATCGGGCGCGCGGAAGTAGACCCAGGCCAGCATGACGGCAAGAAAGGTCAGCAAGCTTGAGCACCAAGCCGGCCACCAGCGCGCCTGCGCCGCGCCAAAGACACTCTGCCACGCCTGCAGCAGCACCAGGTACAGGCCGTGCAAGCCGCCCCAGACGACGAAGGTCCAGCCGGCGCCATGCCACAGGCCGCCCAGCAGCATGGTCAGCATCAGGTTGCGGTAACGCATGGCCTCGCCATGGCGGCTGCCGCCCAGGGGAATGTATACATAGTCGCGCAGGAAACGCGACAAAGTCATGTGCCAGCGGTGCCAGAACTCGGCGATATTGGCCGCCTTGTACGGCGAGTTGAAATTGAGCGGCAATTTCACACCGAACAGGCGCGACAGGCCGATGGCCATGTCCGAATAGCCGGAAAAGTCGAAGTACAGCTGGAAGGTGTAGGCCAGCACGCCGATCCACGCCTCGATCAGGGTGGGGGTGGCGCCGGCCGCGAAGACGGGAATGGCGAGCGGTGACAGATTGTCGGCGATCAGCACCTTTTTTGCCAGGCCAAGAGTAAAAATTGACAGGCCGATGGCGAAGTTGGCCGCGCGCGGATGCACATTGGCCGGGTCGGCGAACTGCGGCATCATCTCGCGGTGGTGTAGCACGGGGCCGGCGATCAGGTGCGGGAAATAGCTGACGAACAGCACATAATGGATGAAGCGGTATTCGCGCAGCTCGCCCCGGTAACAATCGACGAGGAAGGCGATCTGCGTGAAGGTAAAGAAAGAGATGCCAATCGGCAAGATGATGTCGAGCGCGTGCAATGGCAGGCTGCCACCACTACCACCACTACCGCCGGCGATAGCGACCGCGTTCACGCTATCGATGAAGAAATTCGCATATTTGTAGTAGGCAAGCAAACCCAGGTTCAGCGCCAGCGCCGTCAGCAGCACGCGCTTGCGCGCTGCGCCAGCACTGGCGCCGAGCAGGCGCCCGGCGCCGTAATTGACGCAAATCGATGCCAGCAGCAGCGGCAGATAGCGCACCTCCCACCAGGCATAGAAGAACAGCGAGGCCAGCGCCAGCCACATGGCCGGCGCCAAGCGGCGCCAGCTGGAAGGCGCACTGCCTGCGGATGCCCGGCGACCGAGCAGAAAATAGCCGGCCAGCACGATGGGCAGATAGCCGAACAGGAAGGCGAAAGAATTAAACAGCATATTGCCTCCTGGGAGGCAAGAACTGGACCTGGTAGTAACATTCGGCAATCTGCGCCGCCACCCGTTCCCACGTAAAACCTTGCACCAGCGCTTGCACGCGCGTGCGCTCGGGCGGGTGCGCCAGCAGTTCGAGGATGGCCCGGCGCTGCGCGTGGCCATCGTCCCAGCGCAGCTTGCGCAGCGCGAACGCGGAATCGGGCAAATCGAGCGCGCTTTGCGCCGTCATGACGACGGGCGTACCGGCCGCCAGCGCTTCGAGCACGCTCAAGGGCAACACTTCGCCCTGACTGGGCAAAGCCACTACGCCGGCCGCATGGTAGGCGCTCGCCAGCAGCGGGGCGGCGTGCTCCAGCGTGCCGAGCCAGCTGACGTGTGGCAAGTCCAGCAACTGCTGGAAATACGCGTGTTGTTCGCGCGGGGCAGCGCCGATCAGCACCAGGCGCAAGCCCGTCCCTGCCAGCGCCAGCGCCAGTCCCAGTTGGTTTTTATACGGCGAAATGCTGCCCACCATCAGCACGAAGGGCTCGGAGATGCCCGTTTCACGCAAGAACAGATCGCCATTGGCTGTAAAAAAGTGCGCGTTAATCCCGTTCGGCAAGACGCGGATGGCCTCGGCGCGCATGGCGAAACCTTGCACGATGGCGTCGCGCTCGGCCTCGCCCAGCGCAATGACCATGTCGGCCAACTGCAAGGCGCGCCGCGTTTGCGCATAACTGGTTTGCACCATCCACTGCGTCAAACGCCCTGCCAGCCGGTCGGCAAGCCGCGCGCGCCAGGCGCAGGCGCGGCCCCATTGAGGTGATAGCAAGGGCGACAGTACCACAGGGACACCTTGCTCGCTGGCCGCTTCCATGATGCGGTAAGTGCCATTGCTGGCCGAAAAAACATGCAGCACGTCAAAATCGGCCAGCCGCTCATGGTTGGCATCGACCAGTTGCACTTCCATGGGGGGCGCCGCCTTGGCTGGCAGCCGGTTCAGGGCGGCTATGGTTTCGCGCACCTGGATCTGCAAGCCGCCGTCGCGCTGGAACAGCATCGGGTAGGACAAGATACCGACACGCATGGTCATCCTTTCGTGCGCCCGCGCCGCTGATAGCTCAGTGCGATGATTTGACGGCCAGCCAGCGGTCGGCCAGCTTGCGTTGCAACAACAGTAATTCGCCGGCGAGCTCATGTTTCAACAGAAAAATTGCGCCCAGCCAGCACAGCAAGGTGAGCAGCGCCGTGCCCGTCAGCGCCAGCAGCGCCGGCGCATCCATGGGTAGCCACAACAGCGCAGCGACAGGCGCCATGCCGCTGAGACCGCAGAGCAGCAAACTCTTGTGCAATGTCCGCGCCAGGATGCGCCAGTCGAGTGCGCTCAAGCGCCGCAGGCAGCGATAATTAAGCCAGCTGCGCAGCACATTGCTGAGCACCACGGCCCAGGCCACGGTTACCAGACCGAACGGTGCCGCCGCCAGCAGCAATGCCACTTTGATGACGCCAGCGCAGGCATCGAGGCGCACCTGCGCCTGCAACTGGCCCGTCGCCACGAACAGGTAGCGGGCCATGCTAAACATGCTATACACGGCCGACGACAGACATATGATGCGTATCAAGGGCACACATCCTAGCCATTGCGTGCCATACAAGACCTTGATCAGAGGTAAAGCCATGCAGGCGAGAAAGAGAAAGAAGGGCCAGGCCAGCGCTGTCATGTAGCTGATCGTGCGCAGATACACGAGTTGCGCCCCACCCTGCCCTCCCTCTCCGCGCGCGCGCGCCGCGAACAGGGGAAATACCACGGGAGAAATGGCACTGGTGATGGCCTGATTAAAAATATTCAGTACGCTTTGCGCCTTGCCGAACAAGGCCAGGCTTTCAATGCCGAGCAGCTTGCCAATGATGAGGTCAGGCGCCGCCACGCCCGCCTCGTCGACCAGGCTGCCACCGGTCGCATAGGCGCCAAAACGGGCGATGGCGCCCATGCCGCGCCATCCCGGCAGCCACGGCAGTTCACGCGGGCGCACCAGCAAGCTCAATGCCAGCGAGGCGCAAGAACCGGCCAGCGCCGCCCACACCATGCTCATATAACTGTAGCCCTGCAGCGCCAGCAGCACGGCCACCAGCACGTTGGCCACACTATTGGCGGCATTAATGGCGTAGATGGCGCGAAAGCGCAGTTGCCGACGCAACATGGGTAAGGTTAAGGCGCTAAACGGAATCAGTAAAAAATTGATGGCCAGCAGGCGCAGCACCAGGGTCAGCCGTGGTTCGCCATACCACCGCGCCAGCGGCGCGCTGAGCAGCAGTACCAGGCTCGCCAGCAGCCAGGCAACGAGCAAGCTGGTCGCCAGCGCGGCCCGCAGTTTCACGGCATCGAGCTGCTTTTCCTGGATCAGGTATTGTCCCACGCCAAAATCGCGCACCACTTGCGCCAGCGCCACCAGCACGGCAGCGAGCGCATACACGCCCACTTCGGCCGGCGTCAGCAGGCGCGCCAGCACCATGCTGGCGATAATGCCCAGCAGCATTGCCGTGTATCTTTCGGCGAACGAAAAGGAAAACGACGCGCGGGTGGTGCTCATGCGGGCCGCCCGCGCCTACACCAGGCCCGCATAGAACTGCCGCAACTGGCGTTCCAGGCGTGACATCGAATAGCGCTGCACGGTTTCTTCGCGCGCCAGCCGTCCCATGCGCGCGCGCCGGGGCGCGTCCATCAGCAGCTTGGCCACGAGCGCGCAAGCAGCGTGTTCGTCGTCGAGCGGCAGCAGCAGTCCCCCTGCGCTATCGTGCAAGATATCGTGGGTGCCCGGCACATCCGTGCCCACAGCCGGCACGCCGCAGGCCATGGCCTCGATGGTGGCAATGCCGAAGCCTTCGTTTTTACTCAGCAGCACATGCAAGTCGAAGGCAGGCATCAACAACTCGACGCGCTGCTGGAAGCCGGCAAACACCACGCGCTCCTGCAATCGCGCCTGTTGCACTTGCAGGCGCAGCATGGCTTCCAGCGGCCCCGTGCCTACCAGCACTAAATATAACTGAGGGAATTGCACGGCCAGGCTGGCGAACAGGGCCAGCAGCGCTTGCGGACGCTTTTGCGCCGACAGTCGCGCCACGCAACCGAGGACCAGCGCGTCGGGCGGCAGCCCGAGCTGGCGCCGCGCCAGCACTTTGCGTTCCGGCGAGACAATAAAAGTGTCCGTATCGACGCCGTTCGGTATCACGGCCAGCCGCGTCTGCGGCGCCAGCATGTCACGGTACAAATCAAGAAAATGGCGCATGGCGGAGGAAGAGACGGCATACACGCCCTTCACGCTACGAAACGCTTCCTGCAGCAGTGGCCGCTGCCAAGTACTGAACGGTTCCAAAGGAAACGCATTGTGCACGCTGATGACGGCAGGCAGGCGGCACTGCCGCGCCAGCCACACGATGGAAGCGCCATAACTGGTCCAGCAAAAGGCCACATGGACCAAATCAGGCCGCAACTGCCGCAGCCGCCAAGCCCCCGTCAGCCGCGCGCGCAATAAATTCCAACGGCGCCACGCCCAGTGTTCAAGAAATAGCGGCGGTTCATACACGCGCACTTGCATCTGGCTGGCGCGCAAGTGTTGCGCCCAGGCTTGAAAACCGGGAAAGCGCCGCAGGGCCAGCACGCTGTCATAGCCGCTCGAAGCAAGTACTTTTGCCTCTTGCGCCAGGCGCAGCTCCATGCCGCCCAGCTCGCCCGAATAACTACTGATGACGATGCGCGGCAGGCGTTTGCGCCGTCCCCGCCATGCTTCATGAAAAAACCCTCGCAACCAGGCCCGTTCCCACTGGTGCAAGAACAGCGCGGCGTGGTCGCGCCGCAGCCAAGCGCGCACGGCGCCGAGCGTATCGCGCACGTATCGGCCCAGCATCCAGCGCGGCACGCCCAGCAGCTCCACGCTGGGCCCAAGCGTGGCCAGCCGGCACTGACCACGGCCAAACAGCATGGCACGGCGCAGTATCGACGCGCGCTGCACTTGCGCGACGCGAATGATGTGCGCCACGCGGGCCTGGGGACAGAACCAGGAAGGGTTGCCGGCCGCATGCAGCTCCAGGTTGAGGCGGGTTTCGCTGCCCATCGCGTAATTGTTCCCTTGCGGACCGATACTCTCGTCATAGCGGGCGCCCGACTCGAAGATGCGGCGGCGAATCGCCATGTTGGCGCCCCACACCAGGCCCGGATAGATGGGGGCGTCGCGCAGGTCGGGGCTGGTGATGCCCCATGTCACGCCGACGGGCGTCAGGCGCAGCAGCCATTGCGCCGGAGGTTCCCGCCAGGCGGGCACGATGGCGCCGCCAAACAGGGCGTAGCCCGGGTGATCGCGCGCGCAGCGCTGCAAGCGGCACAGCCAGTCGGGTGCCGGCATGGCGTCGTCGTCGCCAAAGACGAACAGCTCGCTGCCATCGCCGCCCTGTCGCAAGGCATGCTCGACGGCGCCGTTCAGGGCGGGACTGCGGCCGCGCCGCGCCACATAGATTGAACTCAAGGGCAAGCACCCGCGAAAAGCGGCGATCACCTGCGCCGTGCCGTCCGTGCTGCCATTGTCGGCGATGAGCAGGCGCCAGCCGCCTGCAGGCGGGCGTAGCCGCATGTAGGCGCGCAATACCTGGGGCAACGTGCCGGCGCCATTGTAGGTCGCCATGAGAACGGTCAACAAGGACATGCCTCCTTGGTCTTAGCATGACAAAACTGGGTACTGAAAAGTATTCACCGAGTCAATCGCGTCAATCGAGTGTACCGAGCCTGCCCGACAGCAAGTTGAGCGGCATCAGTACCATGCAGGCAAAACCAGGAGCATCCCCGTTCATGCGCGACATCGTGATCACCATCATCATCCTCGGGTCGCTGCCCTTCATCCTGAAGTCACCGGCCATCGGCGGCCTGATGTGGGTATGGGTCAGTGTGATGAATCCGCACACGCAAGCGTGGGGCTTTGCCAACCACTTGCCGTTTGCCTTCATCATCGCCATCGCCACCATGCTCAGCCTGCTGATAACGCGCGAGCCGAAAAGCCTGCCGCTCACGCCCGTCAGCGTGCTGCTGCTGCTGTTCGTCGCGTGGATGAATGTCACGGCGCTGTTCGCCCTGCTGCCGCAAGCGTCGTGGGTGCAGTGGAACAAGGTGATGAAGATCATGCTGATGAGCTTTGTGATCATGATGGTGATACGCACGCGGCGCGACATCGTGCGTCTCGTATGGGTGCTGGTGGCTTCGCTCGGCTTTTACGGGGTGAAAGGCGGCCTCTTCACTATCCGCAGCGGCGGTACGGAACGCGTCTGGGGCCCGGAAGAGACGTTTATTGGCGATAACAACGCGCTGGCCCTGGCCCTAGTCATCACCATCCCCCTCATGTATTACCTGCAGCAAAACACTGATAAACGCTGGCTGCGCCACGGCCTGTCGGCGGCCATGCTGCTGTCGGCACTGGCTGCGCTGGGCTCGTATTCACGCGGCGCCCTGCTGGCCATTGCCGCCATGAGCCTGTTCATGTGGGTCAAGAGCGAGCGCAAGTTGGTGCTGGGCGCGCTGCTCGGTGCGGTCGCGCCGCTGCTGCTGGCCTTCATGCCCGAGCGCTGGGCCGAACGCATGGACACCATCAACACGTATCAGGATGACGTGTCCGCCATGGGCCGCCTGAATGCCTGGCGCATGGCCTGGAACCTGGCGCGCGACCGCTTTCTCGGCGGCGGCTTCGATGTCTCCGACGCCGCCATCTTCGCCCGCTACGCGCCGAACCCCATGGATGTGCACGCGGCGCACAGCATCTACTTCCAGGCGCTGGGCGAACACGGCTTCGTCGGCTTGTTGATTTACCTGGCGCTGGGCATTGCCACCTGGCGTACTGCCGCCGCCATTATCGGGCGCACACGGGGCCAGCCGGCACTGCGCTGGGCGCACGGCCTGGCCACCATGAGCCAGGCCAGCCTGATCGGCTTTGGCGTGGGCGGCGCCTTCCTCAGCCTGCTGTATTTTGACATGCCGTACTACCTGATGGCAGCCCTGATCGCCACGCGCATCATCGTCGAGCAGCCAGCGACAGCGACTACGCCCGGCACAAGCCAGGGCAAGGCCAAGGCCCGGGCCTCCATCGCGGAGCAGCCATGACGTCCAGCCTGTCCATTTTGATCTACCACCGCGTGCTGGCACGGCCAGATCCCCTGTTTCCCGGTGCAGTCGATGCGCGCCTGTTCGAGCGCCAACTGCGCCTGTTGCAGCGTTTCTATACGCCGCTGCCGCTGGCCGTGGCCGTGCAGCGCTTGCAAGATGGCAGCCTGCCGCCGCGCGCTGCCTGCATCACCTTCGACGACGGCTATGCAGACAATGCGCAAGTCGCCCTGCCGCTGCTGCAGCGTCTGGGCTTGCACGCCACTTTTTTTATCGCCACCGGCTACCTGGACGGTGGACAGATGTGGAATGACACGGTGATCGAGGCGGTGCGCCATGTGACCAGGCCCGTGCTCGACTTGCGAGAGATCGGCTTGGACTGCCTGCCCGTCGCCAGCCTGGCGCAGCGGCAAGCGGCCATCGCCACCTTGCTGGGCCAGCTGAAATATCTGCCGTTTGGCCGGCGCCAGCAGTTGGCCATGCAGATACGCCGCCAGGCAGGCACCGGCTCCGCTCCGCCCGCCATGCTCAGCACGGCGCAGTTGCGCCAGTTACACGCGGCCGGCATGGGCCTGGGCGCGCACACGGCGAGTCACCCGATTTTGTCTACCCTGCCCGAGCGTGCCGCGCGGCTGGACATCGCCAACGGCAAGCGCCAGCTGGAACGTTTGATCCAGGCGCCCGTCACCCTGTTTGCATATCCGAACGGCAAGGCCGGACGTGATTATGGCGCGAAGCACGTGGCAATGCTTGACAGCCTGGGTTTCCAGGCGGCCGTGGCTACGGACTGGGGCGTGGCGCGTCCCGGCGCGGGGCTGGACCTGCTGCAACTGCCGCGCTTTACGCCGTGGGGTCGAGGACGGCTCGCGTTTCTGTGGCGCTTGCGGCAAAACCGCCTGCAAGCGCACCGAGCGCGCCCGGATGCTGGCTGAGCCACTGTTCGAGCATCAGCAGCAGCCATACCATGGTACCGTGATAGGCCGGATGTTCGGCCAGCAAGCGCCCTTGTAAATCGTCGATGAAGACGGGGCGCACGATGCCGCGCCCGCGCAGCTGCGTCAGGTTGTCAAACGCAAATTCGCGTAGCGGCGCATGACTGTGCAGCCACTGGCCGAAAGGCAAGCCGAAGCCGTGCTTTTTTTTGCGCACGATGGCAGCTGGCAATATCTGCGCCAGCGCCCGCTTAAAGAACGGCCGCAGCTGCCTGCCATCGAGCTTGTCGCGCGGTGCCAGACGCGCGGCAAACGCCACCATCGCATCGTGCAGGAAGGGAAATGTGGCTTCTACGCCGGCCAGCTCGCAAGCCTTGCGCACCTTGAACAGGTCGTTGTCGGCCAGCGTAAAGCGCATGTCCAGCGCCAGCAATTCATTGATCTGGCTCAAGCCCTGGCCTTGCCGCTGCCAATAGGCGCCATTCACATAGCCGGGCGCCAGGCCCGGGTCTATGCTGTCGATAAAGCTCTCTTCCAGTACCGTGCGGTGGCCATGGCGCAGCAGCAAGTTATAGCCGTCGAGCCTGGCCGGCAGCAACTGGCTCGCTTGCGTGATGTAGCTGCGCGCCTTGTCGCCCAGCCGCCACGGCTTGCCCCTGCGTTGGCGAAATAGCAGCGGTTCGATGATGGCTAGGCGCAGCATGACGGGCAAGCGCTGGTACTGCGACAGCAAGGCTTGGTGCGCATAGCGCTCATTGCCGCCAAACAATTCGTCGCCGCCATCGCCGCCCAGCAAACGCGTGACGCCGTCCTCGCGTGCCATCTGCGCGCAATAGTAAGCGGGAATCGCCGAGGCATTGCCGAAAGGCTGGTCGAAAATGGCCGCCATGGCGGGAATCGCTGCCAGCACGTCGCTTGGCGTCACGTAGCGCTCGTGGTGGATGCTACCGGCGTGGCTGGCGGCCAGGCGCGCATAGGCCATTTCGTCATAGCCGGGGACATCAAAACCGATGGAATAGGTGCGCGCGGGCCGACCCGTCACTTGCCCCATGATGGCGGCCAGCGTGGAACTATCTGTGCCGCCGCTCAGAAACGCTCCCGTGTTGCTGCTATCGGGGCCCAGGCTGCTTTCGACGGCCAGGCGCAGCAAGCGCAGCAACTCCTGCTTGTTGGCGGCAAAGCTGGCACGCGCGCGGCGCGCGCCTGGTTCCTGGAAGACCAGCTGCCAGTAACTGCCCTTGCATTGCTTGCCGCCGCGCATCAGTAGGTATTCGCCCGGCAGCAAGCGCTGCTGGCCTAGGTAAGCGGTGGCCGGACCTGGCACCATGTGGAAATACAGATAGTGATACAGGGCTTGTGGGTCGAGCACGCCACGCACCGACGGATGGGCCAGCAAGGCGTCCATCGAGGTGGCAAAGAACAGGCCCTGCGCATTGCTTGCATAGCTGAGCGGATGCATGCCGGCGCGGTCCACGGCCAGCAAGAGCTGGCCAGAAACGGCGTCGAGGATGGCCAGCGCGAATGGCCCCGACAGGCTGGTGCAAGCGGCCACGCCCCGGCTCAGCCAGAGACAGGCCAAGCGGCTCGCCACGTCCTCGGCCGAACCGTCGAGCACGGGCCGGCCCCAGATGGCTACTTGCAAGCCATCTTGCTGGTGCACATGGCCGCTGCCATCGATGGCGGCGACGGCCACGCCGCCCACATCGCTGACGCTGATGGCCAGGGGCGCGCCATCGAAACGCGACAGCGGCGCTGCCATGTTCTGCAGCGCGGCGCTACTGGCATCGGCCACGGCAACGCCCGATGCGCCGCCCGCCGCCCCGCTCGCTATAGCGCCGCTCGCTGCAGCGCCAGCCGCCGCCAGCCAACCGCACAGGCCGCTCATACCAGCACCTCGGCCGGCAGCGGATGGCCGAGAAAGGCGGTCGGGCTGGCCGTCAAGCCATACGCGCCCGACTGGAACACCACCACCAGGTCGCCCTCCTGGGCGCGCGCCATTTCCATCTGGTCAGCCAGCAAGTCCAGCGGCGTGCACAACGGTCCCACGACGGACGCCACTTCGCGCGCTCCGCCTTGCAGGCGGTTGCCGATGGCGACCGGATAATTCTTGCGTATCAGCTGGCCAAAATTACCGGACGCGGCCAAATGATGGTGCAAGCCGCCATCGGTGACGAGAAATACCTGTCCATGCGACACTTTGCGCTCGAGCACCGTGCACACATAAATGCCTGCCTCGGCCACCAGGTAGCGGCCCAGCTCCAGATTCAGGCGCGCGCCGGGCGCCGCCCGGGCCAGGATGGCGAGTTGCCGCTGCAAGCCTTGCGCCACGGGCGCCAGTTCCAGTGCCTGGTCGCCGGGAAAATATGGCACGCCGAAGCCGCCGCCGATATTTAAGGTGCGCAAGGGCGCTGGTGCGCTGTCGGCCAGTTGCAAAGCCAGTTGCACGCTCAGAGCCTGCGCTTCGACCAGCGCCGCCGCCGACAGGTTTTGCGAACCCGCATACAGATGCAAGCCATGAAAATCGAGTCCCATTTGGCCGATGCGGCCCAGTAGCGCTGGCACCAGCGCCGCATCAACGCCAAACGGTTGCGCGCCCCCGCCCATGCGCATGCCCGTGCGACGCAGGGCGAAATCGGGGTTCACGCGCACGGCCACCCTGGCCGTCACACCCAGCCGTTCACTGGCCAGCGCCACCCTCTCCACCTGCGCGCCCGATTCCACATTGATCAGCACGCCGGCGGCCACGGCCTGCGCCAGTTCGCCATCGCGCTTGCCCGGCCCCGCAAAACTGATGCAGTGCGGCGCCATCGGCGTATCGAGCGCCGTCGCCAGTTCGCCGCCCGAGGCCACATCGATGCCATCGACCAAGCCTGCCAGACATTGCACCACGGCCGGCATGGGATTGGCCTTCATGGCGTAATGCACATGCACACCAGCAGGCAAGGCGGCGCGCAGTGCGCTCACGCGGCGCGTGATATGCGCACGTTCATACGCGTAGAATGGTGTGCTGCCGACCCTCTGCGCCAGCCGGCGCAAAGACACGCCGCCAAGCTCCAGCATGTCGCCTTGCACGGCAAACTGGCCCAAGGGCGCATGCGAAGGCATATGAGAAGGCACGTGCACAGGCGCATTCGGGGGCGCAAGCAAAGAAAAATTCAAGGGAACATCCGAGAGCACACCCGTGCTGTTTGGGCGGATCGAGTCCTTCATGCGCCATCTCCTGATTGGACCGCATAGACGCGCGCCAGTTCCCTGGCCAGCAATGGACGGTCGATCTTGCCATTCGGATTGCGCGGCAGCGCGCCGTCGCGAATTTCCACCCACAGCGGCACCATATAGCTGGGCAGTCGCGCGCGGCAGGCGGCCAGCACGCTGTCGCGCAGCAATTCCATGCCCTGCGCAGGAGTGACGAGCAAGGCGATGGCCTGGCCCAGTGCGGCATGGGGCAGGCCCAGCGCGGCCGCCTCGCCTACCAGCCCGCTCGCATACACGACCTCTTCGATCTCGGCCGGACTGACCCGGTAGCCGGACGTCTTGATCATGTCATCGCTGCGACCGACAAAATACAGGTAACCTTCGGCATCGCGGCGCACGGTGTCGCCCGACCAGACGGCCAGTTCCGGCAACACCAGCCCGCTCGCCCGCGGCGCCAGGGGCTTGAAGCGCTCGGCCGTGCGCGCCGCATCGTTCCAGTAGCCGAGCGCCACCAGCGCGCCACGGTGCACCAGTTCGCCCGGCTCGTCGTCTTCGCAGACGCTGCCATCGGGGCGCAGCACCAGCACTTCCGCGTTGGGGATCGCTTGCCCGATGGAATCGGGGCGCCGCTCCAGCTGTTCCGGCGCCAGATAGGTGGAGCGGAACGCTTCCGTCAAGCCATACATCAGGTAGAGCTGCGTGCGCGGCAGCGACTGGCGCAAGCGCTCTAGCGTGGCTCTGGGCATCACGCCGCCCGAATTGGTGATGTAGCGCAGCGTCGTGGAAAGGGGCCAGCTCAGCTGCGATAGCTGTAACCACAGCGGTGGCACGGCGGCCAGGCCCGTGATGGCTTCCTGCTCCACGGCTTCGACGATATCGCGCTGCAGCAGGTAATTCATCAGCACGGCGCAGGCGCCGCTGGCAAACGCCGTCGTCAGCTGGCTCAAGCCGTAGTCGAAACTGAGCGGCAGGACGCACAAAATCCGGTCCTGCGGCGTGTTGCGCAAATAACTGACGACGCTAAGCGCGCCGGCCAGCATGTTCCGATGCGACAGCACCACGCCTTTCGGGCGCCCGGTGCTGCCCGATGTGTACAAGATGGCGGCCATGTCCGTATCGATCACGGCGTGGCGCAGGGGGGTGGGTGTAGATGCGCCGGCGGCGACGCCACGCCACGCCAGCAGCCGCACGCGGCCAAGGCTGGTTTGCGGCCGCGGTTCCCCCGTCAGCAGCACCGTCTGCAAGTCCGGGCAGGCGGCCAGCGCGGGACCCAGCTGCGCCAGGCGTTCGCGCGAAGTGACAAGGATGGTCACGTTGCAGTCGGCCAGGATGTACGCCACCTGTTCCGGCTTGAGCAAGGGATTGACGGGCACGAACACAGCACCGGCGGCCGCCGCGCCAAACATGGCGCTGACGTTTTCCGGGCGTTTTTCCAGGTACACGGCCACTCGCGCGCCACGCTGCAAGCCCAGGGTCAGCAAGTTGCTGGACGCCTCGCGCACGGCTTGCGCCAGCGCGGCATAAGACATTTCCTCGCCCTGCCAGGACAACGCTGGCGCGTGGGGCGCGCGCTGCGCCGCGTCGAAGATCAGCTCGTGTATGAGTGTCGCCATCGTCTCGCCCCCGGGTTGCCATGATCGCCATGCATTCCCCTATGATTCAGACAAACGGCCACAGCGGTCTTGATTTTGATCAGTTAACAGTTTCAACAACACAGCTTGAGGCGGCGCAAAACCGCCGCTCGCCGCTGCGCTCTAATGGACAGCGTTGGCTGCATAGCCGCCCCATCCTTGATCGCCATGATTAGCTTCACGCGTTTTCCACGGTTACAACGGCTTGCGGCCAGCTTTCGCCAACTGGGCTGGTGCGACAGCAGCTGGCTAGCCCTGGCGCGCCTGCTGGCGATGGTGCCAGGCGGGCGCTGCGCGCTGCATCGCTACCAGTTCGTGGCACAAGCCGTGGCACCCGGCTCGCTGTGCCTTGGGCGCGGCCAGTCGATCACAGTCACGCCCTGCCTGACGCAGGCCGATTTGCTGTCCGGTCCCGAACGCCGACCCGGTGCGCTAAGCGAACGCTACCGCCAGGGTGCGCAATGCCTGGTGGCGCGCAGGCAGGCAGAGACCAGCAAGGCAGACATGGCTGGCTGGATCTGGCTGCTGCGCCACGGCTACCGGGAAGACGAGGTGCGCGCCCGCTATGCGCTGGCCTCCAGCCAGTCGTCCTGGGACCTGGACGTTTGGGTGCATCCCGCACAACGGGGCGGCCTGGTCTTTGCCCGCCTGTGGGAAGAAGCCAATGCCGTGCTGTATGCGCAGGGCGTGCGCTGGTCGTGCAGCCGTATTTCGCGTTTCAACCGCGCCTCGCTGGGCGCCCATGCGCGCCTGGGCATGCACGCGCTGGGCACGGCCACCTTTCTTCGCTGCGGCCGCTGGCAATGGATGGCCGCCAGTCTGCCGCCCTATCTGCACCTGTCGCGCCGCCCCGACGATCTTGTCTGCCTGGACTTCGATACCAGCAGCCTGCCGCACTACCCTTCCCTGGAGCTCACATGTCGCATCTTGAAGCAGTAAAGCACATCCTTGATCGCACGCTGGGCTTGAACGGGCGCGCGTTGGAAGCGCACACGCCGCTGCTGGGCAGCGTGCCGGAACTCGACTCGATGGCCGTGATCGGCGTGATCGCCGCGCTGGAAGAGCATTTCAGCATCAGCGTGGCCGACGACGATATTCACGCGCGCCACTTCGCCACCGTGGGCACCTTGCACGATTTTGTGTTTGCACAGCTACGAGCATGAGCAGCGCCGCCCTCGACACGCTGGCGCTGCAGCCTTTCTTCCTGCCCGCCAGCGGCGGCCAGCGCTACTGCCTGCTGCACCTGCCGCCACCGGGCCGCCGAGCGCGCGGCGCCATCGTCTACGTGCATCCGTTTGCCGAAGAACTCAATAAAAGCCGCCACGTGAGTGCCGCCCAGGCGCGCGTCTTTGCAGCCGCCGGCTACTGCGTGCTGCACATCGACCTGTTTGGCTGCGGCGACAGCGACGGCGAATTCGAAGAGGCGCGCTGGGACATCTGGCACAACGACTTGCACCTGGCTTGCGCCTGGCTGGCGCAGCGCGTCGAAGGCCCCTTGACCGTGTGGGGTTTGCGCCTGGGCGCCCTACTGGCACTCGATTTTGCCAGCCGCGCGCCGCTGCCACTGGCGCGTTTGCTGCTATGGCAGCCCGAACTCGATGGACGGCGCAGCATCGACCGCTTCCTGCGCATGCGCCTGGCAAGCAGCATGCTGGCCGGCGGCACGCGCGAAGCGCCGGGCCAAGCGCGCGCCGCACTGGAGAACGGTGCATCGGTGGAAGTGGCCGGCTACCTGCTGGCACCAGCGCTGGCGCTGGCCATCGATGGCGTCAGCGCAGCGGCGCTGCTGCCCACGGTGCCCGTCTACTGGCTCGAGTATCAGGCGCCGCAGCAGGCCTGTACGCCAATGCTGCCATCGTTGCCATCGCCGGCGCTGGCGCAGCAGTGGCGCGAACAAGGTGCAGCCGTGCACGTGGCCAGCTTCGGCGATGGCCCGTTCTGGCACAGCGGCGAGCTGCTCGCTTGTCCGCAATTGCTGGACGCGACGCGAAAACTTTGCTGCGACTGGCTCGACGCGCCATGGATGACGCCATGAAACGCGACCAGGTCGCCAGGCCCACCGTGTACCAACTGGCGCTGCGCTTTCGCAGCGCCGCCAGGGATGCAGAGACTGAGACCGAGGCGCAAGCGCGCATGGTCGGCATCCTCAGCCTGCCCGCCGCACCAGGCCCACGCGGCATATTGATCGTCACGGGCGGGCCCCAATACCGGGTGGGCAGCCACCGTCAGTTCGTCTTGCTGGCCCGGGCGCTGGCCGCGCAAGGCTGGCCCGTGTTGCGCTTCGACCTGCGCGGCATGGGCGACAGCGAGGGCAGCGCGCGCGATTATCGCGCCGCCAGCCCCGATATCGGTGGCGCACTCACGCAATTCTTCGACGCCGTGCCATCCTTGCGCGAAGTGGTGCTGTGGGGCTTGTGCGATGGCGCCACGGCCGCCGCCTGCTATGCGCCAGATGACCCGCGCATCAGCGCCCTGATCCTGCTCAATCCGTGGGTACGCAGCAGCGGCAGCCTGGCGCGCGCCACGCTGCGCCATTATTATCTGCCACGCTTGCTGCAAGGCGCGTTCTGGCGCAAGCTGGCCGGCGGTGGACTGCAGCTGGGCGCCAGCCTGGCGTCGCTGCGGCAGGTGGCTGCCGCCATGCAGGGACCGGCAACACAGGAAAACGATGCGCCCGCGCCTGCCTTGCTGCGGGCGTTGGCGCAATTTCCGGGCAAGATGCTGCTGATCCTCAGTGGCGACGACCTCGGCGCGCGCGAGTGGCAAGCCTTGCTCGATAGCGATGCTGCCTGGCGCGCCGTCACCGCGCGCGCGCAATGGACGCAGGCGCAGGTGCATGGCGCCAACCACACCTTCGCCAGCGCCGCCTGGCGCGGCGAAGTCGAGCAGCTGTGCGCACGATGGCTGCAGTCATGGTAGAGATTGCGCCAAAACGGCTGCTGATGGTGGCCTACCACTTTCCGCCGCTGGCGGGTGGCAGCGGCATTTTGCGCACCCTGGGCTTTGCGCGCCATTTGCCCGGCTACGGCTGGCAGCCGCTGATACTCAGTCCCGCACCGCTCGCGTACGCGCAGCGCAGCGATAGACAGCTCAAGACACAGCTCAAGACAAAGCTCAAGACAAAGCTCAAAACAAAGCTCGATACCCAGCTAGATGCGCAGCTGGCGCAGATCGGCACGCAAGCCACCGTGCGGCGCACCCTGGCGCTCGACGCGGCGCGCCACCTGGCCATCGCCGGGCGCTATCCGCGCTGCCTGGCGCTGCCCGACCGCTGGAGTTCCTGGTGGCTGAGCGCCGTGCCGGCCGGCCTGCGGATGATACGGCAATACCGCCCCGACGCCATCTGGTCGACGTACCCGAT
Source organism: Janthinobacterium paucivorans (assembly GCF_051380805.1). NCBI lineage: Bacteria > Pseudomonadati > Pseudomonadota > Betaproteobacteria > Burkholderiales > Oxalobacteraceae > Janthinobacterium > Janthinobacterium paucivorans. The sequence continues at coordinate 108,669 of NZ_JBNYXR010000013.1, forward strand.
CGCCACGGCGCACCTGATCGCGATGACCCTGCAAAAACTCAGCGGCCTGCCATGGATAGCCGACCAGCGCGACCCCATGCTCGATGACAGCGACCCGCTGGCACCGTATCCGCCCGACGCGCGCCTGTACCGCATGCATGCCTGGATAGAGCAGCGCATCGCGGCGCGCAGTGCGGCCATCGTCTGCACCACGCCGGGCGCCATCGAGGCACACCAGCGGCGCCTGCCACAGCTGCGGCGCGAACGCTTCAGCCTGATCGAAAACGGCCACGATGATGATGATGACGAAGGCGCAGAGGCCACGCCACTGGAGGTGCCGCCCAGCCAGCATAGCCAGCGCAGCGACCATGCACGCTTCCTGCTGCTGCACAGCGGCGTGATTTATCCATCCGAGCGCGATCCGCAAGCCCTGTTCGAGGCCTTGGCCAAGTTGCGCCACGACGGCGTGCTGCATGCGAGCAATTTTCAGCTGGTGCTGCGCGCCACGGGCCACGACGCATGGCTGGCCAGCCTGCTCGAGACATACCGCATCCCAGACCTGGTGCGCCTGGAACCTTTGCAGTCGCATGGCGCGGCGCTGCGAGAAATGCTGGCCGCCGACGGCTTGCTGCTGCTGCAGGCAGCCAACTGCAATGCGCAAATTCCCGCCAAGCTGTATGAATACCTGCGCTGCCGCCGGCCTATCCTGGCGCTGACCGACCTCGCTGGCGACAGCGCGGCCAAGCTGCGCCACTGCGGCATCGACACCATCGGCCAGCTCGCTTCCAGCGCCGACTGCGCGCGCGCGCTGCTGCGCTTCCTGGCACTGGCGCGCCAAGGCCGCGCCCCGCTGGCCAGCGCCACCGCCATCGCCCAGCAATCACGGCAAGCCCGCAGCGAGGCCCTGGCCAATTTGTTGGACCAGATCAGCCACAGGAGACCCGCATGAAGCATCGCTTATTTGCCTGCACCCTCGCCGCCTGCTGCGTCCATGCCGGCGCTGCCGTTTGCCCACCCTACGTCAAGCATACGCCGGGCGGCGACTACACGAGCGCGGAAGACCGTGCCGGTCTGCCCGTAGTCGAGAACTTCCATTTCTCGCGCGCCGTGGAAACGCTCACGCAAGGCATGACGGGCAGCCTCGGCGCCGATATCAGCTACACCTTGGAACACTTCCCGAACCACCACCGGGCGCTAGCCTCGATGGCCAAGCTGGGCTTGCGCCTGAAAAGCGCGCAGCCAGCGGGCGCTCGCTATACGGTCAGCTGCTTTTTCGAACGGGCAATCGGCTTCGCGCCGCACGACGTGACGGCGCGCATGGTGTACGGCAACTACCTGCTGGCCACGGGCCAGGATGCGGCGGCGCTAGAGCAGCTCGATGCGGCCGGCCGCCTGGCGCCGGAACAAGCCACCATCCAGTACAACCTGGGCTTGATGTATGTCAAAAAGAAGGAGTACGAGAAGGCCAACGCGCATGCACAAAAGGCCTATGCGCTGGGTTTTCCGCTGCCGGGACTGAAGAACAAGCTGAAAGCGGCAGGAAAATGGCGCGAAGCACCGCCCGCCATCATTGAAACGCAGAAAGCGGTGCCAGTGGCAGAAGCGGTAGAAGCAGCAGAGACAACAAAAGCGGCAGAAGCGGCAAGGCCACCGCTCATGCCGCCAGCCGTGCCGCCGGTCGAGCAGCCTGGCGGGGAATAACGGCGAACCGCGCAGCCAGGCTGGCGTCTGGCATCAGCGCAGCACCGGTTTGACTTTCGACGCGGCCAGCACGGCGCGTGCGCGGGCCGTGTCGGTATCGTCGGCCGTGGCCAGCGCCACGCCCATGCGGCGCCGGGCGAACGATTCGGGCTTGCCGAACAGGCGCAAGTCAGCGCCCGGCACGCTCAAGGCGTCGGCCACGCCTTCGAAGCCGATGCCTTTCGCTTCCAGCTGGCCATAGATGACGGCCGAGGCGGCGGGCGAGCGCAGCGCCACATTGACGGGCAAGCCCAGGATGGCTTTCGCGTGCAGTTCGAACTCGCTCTGCACCTGGCTGGCCATGGTGACCATGCCGGTGTCGTGTGGCCGGGGGCTCACTTCCGAGAACCACACCATGTCGCCCTTGACGAACAGCTCCACGCCAAACAGGCCCAGGCCGCCCAGGTTGTCCGTCACCTTGCGGGCGATCTCGCGCGAACGCTCAAGGGCCAGCGGCGCCATGCGCGCCGGCTGCCACGATTCCACGTAGTCGCCCTGCACCTGCAAGTGGCCGATCGGCTCGCAAAACTGCGTTTCAATGTGTCCCGCAGCGCCCACGGCGCGCACGGTCAGCAGCGTGATTTCATAATCGAAGTCGATGAAGCCCTCGACGATCACGCGGCCCGTATCGACCCGGCCACCGCTGGCCGCATATGCCCACGCCGTTTCCACATCGGCGGCGCTATCGAGCCTGGACTGGCCCTTGCCCGACGACGACATCACGGGTTTGACGACGCAGGGGAAGCCGATTTCCTGGCACGCCAGCTGCAACTCTTGCATGCTGCTGGCGAAGCGATATGGCGAGGTCGCCACGCCCAGCGTTTCGGCCGCCAGCGTGCGAATGCCTTCGCGGTTCATCGTCAGCACGGCCGCGCGCGCGTTCGGGATACAGGTGATCTGGCCCGCCGCTTCCAGCGCCGCCAGGGTGTCGGTGGCGATGGCTTCGATTTCCGGCACGATCAAATCGGGCTTTTCCAGGTCAATCAGGGCAGCGAGCGCCACGCCGTCGCTCATGTCGATCACGTGCGAGCGGTGCGCCACGGGGTGGCCCGGTGCGTTCGGATAGCGGTCGACGGCGATCACTTCCACGCCCAGGCGCTGCAGCGAAATGATCACTTCCTTGCCCAGTTCGCCCGAGCCCAGCAGCATGACTTTGATGGCGGTGGAAGACAGGGGCGTGCCGAAGGTGCGCGGCGCGATGGTGCTGCTATTGTTTGAGGTCATGGCAGGGTCAGGTGGCGTTGGAAAGATGGCTGGGACTATAACAAATGCCGGCCCTCTTGGACAGGGCGCGGGTGCCGTGCTCGCTCAAGCTTCAAGCTTCAAGCTTCAAGCTTCAAGGCCATAGAATACGGCGATGAGGATGGCAATATTGGTGCAAGCGCGGGAAAATGTCGTCGTCGCGTAAGCGACAGCCACGCAGGGAGCGCGGTAGCGCAGGTAGACAAAACTGAACATGGCACCCGAGCCCAGAGCGACGATGGCATGCAGCAAGCCGCCGCTGATGTAATGCACAATGCTCCACAGCATGGCGCCGATGACGATGCTCAGATGGCGGCCGGCGCCCAGGCGCTTGAGTATTTCCAGCGGCAGCAGCTGGCCGAGGAAGGTTTCCAGGATGGGCGAATAGATGACGACCCAGAACACCAGCAGGGGCAAGGACATTTCGCGCTTGAACTTGGCCAAGTCGGTTTGCGCACCCCAGTATTCGGGCGGCAATAGCCATTTGGAGAGGAACAGGATGGCAAAGCACAGCACGCAGGTAAGTAAGCCCCAGCACAGGCCGGCAAGGGCTAGCTGCAGCACGGGCGGCGCTGCTTTGTCGTCGTCCGCGCTCGATAGATCATGGCTGCTGCGCACTTGCATGAGAAGTCCTGAAGGTGATCCAGCACTCATTGTAGCGCGCAATATCGCTGTTGGCGCGCCGTTCTGGTGCGCCAACCGCCTCAGGCCGTCAAGCCGTCAGGCGCAGGGGAGCGTTGGCCGACTGGGCCAGTTTGAAGATGCCCACTTCCTGTTCCAGCTGCGCCGCCTGCTCCTGTAGTTCTTGCGCGGCAGCGGCGGCCTGCTCCACCAGGGCCGCGTTTTGCTGGGTGACGCGGTCCATGTCGACGATGGCGCGGTTGACTTGTTCGATGCCGGTGCCCTGCTCCTGCGTGGCGCGGCTGATCTCGGCCATGATGCCCGTCACCCTGCCAATGCCGGCCACTACCTCATGCATGGTGGCGCCCGCCTGCTCGACGAGCAGCGTGCCCGTGCCCACCTTGCTGACGGAATCGTCGATCAGGGACTTGATTTCGCGCGCGGCGGCGCTGGACCTCTGTGCCAGGTTGCGCACCTCGGTGGCGACCACGGCGAAACCGCGTCCCTGCTCACCGGCGCGCGCCGCTTCCACGGCTGCATTCAGGGCCAGGATATTGGTCTGGAAGGCAATGCTGTCGATCACGCCGATGATGTCGACGATCTTGTTCGACGATGCATTGATCAGGCCCATGGTGTGCACCACTTCGGCCACGGCCTTGCCACCTTGCTCCGACACGGTTGATGCTTCGCGCGCCAGGCGGTTCGCCTCCTGCGCGTTGTCCGCATTCTGGCGCACGGTGGAAATCAGTTCTTCCATCGACGACGCCACTTCTTCCAGCGAGCCGGCTTGCTGCTCAGTGCGCTGCGACAAATCCCGGTTGCCTGAAGCGATCTCGGTCGAGGCCGTGGCGATGCTTTCCGTACCCAGGCGCACCTTGCCGACGATGGAGGCCAGGTTGTCGCGCATGGTCTTGATGGCAAACAGCAAGCTGCTGTCGTCACCGTGGCGCGTGTGCACGTCGATGGCCAGTTCGCCCAGCGCGATGCGTCCGGCGATAGCGGCTGCATACGCCGGTTCGCCGCCCAACTGGCGCAGCAAGCCGCGCGTGATGACGGTGGCGACCGCAATGCAAATGAGCACGCTGAGCGCAGCGAGCACACCAATCCAGCGCAGCGACTGGCCGTAGATGGCGCGCGCGGCCAGGTTGGCCTGCTCCGATTCGCGCTGCACGCTTTTCAGCATGGTATCGATGTCGGCGACGATCTTGCGCCGCAAGGGGCTGCACTCATCGACGAGGAAGGCGCCATACTGTGCCATCTGTCCCGCCGTGCGGAACTGGCGCGGACGCTGCAGTTCCTGCGCCATGCTTTTCAGGCCCGTGCTGACTTTCTCGAATTGGGGATCGCCGGCAAATTGCGGCGCCAGTCGGGCCAGCGCCTCCAGGTACAGCGCCTTCTGACTGTCGAGGATGGCCAGCTCTTTTTCTGCGGCAGCCTGGTCAGAAAAAATATACGCATTGCGGGCGGCCAGGCCCGTCTGGTCGAGTGCTTCGCGCGCCACGTACAGCGGGTCGAGCTTTTCCAGTTGGACTTTATCTTGCGCGTCCATGGCGCCAGAGATGGCAGCGATGCGCAGCAAAGCGAAGGTAGCGAGCACCAGCATGAGTAAAACCAGCAGCCCAAAGCCTGCGCTTAGGCGCACGCCTATCGTCAAACGATTGAATGACATCATTGTTGTTCTTGTCCTGTATAAAGTTGTTTATTGCCGGTTTCGCTAGAGCAAGCGATCTGCTCGCCGTCGTGTTGCCTGTCCTGCATGGCGCAGAACGGCTCGCTAACTGGCGTTTTTTGGGCAGTCAGTTTTTAATTTCGGACAATGTGGGCGCGCGGGAGACGCCCCACGCCATACAAAAGCGGCCTAAATTATAAGCGAAGCGCAAAATTAATGCTTTGAGGCAAGTAACGGCGCATCGATGAGGGCCGCTGTGTCATCTTTCCTTGACCGTGGCACGGCGTGGCGCTGGCATTAACTGGTTATAATTGCCGCATTCTTAAAAAACGAGGTTGTGTATGAAGTGGGCCTTACTGGGCATTTTTGTGTTTTCCGTTTTACATATTCATTTTCGTGGCAAGGTGCGCCTGCCGTTTCGCCGCCAGATTTTCGATCACTCCTCGTTCATGGCGCCGCTGAACCTGTTCATGCATACTTTTTCCAAGGTGCCGGCGACGCCTTATCTTTCCGTGGATCAATTCCCGGAACTGGCGCCCTTGCAGCAGAACTGGCAAATCATCCGCGATGAAGCGCTGCGCATGCAGGAAATGAAAAAGATCAAGGCAGCTGAAAAAAACAATGACGTGGGTTTCAATTCCTTCTTCAAGTATGGCTGGAAGCGTTTCTACCTGAAATGGTATGACGCGAACCACCCGTCGGCACAGCAGATGTGCCCGCAAACCTATGCGCTGCTGCAATCGATTCCCTCGATCAAGGCGGCCATGTTCGCGGAACTGCCGCAAGGCGGCAAGCTCAACCCGCACCGCGACCCATTCGCTGGCTCCTTGCGCTACCACCTGGGCTTGCAGACGCCCAACGACGACCGCTGCTTCATCGACGTCGATGGCGAGCGCCACAGCTGGCGCGATGGCCAGGCCGTGATGTTTGATGAAACGTATATCCACTGGGCCCGCAACGATGCCGACAGCGACCGCGTCATCCTGTTCTGCGACATCGAACGCCCGATGCGCTACCGCTGGGCGCAAGCGCTGAACCGCTGGCTGGGTCGCACCCTGATGACGGCCGCCGCCTCGCCCAACGAACTGGGCGACCAGGTCGGCGGCGTGAGCAAGCTGTTCCAGATTTCCTGGACCATGGGCCAGTACCGCCGCCGCTTCAAGGCGTGGAACAAGACTGCGTATCAAATCACCCGCGTGGCACTCGTGGTGGGCGTGGCCGCGCTGATCTACTTTATTTAGCTTATTTAGTTGCTGCACTGTCTCGCATACAAAAAAACGCCTTAGGGCTAATGCCGTTCAGTTAAGGGTTTTGGCGTGATTGATGAGCGCCAGTAAATTCGCTAACCCCAGAGGCAAAGAGCTGGGGTCGGACCCTCAGGGTCCGACCCCAGTCCTTGTTCTTGGGCTAAAAATAGCATCACTAACACTAACTTAACGGGATTACCGCCTTAGGGCGGTTTTTTTGTATCGAGAATACATGTTCGACCAGGGCTGGGGCTGGGGCTGGCAGCACTATGCTTGCCTCGCCCCGGAAAAATGGAGCGCCTGCAACGGCCCGGTCGACGCTGTACCACGCCAGGCAATAGTCCCCGGCGCGGTTGAATGACTACCCTAGCTGATTACCACATGATCACGCGCTGCTCGGGCGGCAGATACATCGGGTCGCCCGGCTTGATGCCGAACGCTTCATAGAAGCCGGGCTGGTTCTTCACCGTGCCCTTGGCGCGAAATTCGCCCGGCGAATGCGGGTCGCTCTTGATCTGCGCAATCGCCGCTTCGGGACGCAATTTTGCGCGCCATTTCTGCGCAAAGCCGATGTACAGCCGCTGTTCCCCGGTCAGGCCGTCGAGCACGGGCGAGGCCTTGCCACCGAGCGAACGCTGGTAAGCCTTGTAGGTGATCGACAGGCCGGAATTGTCGCCGATGTTTTCACCCAGCGTCAGTTCGCCATTGATGTGGTAGCCAGGCACGGGACTGTAGGCGCCATATTGCTTGACGAGACCGGCGGCCAGTGCTTTGAAGGCCGCGCGGTCCTCAGCCGTCCACCAGTTGCGCAAACGTCCCTTGGCATCATATTGGCTGCCCGAATCGTCGAAGGCATGGCTGATTTCATGGCCGAAGGTAATGCCCAGCAAGCCGTAATTGACGGCATCTTCGGCTTTCACATTGAAAAATGGCGGTTGCAGGATGGCGGCCGGGATGGTGATGGCGTTCAGCGACGGGCTGTAGCTGGCGTTCACCGTTTGCGGCGTCATCGACCATTCATCGCGGTCCACCGACTTGCCCAATTTCTCCAGGTTTTGCTGGCGGCTCCACACGCGCGAAGCGCGCACGTTGGCGATCAGGTCGTTCGGCTGCGTCTGCATGCTGCTGTAGTCGCGCCAGGTGTCCGGATAGGCGATCTTCGGCTTCAAGGCTGCCAGCTTGAGCTGGGCTTCCTTCTTGGTTTCCGGACCCATCCAGTCAAGCTGCTCGATGCCATCCTTGAATGAAGCGACGAAATTGTCGAACATGGCCATCACGCGGGGCCGGGTTTCAGGCGGCAAATACATTGCCACATAACGCTTGCCGACGGCATCGCTGATGGCGTTGTCCGTAAAGCGCAGCGCCAGTTGCCACTGCGGTTCGCTTTGCGGCACGCCGCGCAGCACCGTGGCGTCGAAGGAAAAGCGTTCCTTGACACTAGCGCTGTCCAGATAGGACGCATAACTTTCGATGATGCGCCAGTTCAGATAGCTCTTCCACGATGCCAGCGGCACGGCGGCCACGGTGTCGGAAAAGCCGGTCATGAAACTCGGTTGACGCACCACGGCCGAGGAGGCTTTGGGCGCCAGGCCGGCGGCGGTAAAGTAAGCGTTCCAGTCGAAGGCCGGCGCCAAGGCGGCGAATTTATCGAAATCGACGCGGTTGTACGATTTGACGGGGTCGCGCATTTGCACGCGCGTCCACTGCACGGCCGCCAGGCGCGTTTCGAGGTCGAGGATTTGCGCCGCGTGTTCGGCCGCGCCCTGGTCGCCGCTCATGGCCAGCATGCTCTCGATATGCTTGAGGTATTTGGCGCGCACGGCTTGCAGCTTGGCGTCGTCTTCCTTCAGGTAGTAATCGCGGTCAGGCAAGCCCAGGCCGGACTGGCTGATATTGACCGTATAACGCTCGGGGTCTTGCGCATCGGGCGCCACATAGGCAGAAAACGGCGTCGCGATGCCATTGCCTTGCAAGTAAGCGAACAGCGCCGGCAAGTCTTTTTTGTCTTTCACGCTAGCAACGCGGGCCAGCTCGGCGCGCAAGGGCTTGAAACCGGCCGCATTGCGCGCCTTGTCGTTCATGAAACTCGTGTACAGATCGGCGATCTTGTGCGCTTCGCTGCCGGGCTTGCCGGGGTTCTTGACGCTGGCATCGATCAGGCCGCGCAATTGGCCCTGGGCGATTTCGCGCAACTCAATATACGTGCCCCACACGGATTTGTCGGCCGGGATGTGCGTATTGCGGGTCCAGACGCCGTTGACGTAGCCGTAAAAATCATCGCGGGGGCTAACTGCCGGGTCCAGCGTTTTCAGGTCGATGCCGGAGACCGGCGCGGCGGCGGTAGCACCTTGCTGGGCGTACAGTGAGGGCGAGGATAAGGCGAACAGGGCGCAGCAGGCGGCGCTGATGAGTGAGCGTTTCACGAAGATTCCTTTAATTGTTTTAACTTCATATTGGGGAACATGCTGTGTCCAGGCATGGGAGGCCGGATTATAGTCGGCCTGCCAGTGGGCAACAATAACAGTTAAACAATTCCAGTAATCCGATGGGCGCCTAGGCAAAGCTCAAGCCCGCGTCGCTGGCGGCAGGCTCGATAGTTGTCGATAGTGAGCTAAATAGATACACCAGCCGCACGCCACATTTCTTCTAGCTTACTTTACCGGCTCGAACGTCACGGTCAGCCCATTGCCTGTCGTCCTGATCTGTGTGGGCACGAATTGCACGCCTGCGTAGCGCAATTCATCGGGCTTGAAGGTGTAGATCGGCGTTTCATGCATGAGCTGATCGGCCACCAGGCTGGCCACCTTGGCGAACTGGCGCTGCTGCGCTTCATCCAGGCCGTCGATGCTGACCTTGTCCACGCTCGCTTCACTCAGGTAGACGGCATTGCGCCGGGCGTCGAGCACCAAACGGCCCGACATGGCCAGGCTGCCGCGCCAGCTCTGGCGTATAAACGGCGGCAAGACGCTCGCATCCACGCTCAGAGCGACTCTTTCACGCTCGGGCTGCAGCGACAGTTGCGGGTGGGTCAGCTTGACGTCCAGCACCGACAGCACGCGCTTGTCGATGGGAAAGCGGCGCTCCAAGCCTTGCTGCATCTTGCTCAGCGACACATTCACGTCGCGCGGGCCGATCAGGGTGGAGCACGAAGCCAGCAGCGTGCAGGCCAAAGTGGCAATGGCGAAGGTTTTCAGCAAGGGATGGATAGCAGTCACATTCATGGATAGTCTCGGTGCAAAGATGGCGCCATCTTACACATGCGCCCGCTTCAACACAAACGGCGCCAGCTTGCGGCGGGCGCCGTTTCCTTACGTCAGCTTATGCCTACTCAATGCACGAACAAGGCGACGAGTATGACGATGGGCAATGGAATGCCCAGCAGCAGCAAGAGGATGGAACGCATGGCACTCTCCTAGATTGAAATGGGGGATTTAATACATGCTCACATGGCGCGCAACACGCGCTCATGATCGCGCTGGCGTCCACCGAATGTTGCTGCCAGGCTGGCGACGAAAGCGCCCAACAGCAAGGCGACGAACATCCACAGCGCCGTGTGGGCACCGGCCTTGCGGGCCGTCTCGGCCGCTTGCTGGACACCGGCCTTGGCATCGGCGGCGGCCTTGGCGGCGCGGCCGTAGACGGCGTCGACTCGCGCTTCTGCGTCCCGCTGCGTCAAGCCGGTGCGGCTGGCCACGACCTGGCCCAGGTAGACGCGGTCATCGGCGGCCAGACTGCCCGTAGACAGGCCGCTGGCAAAGATCTTGCCGATTTCCACGCGCCGCTCGGCCAGCGTGACACCAGGGTTCTCTAGCGTAGGCGTGCCAGTCGCAGCAGCGGACACGGGAGCTGCGCGCAGCAGCATGTCCGAGTAGTAATCGAGCGCATTGGCGCTGCTGCCGCCCTCGCCCGCCCTCGCCCGCCTTCGCACCGGCCGCTGCGGCCGGCGACACTGCCGCCGCCACGCCGCTGCCCGCATCGATGGCGCCGCTGAGTACGGCGCGCGTGCCACCGGCCAGGACGGCCACGGTGATCAGGCTGGCCACGGCCCAGGCCAGCAAGCCGTGCGCCGTATCGCGAAAATGCACTTCATCGGTGTGGATGGAACTCCATTTCACGCGCAAACGGCCCGCCATGTAGCCGCCGATACCGGACGCGGCCAGCTGCATGAAGGCCAGCCAGGCGATGCTCGACACGCCGATGGCCGTGGCGTTGAACGACCACGGCGACACGGACGACAGGCCCAGGCCCACGCCGAGGATCAGTAAAATGAAGGATAAGGCGGCCGCTGCGGCGGCGCCGGCCAGCACGGCGCCCCAGGACACGCCAGGATTGTTCAGGTCCGAGACGGACAATTGTGTCGCTTGCATGGAATTCTCCGTTGATTGTTGATTTTTAAGCTGTTCCGGCGGCCATGCCCGTCAGTTGTTCCTTACGCGCGGCCATTTCCTGGCCCAGCGCATCAAGGTCGACGGCCGTATGGCGCACTTTGGGAAACATGTCGCCTTCCTCTTCCTTGACGTGGTGCTCGATCTGCTCGGACAGCACCTTGACCTTGGCGTCGTACAGGTCGTCGGCGGGGTCCATCGCTTCGATTTGCGCAATGAGTTCTTTGGCGCTTGCGTGCTCGACGAGGGCTTCATCCATCAGGTCGCCGTCGTGGATGGGGCGACGCACGGCCGGGTAGAAGATGTCCTCTTCCAGTTGCGTGTGCACGGTCAATTCCTGGCAAATCTGGTCGGCCAGCTTTTTCTTAGTGGCAAATGAGCGGTCGCTCAAGCCTTCATATTGAGCAAACAAGGCTTTGACGGCCTTATGGTCTTGCATTAATAAACTGATCGCATTCATGGCGCCTCCTTGTTGTGGATGAGACAAGGATGCGTCATGGCGGCGCCAGCGTATGTGCGCCGCCATACACAATATTGATTTTTAATACACTCACTTATTTACCTGCCTACTTGATGCCGTGGTGGCCCATCAAGTCGTACAGCGTGGGCCGGCTCACGCCGAGCAACTCGGCGGCGCGGGCGATATTGCCATCGGCCCGCGCCAGTGCGCGCACCATGACCTTGTATTCGGCCACTTCGCGGGCCTGGCGCAGGTTCAGCGGTTCCTCTTGCGGTGCCGCCTGGGCGCTGGCGGGCAAGTCCAGGTCAAGCAGCAAGACGCGCCGCCCCAGCGCAGCCAATTCTGCAGCCAGATTGACTGCCACCGTGGTCTTGCCTGCACCACCCTTGCGGTTCGATACAACGATCGTAACGGGCATCAGAGTGTCCTCAGAAAAGCTCAATCGATGGCCGTTCATTGTTGACGGCGATGGCATAGCCGCCAGCGACAGCGTCATGGGTCGTGTGCTGCGACTGCATGGTGTAACTGACACGCAGCGTTTCGATGACGCCATAAAGGGGCGCAATGTCGAGCGGTACCGTCCAGTCGCCGGCCACACCTTGCTGCGCGTCGCTCATGCACTGGCCGCACATGGCCAGCCCGCTTTGCACATGTTCGATCTGCTGGCGGCTCGCATCTTGGAACTGGGTATGCCCCAGCACGTCGATGACGGCGTTGCGGATCGAACTGACGGCAACATGGGTGTGCCGGGTTACTCCGTCGAGCTCGCTCACCGAGGCCTGGAAGTCGTCGGACAGGCGGCTCATCGTTGAACTAAGCGTCGCCAGCCATCTGGTTTCGTCGTCGTTGCGACGTTGTTCGACCATCGAGACAAATTTATTGCTCACCGTATCGGCGACTTGGCCGATGCTCTTCTCGATCTGCACGGCGGCCGTTTCGATCTGCTTCGAGAGATTGCGGACCTCGGCGGCGACCACAGCGAATCCTTTTCCGGCGGTACCTGCCCGGGCCGCTTCGATGGCGGCATTGAGCGCCAGCAGATTGGTCATCCTGGTGACTTCGCGGATCGCGTGTGTAAACGCTTTCAGTTCCGCAACTTGTGCAACGATGCACTTGATGGCGGCCCCCTCCTCCTCGACACGTTGCACGCGCTGGCCACGGTGAATTTCCATGTCCTTGATGTGCTGCGTGCTCTCGTCGATCAAGCCCCTGGCCTCGCCATACAGCGACGCCGCCCGCAGCTTGCCGGCATCCTGGATAACCAGCAGCCGCGCCGCTTCCGCTTCCACCTCGGTGAGCCCGAGCAGGATCGCCAGTGCAGCCGCTTCGGTGGTACTGTTGGTTACGCCAAGGTGCGCCTGCAAGATGGCGGTCAAATCGGGTACCGAGGCCAGCAGCGCCTGCAGTTGGTCGATATTTTCCTGCGCGATGCGGGCGCCTCTTACCTTGCTGGTCACCAGTGCGCATATGCAGACCATCATCAACACGAGCAAGCTCACGCCGAACGATGTCGTCCATCTCAACACGGCTGGCGCATGGCTGAACAAGGCCACAAAGGCCGAATTGAACCACAGGGTGAGGCCGAACGCGAACAGCGTCAGCCCGATTCCTGCCAGGCAGGTGTACAGATCGCGCAGGGATCGTACGTGGCCGAATCTCATCATCACGCTCCGGGCACCACTTGTTTGATGACCTTGACCAAATCGTGACCTGCAATCGGTTTCACCAGCCAGCCGGTAGCGCCCAGCTTCTTGCCTTCGTCGCGCTTGGATGCCTGGCTTTCCGTCGTCAGCGTCAAGATCGGCGTAAAACGAAAACCGGGCAGTGCCCTGACATGTTTGATCAGTTCAAGCCCGCCCATATTGGGCATATTGATGTCGGTAATGATCAGATCAGGCTTGACCCCTGCTTTCAGCTTGGTCATTGCCTGCATGCCGTCGGCGGCAGTTTCGACTCTAAAACCGCTCATTTCCAGGGTGGCCTTGACGCTCATCAGCATCGTGGTCGAGTCGTCGACAAGCAAGATAGTTTTAGACATGGCAGTTCTTTCTTAATCAAATTTCAAAGCAGCTTCGAGCCAAACGCGCAGTTGCGTGTCGAGCGGCCAAGTGGCGATGCGGCAGCGCGCCGCCATCAGCACTTGCAGGTTGGCCGGGTGCAGGTGGGTGCAGGCGCCTAGATAGACCCGGGCGCGGGGCTTGCCCTGCAGCCATTCAAGCAAACCCTCAGCTTCGTCCACGCTAGCCATGTCGCGAAACAGCGCCTGATTTTTCTTGTATTCGATAGGCATCAGATAATCTCCCTTACATTGAGCATCATGAGCACCGAGCCGTCACCCATGAGGGCCGAGCCTGAATAAACCGACAAGCCCGCCAGCACCCCGGTGAGCGGCTTCTGGATCACGTCCACGGTCTTGCGGAAGTCGTCAACGATCAGGCCGACCGACTCGCCACCCACCCGCGTCACCAGCACCGCCATCTCATCGTAGGCATTGGCGTGCGGCGCGGCGGGAAGGCCGAGCAAGGCGTTGAGCGCTTTCAGCGCGATGATTTTTCCCCGCAGCACGATGCTCTGACTGCGCTTGATCGTGTATATGTCGCTCGAAGGGATGCGCACGGTTTCCACCACATGCTCCATGGGGACGCCAAAAAGCTGCCGGTCCGATTCGACGATCATGACCTGGGTCACCGCCATCGACAGCGGCAGCGAGATGCAAATGCGGGTGCCCTTGCCCACCTCGCTTTCCAGTACGATGCTACCGTTCACCTTCTCCACAGCGGTGCGCACCGCATCCATGCCCACGCCCCGTCCGGATAGATCAGAGACGACTTCGGCGGTGGAAAAACCGGCGGCAAACACTAGGCTCAGCGCATCCCGGTCGCTGATGCGTTCTAGCGTGGCCTCATCGATAATGCCTTTTTCATAGGCCTTGCGCTTGATCACTTCAGGATCGATGCCCTTGCCGTCGTCGATAATCTCGATCAGCACCTGGTCGCCTTGTTGTATGGCGCGGATCGTGAGGCTGCCCTGGACAGGCTTGCCCGCAGCGCGCCGCAGAGCCGGCGTTTCAAGACCGTGGTCAAGACTATTGCGCACGATATGGACCAACGGGTCTGCCAGCGACTCGATGATATTCTTGTCCGCTTCGGTCTCCTCGCCCTCCAGCACCAGTTGTACTTCTTTACCCAGCTTGCGTGAAATATCGCGCACCAGGCGCGGGAAACGCTGGAACACGAAGGAGACCGGCATCATGCGCACCTGCATGATGGCGCTCTGCATTTCCTCGGCGATACGGTTGATGACAGCGTATTGCGCCTTGATCTCGCGCGCCAGTTCGCGCACGCCGAACTGCTCTTCGGCCCGCTGAGCAAGATAGGGCAGCGCATTTTTGGACACCACCATTTCACCGATCAGGTTCATCAGCAGGTCGATCTTGGCCTGGTCGACCTTCAGGCTCTTGGTGCTGAGATTGGCGTCGTCGGCACGGCGGCTTAATTTACCCCCCTCATCGGCCGCTACCAGCGGGGCTTCTGACGACAAGGCCAGCGGCGCCTCGTCACCCGAGTCTGGCGCTGGCCCGTTCGCGCGCCCGTCCAGCCATGCCAGCAATGGCGCGCTACTGCTTGTCGCCAGCGCGAGCTGCAGCGCTGCTGTGACCTGCTCCTGTGCCAGCCGATCATCAGTGGCCTTGCAGCAATTGACCAGCACTGCGCCAACTGCCTTGAGGCGCCCCGCGTGCCAGGCCGGATGGTCGTCCGACATCAGGATTTGACGCTGCGCCGCAAAGATGGCCTCAAGCGCGCCGCCATCTTCTTCACAGAGCCGTGGGAGCGGAAGCGCCACAACGGACAGCGTGCCGGTGTCCGCATCGTGCGCCGGCTGCGGCGGCTTGACGGCGTTCCACTGCGGCGCCGTCAAGGTCAGCAGCGACTCGATGAGGCTGCGCAATGCCGCTTGGTCGTCCGGCGCGCTGTCGATCAGCTGCAATAGCCAGCGCAAGGCCGACGAGAGCCACAAATCGGGGGTGCTCAAGTGCAGCATGGTCAGCGTGGCCTGCTTGAGCGCGGCAAGCTCGCCAGCGTCCAGATAATGCAAGGCATCGGCGACAAAATCGTCATACACCGGCCCGCCGCTAGGATTGCCCTGGGGGATGACGACGCAGCGGGCATCGAGCGCAACGATGTTCACTTGCTCCGGCACGTATCGGTAGTGTTCGGTCAACGCATCGTGCGAAGCGCACGTCAACAGCTCGAACTCCAGCACGCAGCGGTAGGCATCGAGCTCGGCCAGCGGCAGCCAGGCTTCGCGCGCGACGATGCGGCACCATAGGATGTCAGGCGTCTGACGCGCGGTAAAAAAGGGATCGTCGCCCTGGAAGAAGCATGCCTCCAGCGGCCGGTAGGTGATCCAATGCACCGCCTGGCCGTCCATGACGCGCGCATAGGCATTCAGGCGCACCGCTTCGGCTACCTCGGCCAGCGGCAACTGATCCGGCGTCAGGCTTGGCGACGCTGCCTCGTGCGCCGCCGGCGCGCCGTGCGCAGCGTCGACGCAGGCCTCCTGCAGCGCGATCAGCGCCCGCAGCGCCCTCGCCAGCTTGGCCGAATCGGCTGCGCGCGCGGCATCGATACGCCCCGCCGATTCGATCTCATCGCACAGGATGTCGACAAAATCCATGGCATCGAGCAGTTGATCGGCCAATTGCTGCGAGTAAGCGATACGGCCGTTCCTGAAGGCATCCATCAAGTCCTCACTGGCATGCAGCACACGCGTCATATCGGGGAAATCAAACAGGCCGCTGTTACCCTTCAAAGTATGGACCAAGCGGAACAGCTCTATCATCAGATCGGCGTCATCGGGCGCCTGTTCCAGTTGCATCAGCTTTTCGCCTATGCCTTGCAGAAAATCGCGCGCCTCGGCAAGAAATTGCGTGAGCAGCGGGTTCATGGCCGCACCTCGCCGAGCAGCAGGCGCACGTGAGTCAGCAGTTGTGCTGGCTTGGCCGGCTTGACGAGGTAGCAGTTCGCTCCCGCCCGGTAGGCCTCGCTCTGGTCATTCATGGCCGCCTCGGTCGAGACCATGATGGCCGGCGCCTGGAATATATCCTCGGCGCGCAACTGGCGCAAGAAACCGTAGCCGTCGAGCTTGGGCATATTGATATCGACGATATACAGGTCGAACGGGGCCTGCAACGCTTTTTCAAGCGCCTCGATGCCGTTCATCGCCTCTTCAACGAGGTAGCCGGCGGCGCCGAGGATGCTGCTGTAATACATGCGCACGGTCGCGGCATCATCGACGATCAGGATGCGTTTCATCAGCCCTCCAGGGGTTTTTGATAAATAATGGCTTCAGGGAATTTACGAATCTTGTACAGCGAGGAGATGCGGCTCATCGATTCCGAATGGCCCAGGCAGATATAGCCGCCCGGCTTGAGGGCGTCATAGAAGGTTTCTGCGGCCGCCTTGCGCGACACGTCGTCGAAATAGATCAGCAGGTTGCGACAAAAGATCACGTCGAAATTGCGGTAGGGCCGGGTATCGCCAGGCTCGGCCAGGTTGACGCGGGTAAATTCCACCGCTTGCCGCAAGTCCTCGCATATTTGATAGTCATCGCCCATGCGGGTGAAATATTTCGTCAGCCATGGCGCTGGCACGTGTTGCACCGAACGTGTCGAATAGCGCCCCACGCGCGCCTTGTGCAAGATGCCGGTATCGATGTCGGACGAGATGATCTCCACATCCCACCTGACCAGGCCCGGCCAGCGCTCCATCAAGTACATCGCTACGGTGTACGCTTCTTCACCGGAGGACGAGGGAATGCACCAGATGCGGATCGGGCTCTTGTCGCTCTTGCTCTGGACGATCTCGGGCAGCACGGAATCGACCAGGCACTTGAACTGGTACTCTTCGCGCAAAAAATAGGTTTCGTTGACCGTCATCAGGTTGGTCAGCTGTTGCAGCTCGGCGCCCGATACTTGGAAGCGCAGCATGCTGAAGTAACTGCGGAAGCTGTCACTACCGGTAGCCTCGACCCGCTCGACCAAACGCTTATCGACGAAATAGCGCTTGGTCGTCTCGAAGTTGATCCCTGTCTTGCGATAGAAATACTCGCGAAATTTTTGGAAATCATCATCAGTGATGGCGATCTTTGTCATGGCGTATCAGTCTTCCTTGTTACGGCCGAGCGCCAGGTCCGCGGCGAACTGGATGTATGGTTCATCGGCAAAGCGGCCCTTGAGCCTGACCAGCGCCGCCACCATCGCGCCGCTGCCGACCTCGCTGAGCAGGTCCAGTGCGGCGGCGCAGACATTCACGTGCGGCTCCGTGTCGATGACCGCGATCAGCCACGACTCGACATCGGGGTGGCACAGCGATTCAAGGATATTGACGGCGAAGATGCGCACATCCGGGTCAGCGTCGATCAGCAGGACCTGCATGATCGGCGCCACTGCATCGGGCATCTGTTGCATTGCCTCGATCGCCTCGTTGCGCAGGGCCGCGTCCTCACTGCGCAGGCAATCAATCAGTCCGGCGACTGCCGTTGCGTCGCCCAGACGGGTCAAGGTGGTGAGGATCACTTCGCGTACCGCCAGGTCGCTCTCGCGCTTGAGGCGCCCCACCAGCGCGGCGGCGGCCCCCTTGCACTCAAGCAGATCGCGCGCGGCCCAGCGCCGGGCGCTGGCGTCAGCATCGTCCAGGGCCGCAATCAGGTCAGGGCATGCGCGCAGATGCCGGCGATCTTCGCGCGCTACGGTTTCGGTAAGCTGCGTCTTGATGAATGCCATTCCCGTTCTCCTTTAACGCCCGGCCCAAGCATTGAGCTGGGTGGCTATTTTTTCCGCCGCCAGAACCAGGCTGGCGCCGCGCTTTTCGATCAATTCCCGGGGCATGCCGAACACCACGCAGGACGCTTCCGATTCAGCGATAGTGCGCCCGCCGCGTTGCTTGATCTGGGCAAACGCATCGGCGCCATCGTTTCCCATGCCTGTGAGCATCACCGCCGTTACCCGTGCCGGGTCGCAGTGCTCCAGCACCGAGCGGCCCAGCAGCTCGACCGAGGGATGCCATAGGTGCTGCGCATTTTCCGGCTTGGGCAGCACGGTGAGCTTGCCGGCCCGCAGCGCCACCACCATGTCGGCGCCGCCCTTGGCGATATAGATGGTGCCCGGCTCGACCGGCATCGGCGAGGCGGTCTCGACCACCCGCAGCGCGCACAGCTTGTCGAGTCTTTCGGCAAAAGACTTGGTAAATGCGGCCGGCATGTGCTGCGCCACCAGCACCGGCCATGGGAAGTCGGCCGGGAATTGCGGCAAGATCAGTTCCAAGGTGCTCGGTCCGCCGGTCGACACGCCGACCAGTACCAGGCCTTCCGCTGCCATACTGCGGCCCGCAGTGACGGGGCGCGCCGCGATTTGTTCGCGCTGCTCGCGCAGCGACTCGGCCAGCGCTTTGACAGCCGATCTTTGGCCCTTGAAGCGCGCGCGCGCGGCGGCGCGCACCTTGCCTACCAGCTCTTCGGTAATCTTGTCGATCGACAGCGAGATGCTACCGTCCGGTTTGACGATGTAATCGACCGCCCCCAGGTTGAGCGCCTCGAATGTGGCAAGCGCCCCTTTTTCTGTCAGCGATGAGACCATGACCACCGCCACCGGGCGCTCGACCATGATGAGAGAAAGGGCTGTGAGGCCATCCATTTCCGGCATGTTGATGTCGAGTGTGATCACGTCCGGCTGAAATGCGCGATTTTGCTCGACTGCCTCGCGGCCGTTCCTCGCTTGCTTGATCTCGAATCCGCCAGTTGTCGCGAAGATTTGCGTCAGCTGGCGCCGCATCAGCGCAGAATCGTCGACGATGAGAAGCTTAATCATCGCCTCACCGCCCCACTGCCGCGAGCGTGGTCAAGTCCTCGCCCTCCACAAGATAGGCCGGCTCAAGCAACTGCACCATGCGCTTTTGCTGCTCCATGTTGGCAATGCGCGACAGCAGCCGCCCTTGCCCGCTCGACAGTTGCGGCGACGGCTCGATCAGCGACTTGGAGATCTTCAACACCTCGGCCACCTGGTCGACAATGAAACCGGTACGCACGTCGGCAATCAGAAACACCATGATGCGCTGGTTGTCGGTGCGTTCCACCCGCGGCAACCCCAAACGCATGCGCAGGTCGATCACCGGCAACACGCTGCCACGCAGGTTGATGACACCTTCGACGAACGCCGGCGCTCGCGGTACATGGATCAGTTCTTCCGGCACGCGCACGATCTCCTGCACGCTGTTGATGGGTACGCCGAACTCTTCCTTATTTAGACGAAACACCACCACCTGTTCATCGTCGTCCAGATGCTCATCCAGGTCGGCAGCGTCAGCGCCGGTGTTGTGATCACTATCGTTCACAGTAGTCAATGCCTCCTTGATGGCGGAATGGTCGAACAGGTTGCGCACGGTGATGATGGAGACCAGCCGCTTGCCGTCGTCCAGCCGGCAGATATCGGAAATGTCGGCGAGGTCACCGTCCCTGGCGAGCAAGGCGGGCATGACGTCAACGCAGCTCTTGGCCACGCGCAGTACTTCGCTGACGCCATCGACCGCCACACCGACCGACTTGCCGCCCAGCGCCAGCACGACGATGCGGTTTTTTTCGTCCAACGGCAGGTCGGGCAGGCCGAACATACGGCGCAGGCTGACCAACGGCAACAAACGGCTACGCAGCGTCATCACGCCGATGACGTGCGACTGCGAGTGCGGTACATGGACGATCGTGTCCGGCACCTGGACGATCTCTTGCACGTCGGCGATGGCGATCGCGTACTCCTGCCCAGCCACGTGAAAGCTCACCAGCTGTAACTCATCGCTCGCCACCGCTTCTTTAGCATCATCGGTGCTGCCGGCGGTCAAGCCAGCTGCCATGGCACTGCCTTTGGCGATGCCGGCGATGTGCGCGAACTCGCGCGCGATGAGCTTCTCAAAATCGAGCACCATGATGATGGCGTGGCCGCCGACACCTTTGATGAGTCCGGAAATGAGGTCGGTATCGACCGTGCTCCGGATCGCTCCGACATTCTCGATCTGGCCGGGGTCGACCCCGACCACGCTGGCCACCCGGTCAACCACGAATCCGAGCGACTGACCGACATCGATCACCACCGCGCGGGTGGTGTCGTCAGGTGCCTTTTCCGGAAAACCAAACATGCGGCGCAGCGAAATGATGGGCAATACCTTGCCGCGCAGGTTGGCCAGGCCATCGAGCGAGGCCGGCGCCAGCGGCACCCGTACTACCTCGGGCAGGCGGATGATTTCCTGTACCGGTGCCATGTCCACGGCAAACACTTCTCCGCCAGTGATGAAGGTGACAAACTGCCTTGTCTCGGAAACCATGTCTTCGAGGACATCATCCCCGGCGTGCGTCTGTGGCACCCGCTCTTCAAGCGCTTCGGTTGTCATGATGGCGCCCCTTTACGCTGCACTTTGCAGTTCATCGGCAAGCGAGGAAATCTCCTCGATGGCGGCGGCCAACTCTTCGGCGCCCTTCGACTGCTGGGTTGCGGCGCTGGCCGCTTCGGTGGCTGCTTTCTCGGCTTGCTGGGACGCGGTGGAAATCTGCTCGATACCGCACTTCGCCTGGCCGATGGCCGCAGCAATTTTCAGGGAGGCAGAGAGAATTTCGCGCGTCCCCTGATCGACGACGAGGATGTCCGCTTCGATCTGAACCAGGTTCGCGGTCGAGGCTTTGGCCCCTTCCACTTCGCGCAGCGCGGACTTGACGATGTCATCGAGATCGGCGCTCACGGCGGCGATCTGATCCTGTACCGCCTTGACCAGATCCTTGATGCGGTCTGCGTTTTCTGCCGAATCGCGGGCAAGGTTGCGGATATCGGTCGAGACTACCACGAAGCCCTTGCCGAATTCGCCGGCGCGCGCCGCTTCGATCGAGCCGTTCACTGCGAGCATATTGGTCTGGATCGATACGGTGGTGATCGCTTCGACAATCTTGTTGATGCGGCGCGATACCTGCTCCAAGGCTTTGACCAGCTTGATGCTGTCCTGCGTGCCCATGACCGAGGCGGTAATACCGTTAATCAACTCATCGACCGAGGTCTTGTTGACGGCAAGGGTTATCAACACGTTCTTGACCTTTTCGCCGCCATCGGTGGCGCGCTGCTGCGCCAGCTCGACATCGCGTTCGATCTGAGTGACCGCAGCGGCGGACTGTTCGCATGCAGCGGCCGAGGTTTGCGCGCCTTTTCGGATCTGCTCGATCGCGGCCATGATCTGGGCGCTCGCGCTATTGATCTCCTGCACTGCGGAGGAGAGCTCTTCTGCGGAAGAGGCAACCTCCTCGGCACTCTTGGCCACATCGGTGGAATGTTTCAAGTCTTCGGCCAGTTCCGCCATGGCTTGGGTCGCATGCTCGGACTCGGCCAGCGCCTGGGATTGCTGCTGGACGGTCTTGGCAGTTTCCTCGGCAGCGGCCGATTGCTCCAGGGCTGCGGCGGCGATTTCCACCGAACCCTTCAAGGCTTGCTGGGCGGCGGCGTCCGATTGCTTGGCGCCGGTGGCAATTTCAGTGATGCCACGCACCACTTCGATCACGTCGGTACGGATAGCCTCAAGCTGTAAGGTGATCACCTTGCCTTTTTCGACTTCGCCTTCGATCGCCTTGGCTGAAGAGTTGATGCCATCGGCGATCGCCTTGACATCGAGCTGGATCTGGCCCACCAAGTCCTGAATCTGCTTGGCGCTCATTTCCGAGGTTTCAGCCAGGGTCCGCACTTCGTCAGCGACCACGGCAAAGCCTTTGCCATGCTTGCCGGCACGGGCGGCCTCGATAGCCGCGTTCAGGGCCAGCAGATTGGTCTGGTCGGCAATGCGCGCCACCGCCTTGACGATGTCGCCGATGTTGGCGGCCTGCTTTTCCAGCTCCACCACCATCGCCACGGAGGCAATCTGGCGCTCCCCGGCCACTGTGACGTTGGTGATCAGCGTGGCAACATCCGCAGAGGTCTTGGCCACGAGCAACTGGGAGACCTCGGCCTTGGTCTGGCTTATATCTGCATTGCGCAACTGGAGTGCGATAGCACCGATGACTTGGTTGAAAGCAGTCATCGATTCCTGCGCCGCACCCGAGGCCTGTTCGGCGCCGGTGGCGATCTGGTCGGCAGCGCGCTTTAACTGCTCGGCGGCAGAGGCAGCCTCGTTGATGCCGGACGACAACTGCCCGGTGGCGGCGGCGATACGCTCGGCCGCCTGTTGCTGCTTGCCGAGAGTACGCGCCCGTTTGCGTTGGACTTCTGCATCGCGCGCCGATGAGGCACCCGACTTGCCGCTGTCGCGTTCGGACGCGACGGGAATCATGCTGGTGAATTTCTTGACGATGGCCATGGGGTAATTCCTTGAGGTTGCTTATACACGACGAACAAGATGACTATTGCAACAACAGACTGAGGCCGTAGAACCTCTTTCCCCCAGACGGATTTAGGGCATACCGACAATAGCAATGCCAGGCCCGCTAGCATCACCGCGCAACTCTTTTACGTTCTAGTTTGAAGGAAATTCACAAGTGTGAACCTCCGGCACAGCAGCCATTTTGTGGCCTACTTTTGGTCGGAGAAGCTGGGGTCGCCAACAGCAAGACAAGCTTTGTGTCCACTGGGGCTGATTGCCCGGTCCTGCCATTGCGGCAGAGCAACCGGTCGCGTCAAGCAGGGTTTAGGCTTGGCGCTTGGGGCGGTTCGATTGACAACAGCGTGTTACTTTTTGCTTGCTTTCGCAATGCTGTGCCCAAGAACCGATCAACCTCAATGTGGCATCACTAAGCCTTGCATTCACCTTAGATGAGAAATAGTTACTGAATTGCAAAACACCAATGAAGCATATACCAAGACTAGATATCTACTCAGGTCAATCGTGATTCAAAGTAGAAACATTAATACCATCTGTTGCGGTACGGCAACAATCGGCTTCTCAATGACCTTTGGCAGTCAAGCTGGGCGAGCTGAGCAACAGCAAGAGGATGAAACACATGCCACTTTGCTGGCTTTATCTGCTGGCTTTATCTGCTGGGGGGGGCAGATGATGACGTGGCGCAGCACGTGCCTATGGTAGCGCTGGCCGCCGCCGAACGTGGCTACCAGGCGCGCGACGAAAGCGCTCAGCAACAAGGCGACGAACATTCACAATGCCATCTGCTTACCGCACTTGCGTTGCGGGCCATATGGCCGCTTGCTGAACACGCGCATTGGCATCGGCTGCCGCCTTGAGTAGGTACGCCGCCATACACAATATTGATTTTTAATACACTCACTTATTTACCTGCCTACTTGATGCCGTGGTGGCCCATCAAGTCGTACAGCGTGGGCCGGCTCACGCCGAGCAACTCGGCGGCGCGGGCGATATTGCCATCGGCCCGCGCCAGCGCGCGCACCATCACCCTGTATTCGGCCCCTTCGCGGGCCTGGCGCAGGTCCAGCGGTTCCTCTTGCGGTGCCGCCTGGGCGCTGGCGGGCAAGTCCAGGTCGGCGGCCGCGATTTGCGGGCCATCGCTCATGATGACGGCACGCTTGATGCAGTTTTCCACCTCGCGTACATTGCCGGGCCAGCCATGGCTTTCGATCAACTGCAGCGCCTCGGCGCTGAAATGCAGGCTGCTCCTGCCTTCGCTGGCACAAAACTTATTCTTGAAATGCTGGGCCAGCAAGGCGGCATCGCCGGCACGCTCGCGCAAGGGTGGAATGCGCAAGATAATTTCGCCGAGGCGGTAAAACAGGTCTTCGCGGAAGCGTCCCTGCTGCGCCAGCATGTTCAAATCCTGGTGCGTGGCGCAGACGATGCGCACGTCAACGGCGATCTCGGCGCGTCCGCCCACCCTTTCGATGACTCTTTCCTGCAAAAAGCGCAGCAATTTCGCCTGCAAGGCCATCGGCATGTCGCCCACCTCGTCAAGAAAAAAGGTGCCGCCGTGGGCCAACTCGATTTTGCCCAGGGTTTGCCGCGCCGCGCCCGTAAATGCTCCCCGCTCATAGCCGAACAACTCGCTTTCCAACAGGTTGTCAGGAATCGCCGCACAATTGATGGCCACGAAGCGCTGGGCGTGGCGGCTCGACAGCGCATGCAAGCCGCGCGCAATCAGTTCCTTGCCGCTGCCCGAGTCGCCCAGCAGCATCACACTGGCCGACGAGGGTGCGACTTTTTCCACATTGCGGCACAGTTTCAGCATGCCGGGGTCGCGGCTGACGATGCCGGCCAGCGGCGAGTCCGCCTGCGTCTGCAGCATGCGGCGGTTTTCCTGCTGCATCGCGTGCAGGTAGAACGCGCGCGCGATGACCAGGCCCAGCATGTCGGCGTCGAACGGTTTCTGGTGGAAATCGTAGGCGCCCAGTGCGATGGCCTTCAACGCATGCGCGCGCTCCTGGTTACCCGACAGGATGATGACTTTCGTGTCCGGCGCCATCGCGAGGATGTGCTGCAGGGTGGCCAGCCCTTCCGTGGCGCCGTCCGGATCGGGCGGCAAGCCCAGGTCCATCGTCACCACGGCCGGCTGGTGGCGCCGCACCAGCGCCAGCGCCGCCTCGCGCTCGCCCGCCAGCAAGACTTCATAGCCGTCAAAACTCCAGTGCAACTGCCTTTGCAAGCCCGGATCGTCTTCGATGACCAGCAGTTTTTGCTTGCCCATGGCACTCCTTTGCTAGGCCGCATGCAGCGGCAGGATCACGCGAAATGTCGTACCGATGTCGGGGGCGCTGCGCACTTCCAGGCTGCCGCCCACTTCGCGCAAGTATTCGCGGCTTTCGAACACGCCGATGCCCATGCCGGCCGTCTTGGTGCTGTCAAACGGTTTAAATAGACGTTCGCGGATGAATTGCTCGCTCATGCCTTGCCCCGTATCGTCAAGCTCGACCACGGCCGTGTGCTGCTCGCGGCGCAGCCGGACGGCCACCTTGCCATCGCTGGCCGTGGCCTCGATGGCGTTCTGGATCAGATGACCGAGCACCCGCTCCAGCCGAGCTCGGTTAGCCAGCACCGTCAGCTCGCCATCGACGATTTCCAACCGTGGTGCTGGCGCCAGGCTGGCTTTGGCGGCCACGGCCTGACGCAGCAAGCTATCGAGCTGCAGCGGCGCCGGCGCTTCCGGCGCCTCGCCGCGCGCCAGTTTTTGCAGCAAGGTCCTCATTTTCTGCACGGAATGGTCGAGCGTGCCCAACATATCTTGCTGGAAAGCAGGATTGGCGCGGTGCTTTTCGGCATTGCTTAATAATAAGGACAGCTGGGACACCAGATTCTTCAAGTCATGCACGATGAAGGTGGACAGGCGGTTGAACGAATCGAACTGGCGCGCCACCGACAAAGTGTCAAGCGATTCGCGGTGCGCGAGGTAGCTGGCGGCCTGGCTGCCGGCAATTTTCAGCACGTCGCGAATTTCCCAGTTCAAGCCTATGCGCGTGCGCGGCCGCGCCAGCGCGACAAAGGCGAATAGCTGGCCATGCAGCATCAAGGGCACCAGCAGCCACACGTCGGGCAGCGCCAGCAGCGCCGGCGGCAAGACCAAGCCGCCGTAATGGCCGGGATTTTGCTGGCAATCGGGCACGTCGATCACCCATAATTTTGCTGCCAGGAACTGGCATAGGCTGCCGGACGCGGCTTCGCTCCACGTGCTGGGCGGCCAGTTCCAGTTGGCGGCCGCGACAAACTGCCCCTGTTCGCGCAAGATCCACAACGCGCCGGCGCGGCTTTCCACCAACTGCGCCATGGCCTGTATCGCGCGTTCGCCCAACGCCGGGCCATCTGCGGACAAGGCACGCGTAAAACGCAGCCATTCTTCGCGGTAATCGAAGATGGCCTTGTAAAAATGTTTATTGATCGTGACCTTGAGCTTGGCGCGCAGGCTACCGGAAAACAGCGCGCCGGCCAGCAACAGGGCCGCGCCACCCAGGTAGGCCATCTGCATCAAGGCGCCCCAGGTGCCGCCGAAATAGCGTAAATAATAGGCGCTGGCCGCCATGGCCAGCAAATAGATCGCCGAGCCCAGCAAGGCGGCCGAGCGATACATCATCTGGCGCGAGACGGACAGGCCCAGCGCCCAGCCCGGATTGCGCGCCGCCGAGACGGCCAACAAGGGCGCGCACAGGGCGTCGACGATGCCGCGCGCGGCCCAGATGTCGTCGTTGATGGCGCGAAACAGCAAGGCGTCGCTGTACAGGTAAAAGTCGTAGGCAAACAGGCCGCCCACGCCCAGGCAGGCGAACTTGATGCCCCAGCGATTCAAGGGCGGCGTATTGCGATACCACTGTTCCACCAGCAGCATGCCCAGCACGGCCAGCAGCAAACGGCAGGCACTGGCGATAATGCGCGCTGGCAAAGGCAGCGCCAGCCAGGCTGAGGCCATGGAGCACAACCAGGGCGCGAGCGTCGTCACGGTGATGCCCACCAGCACCAGGCGCAAGCGGGGCCGCGACGGTTCGATCAGCAGCAGCAAAAACACCAGCCAGGCCAGGGTACGCAACAGTTCCAGCGCATCGCCGGCCAGCGCGATGCGCTGTCCCAGCAGCACCAGCACCACCGTGCCCGTGGCCCAGCCGCCCGTCGCCAGGCAAGCCGCCAGCAAGGCGCGCGCGTTTTGTCGCGCGCGCCAGTTGCTGATCAATAGCAATGCCAGCACGAAGAAGGCCAGCGACGCCAGGCCATGGCTGAGCGCCGCAGCATCAGTTGCCGCCAGCCAGTCCGATTGCGCCCGCATCATCGGCTACCCTTGCCAAACAGCACCACCTGCACCGTGTCGAGCAGGATCAGCAAATCGAGAAACAGGCTATTATTTTTCACATAATACAAATCGTATTGCAGCTTCTTTACGGCATCGTCGACGGAGGCGCCATACTGATAGCGCACCTGCGCCAGTCCCGTAATGCCTGGCTTGATACTGTGACGGATGTTGTAGTACGGCACTTGCTGCTTCAATTGTTCGACAAAGTAAGCGCGCTCGGGACGTGGCCCGACAAAACTCATCTCGCCGCGAAACACATTGAGCATCTGCGGCAGCTCATCGATGCGCAGCTTGCGGATCAGATTACCCACACGCGTGACGCGCGCATCGTTGGCCAGCGCCCAGATGGGCTTGCCGTCATGCTCGGCATCGCAGCGCATGCTGCGAAATTTCAGCACCTTGAAGGGCAAGCCGTCGCGCCCTACCCGCTCCTGCTGATAAAACACCGGGCCACCGTCTTCCAGGCGGATGCAGATCGCCGTCAGCAGCATCACCGGCAGCGCCGCCAGGCAGATGACGCTGCTGGCCGCGAGGTCGAACAGCCGCTTCGAGGCGGCGCGAAGAAAACTCTGGTCGAAGCCGCCGCCATAGATCAGATAGCTCGGTTGCAATGAATCGATGCGAATCTGGCACGCTTCGCGCTCGAAAAACGTGGCCGCGTCGATCACCTTGACGCCGCCCAGCGCGCATTCCAGCAGTTGCCTGGCAGGAAACGCGCCATTGCGCCGGTCGCTGACAGACACGACGATCTCATGCGCGGCATGGCGCTGGGCCATGGCCAGCAGCGAGGGTTCAGCCGGCAACAAGGCCGAGACCGGCACGCAGCATTGCTCGCCCGCTACATCGATGCAGCCGACCACTGTAAATTGGTGGAAACCGATCTTGCTGGTGGCCAAGTCCATGCATTCGCGCGCCAGCGCGCCGCCACCGACCAGTATCAGCCGGCCTTGCATCAGCGCCGATTGCGAGGATTTGAACACCACCAGGCGCGCCAGCAACACGCCGATGGCACCGAGGCCGAAGATCAGCACGCTGCCGCGTCCGAAATGCAAGGACGGCACGAAACGGATCAAGACGCTGAGCACGGCAAAACCCAGCGCAAACGATGGCAAGATGCGCAGCAAGGTGTTGCGGATATCTTCGCGCGAGCGGTGCTGGTACATGCCCAGCGCGCTCATGCACAGCACGATGACCAGCGCAAAGATCGTCGATGACAGGTAGACCTCGCCCACCGGCAGTGGCCGCCTGCCGTCCGCCAGCCACAGCAGCGAGGTCAGGGTGGCCGACAGCAACAGGATCAGGATTTCCAGCAACAGCAAAATGAACGCTGTTTTCGACACATAATGGCTGAAGATGCGGATCATGGCTGCTCCTGCGGCAAGAGCAGCAGGCCGCGCACGGGGCCACTTGCTGCTGTCTTACCATAATGGCCAACTGTTGCGCGAAGACATTGATGCGCCACAAGCTACAGCCCCCGCCATCTTTCGCTGGCAGAATTTATCTCAACACATTACCGAATGTGGGGAAATGGCATATAGTATGCTTCCCCCAAAAGAGATAGATGTCATGAAATTTGATGTAGCGATTGTCGGCAGTGGCCTGGCAGGTTTATCGGTTGCACTGCATTTAGCTGAAACGCGCACTGTCGCGATCATTTCCAAACGCGCGCTGCTCGATGGCGCCAGCAACTGGGCGCAAGGCGGGATCGCGGCCGTGCTGGACTCGGGCGACAGCCACCAGCAGCATATCGAAGACACCCTGATCGCGGGCGGCGGCCTGTGCGACGAGAGCGCCACGCGCTACATCGTCGAGCATGGCCGCGAAGCGATCGAATGGCTGATCGAACAAGGCGTGCCGTTTACACGCGACGCCACGGCTGAACTGGGTTTCCACCTGACCCGCGAAGGCGGCCACAGCCAGCGCCGCATCATCCACGCCGCTGACGCCACCGGCCACGCCGTGCAAGTGACGCTGGAAGAAAAGGTGCGCTCCCACCCGAACATCAGTCTGTTCGAACACCATTGCGCGATCGACCTGATCACCTCCGACAAGCTGGCCATGAAGCCGACGCAGCGCAATGCGCAACCGCATTGCCACGGCCTGTACGTGCAAGATGAGCAAACGGGCAAGGTGCACACCTTTGCTGCCGAGCACACCGTGCTGGCCACGGGCGGTGCGGGCAAGGTGTATTTATACACAACCAATCCCGACACGGCCAGCGGCGACGGCATCGCCATGGCCTGGCGCGCGGGCTGTCGCGTCTCAAACATGGAATTCATCCAGTTCCACCCGACCTGCCTGTACCACCCGTATGCGAAATCTTTCCTGATCACCGAAGCCATCCGTGGCGAAGGTGGCTTGCTGAAACTGCCGCCCGAAGCGGGCGCAGCAGCGGGCACGCGCTTCATGCTGGCCCACGATGAGCGGGCCGAGCTGGCACCGCGCGACGTGGTGGCGCGCGCCATCGACTTCGAGATCAAGAAACGCGGCCTCGATTACGTGCACCTGGACATCAGCCACAAACCGGCCGAGTTCCTCATCGAACACTTCCCGACAATTTATGCGCGCTGCCTGGAACTGGGCATCGACATCACCAAGCAGCCGATTCCCATCGTGCCCGCCGCTCACTACACCTGCGGCGGCGTCGTCACGGACCTGTCCGGTCGCGCCGACTTGCCGGGTCTGTATGCCGTGGGCGAGACGGCCTGCACGGGTTTGCATGGCGCCAACCGCCTGGCGAGCAATTCCTTGCTGGAATGCATCGTCATCGGCCGCGCTTGCGCACAGGATATCGAAAGCAAGGAAAAGCTGGGCACGCCGTACCTGCCCGACTGGGATGAAAGCCGGGTCACGGATGCGGACGAGGAAGTGGTAATTTCTCACAATTGGGACGAACTGCGCCGCTTCATGTGGAATTACGTGGGCATCGTGCGCACGACCAAGCGCCTGGAACGGGCCCAGCATCGCATCGCCCTCTTAAAAGAGGAAATCGACGAGTACTACCGCAACTTCCGCATCACCCATGATCTATTGGAATTGCGCAACCTGGTCGACGTGGCCTCGATGATCGTCAACAGCGCCCTGTCGCGCCGCGAAAGCCGTGGCCTGCACTTCAGCCGCGACTATCCTGAAACCTTGCCAAAGGCCATCGCCAGCGTACTGACGCCGCCGCATAGGTAGACGACAAAGCAAGCGCCTGCTTTCTCAAAGCAGGCGCATTGTGCGATCCGTCATTGCCGTGTTCTGCTTTAAGCCAAAAGCGGCCTTCAAGTAGCGTCAGTGAGATTCTTTACGCTCCGCTATGTCAGATTCTCGCGCATCAGCGATGCATCACCTGTCGACTATCTGCCGCAGTCGCACAATTTTCCTGCACGCTTTCTATAGAGAGAATCGAAATGACCTTGCGGCCGCAATATCTGCTTCTTGCCACTCTCGCCTGCATAACTGAGCCAAGCTATGCCGATGGTGGGCAGACACAGACCACGATTTCGTTTTACGCTGACGGCAAACCCGTTGCCGGGATGATATTTCCGATCGGTGCCAAGGTCGAGCTATCAGCCATGGCCAAGCGTATTGACACCGGTGTGAAGGAAGCGCGCTTCATGGGCAACGTGCAAGGCAGGTTCACGCCGCCGGCCGGGCAAGCAATCGTTCTGTTTGGACAAGAAGTTGTGCTAAGCACCGAAGCGATTAGTGCTGAGCGTGTGAAAGCCGTACAGGACATCGAGGCGATGGCTGGCCCCGATCAGTTGTACCGCGGACGCTAAGAAAACGGCGACCTGACCCCGGACGAGTGGAAACAGCAGACTGCAATCGACGTCGCCAACATGAAACGGCTGGCGGAAATTATCGATGCCTACGGCTGGCCCGGTCTGCGTTTTGCCGGCGCCGCTTCACAGACCGCTTTCCTGGTCCTGCAGCACGCCGACCACGCTAGTCAGAGCAAGTACCTGCCGCTGCTGCACGATGCGGTTAAACGCAGTGATGCCCTCGGCAGCCATTTCGCGATGCTCGATGACCGCGTGCGTATCGCCGACGGCAAGTTGCAGCGCTACGGCAGCCAATTGAGCACTAATCCGCTGCGACTCCAACCAATCGAAGACGAAGCCCATGTCGACGAGCGCAGACGCAGCATCGGCCTGGAGCCACTGGCTGACTATGCCAAACGGTTCGGGTTGACCTATTCCCCTAACGCAGCCAAAGGTAGTGGTCTAGCCAATTAAGGAATGGATGCCGTCAAGCCGTTGCCGAGTAAAACGCAAAATGCCCTTCTTCAATCAAGCACGTCTACCGAATTCCAATTCATGAGTAACCTTGGAGGCCTGAAATGACCGCTTTGGAGCGGAACCTGACAACGGCAGCGATGAGCCCTAAGCAGTCGATGACGTCACCATTCACGTATTTTTATTCAAAGGAATAAACGAAAAAGATTTTAGGATCTATGTCTTGACTGCCCTTGGAGCGATTTTCGGCAATCTGCTCTAGGCCCACGCTCTCGGCGACCCAACCGATTACCACTGGATGCGCACATTCATGTCTGCGATTTTTTCTGCTACAGGTTTTGTTTTGCTTAGAAAGCAATGGAATACGAGCGCGGAAAGTTTTACATTCCACGCCGCGATTTCCCGCCCGCGTTTGCAGATTGCCTTATACCAATAGAAATATTGCTGAGAGCACCCTGCCATGGCTGACGTTGCCTGACGCAAGAATCTGTCCTATCTTGATGTGGAGCCGCAAGAGCGTGCAAGAGCATGGAGGCATTCCACACACCAGCACCCTGCAAATATCGATCCCCATCTCATTCGGATGAATGATGCGCCGCAAAGTGCCCTTGCCTAGAATGACTCCTGCCTCAAGCCGTCCGACCGGGCGACACGTCAGGGGCACTCAACCATAGAGGGACAACATCATGAAAACCATTATTCTGAGCACGCTGTTGGGCCTGGTCACCGCCGCCACCATGCCGGCCACAGCGCAAACCATACCGCAAGGGAGCACCGTGCAAGTGCCGGGCCATGCGCTGCGCATCGACCTGCCGGCACAGCCCCGTTACATGCTGCACGAAGAGTTCAGGCAATTCGCCGGCGCCTACGACCTGTCGAATGGCGATACACTGCAGCTACGCCGTGCCGGCACCATCATGTATGCGCGCATAGGCAACCAGGACGAGCACCGCATCGTCGCCACGGGCCGCAATTCCTTTGTCGCACTGGACCGCCAGTTGAAAGTACGCATCGACCATCACGACGATGGCAGCGTGGGTGGCGAGGTAGTGATGGTAGTGCCGGCGCGCCAGTTGGCGGACGGTAGCACGCAGGGCGAACATATCGCCGTGCTCGGTTCGCCAAGCCGCTGACGACGTGGCACAAGCTGGCGCACGCCATGAGCATGCCGATGACAGCGCAGCAAGAGGCATTGATCGCCCGCCTGTATGACGCGGCGCTCGATGACGCGCTGTGGCCGCCGCTGTGCCGCGATTTGGCCGAGGCGTTCGGCGGCGCCAGTGACACCAGCCTGATCCTGCAAAGCGACAGCGGCGCGCAGCTGCTCAATCCTGTGGGGCGCTTCGGCAAGGAGACCGTCAGCGCGTATGAAGCGTATTACTGGCAGCACGACATCTGGGCGCAGCTGGCTTACCGGCTGGGCGTGGGCAAAGTGTACTGCAGCGCGGATCACATTCGGCCTCACGACTTCGAGCGCACGGAATTCTATGCCGACTTTTGCCGCCCGCATGCGCTGTACCACGTCATCGGCGCAATCTTGCCCATGGCGCCCGGGCAAGTTGCCCTGCTGGGCGTGCACCGCCAGTACACGCAGGGGCCGTTTGCGGACAGCACATTGCTGCAGGTGCAATTGCAAGCGCTGCTGCCGCACCTGCAGCGCGCCCTGCGCATCCGCGCCCGCCTGGCGCTGAGCAGCATGCGGGAACGCACCACGCGCGCGGCGCTCGACGCGCTCGACACGGCGGTGCTGCTGCTCGACGCACAGCTCGGCGTGCTCTACGCGAATGCCAGCGCGCTGGCCTTATTCGGCCCCAGCCTGGAGCGCAGCCTGCATTGCCCGGCTAGCGGCAGCCCCCGCTGGTGCGCGCTGCCGCAACTGGAGCAAGCCGTACGGCAAGCCATCGGCACCAGCCGCGGCAAGCGGGTCGTCGCGCCCGTGGCCAGCGCCCTGCGTTTGCCGCGCCCGGGTGCACCCGGCCTGTGCCTGACGGTGGCGCCCTTCCAGCCGCAGCAAAGCCCGGTCGGCCAGCGCCCGTGCGCCCTGGTGCTGGCGCGCAATCCGCAGGCGCCAGCCATCGCCGCGCCTGCGCTGCAGCAGCTGTTCGAGCTGACGCAAGCCGAATCGCTGGTCGCGCAAGCCCTGGCGCAAGGCGCTGCCATCGAACACATTGCCGCCGGCGGCGGCGTCTCCATCAACACTGTCAAGACCCATTTGCACCATATCTACGAAAAGACCGGCACGGCACGCCAGGGCGAACTGATCGCACTCATACACCAAAGCGCAGGCGGTGCGCGTGCTGGCACGTCCACACCTGGCATGGCCGCCAGCAATGCAGCAAGAGCAACATGATGTCAGAACCTTGCCATAGACAGCGCTACGCGACCCGTTTCGCCGCGGCCAGCCGGTCGAAATCTGCTAAAGGATGGGCAAAGTGACGATGGCGTGCCCTACGTCGGAGGGCACGCCGCGGTGGGGGTGCAAGGGTTAATCTAGGCAACCGGGGCCGGCTGGCCTGGCAGTTATTGCAGCTCGAACTCCGCAGGAGTCAAACCCAGTTCGCGCGCGATCTTGCTGGCCACGCGCTGCTCGTTGGCATCGAAATTGCCGTCCGACGACGCGACGGCGATGATCATGCGCACCAGCAGGCGCGACGCCTCGACATTCGACTTCATCTTGCCCAGCGCCTGATAGGCCTTGGCTTCGCCGATATCCTTGTCGAATTCCAGCTGGCCGACATAGTCCTGGAAAGCCTTGATCACGTCCGTGGTGGTAAACACCGACAGAGCATCATTGCTTTCAATAAACTTCACCATCTTCTGCTTCTCTTCCGCACTGACGTTGCCGTCGGCCATGGCGATCAGGGCAGAGCCGGCCATGGCGGCATTTAGGAAATCCTTGTTCTTGTACTTCAGGGCTTCCGTTTTCAGTTCACTCGCTTTGGTCTTCAGTTTGGACAAAAAGGAATCGAAACTCATGGTGTATCTCCGGGTTGGTGTAGGTGCGGCAGCGCTACGCTGCCACTCCGACCTATATAGGGGTGAGTGCCTGAATTGCAAGCATTGACCGGCCGCCGGTAACGGCACCAAGGCACGCCGCGCCGGCAGGCGTGCAGGCAGCGCCTGCATGGCCCCCGGTGTTACTCGCCCTCCTTGCTGGGCAGGCGCTTGCCCTGCAAGTCGAAATTCATCAGTGTATGCGCCACGCCCGGGGTATGGGTCGATGCATACCAGTTTGGCAACGATTTGAAGGTCAGCACCATGTCGAAGTCGCCGGCGATGTTGCCTGCATCCATCGGCACGTCGCCTTTGCGGTTTTGAAACCATTTCATCCATAGCGCCGAACCGGGCGCCGGCGTGAGCATGAAATCGGTGCCGTTCTGCGGTTTGGGCAGCTGGATGGATCCGGAGTTCAGTATTGGCAGCAAGAACGACTGCATGGAATGGCTGGCCAGGTTCCATTGCGCGGAACTGTGGCAGCTCATGCAGGACGAGCTTTGTGCGTTGCGCGCATATTTGAGGGTGGGTTTCTTCCCTACTGGATAGGCGATATTATTTATCGCACCATCGTTCGGGCCGGAAAGGCGTCCTCCCCAGCCCAGGGTAGCGCTGCCATAAGCGGGCGCATTCGGGTTCATCCAGTTTTCCT
Source organism: Janthinobacterium paucivorans (assembly GCF_051380805.1). NCBI lineage: Bacteria > Pseudomonadati > Pseudomonadota > Betaproteobacteria > Burkholderiales > Oxalobacteraceae > Janthinobacterium > Janthinobacterium paucivorans. The sequence goes on from NZ_JBNYXR010000013.1 coordinate 143,631, forward strand.
GCAGCACAGGCTTGACAATGGCAGGGTCACTGGCCTGCGGATCATTACCCCATTGTGCGCCCAGTACCACCATCTTGTCCCAGATGTCGCCGGTCTTTGCCACGCGAGAATCGTATACCAGCGTGGTGAAGACCCAGCCTGTCTTTGGCGCGGCAACGCTGTCCTTGACGATGATATCAAACTGCATCAAATAGGTATTGGTCAACATTGGCGCCGTAGGTGGCTTGGGGAGCGTGGCGTTGACGCTCACATACGCGGGCCAGGAGACAGTGCCCTGCATGACGGGCCAGAGCGCCGGCCCGGCCGTGACGAACGCGGCCTTGATGATCACCGATCCTTCGGCAAATTGCGTCGATTGCGCCGTCAGATTGGGTTCCTGCGCCGTCGCACCCCACACCTTGTTGAGCGTCACGGCGGCGGTCTTGTCGTAGTAAGTCAGGACATAGGTGGTGATCGGTCGTTTCAGGCCGCTCGCCTTGAACAGATTAGCATCCAGCTCATCGGAGCCCACATACATGCCGCGCAGGGGTTCTCGCATGCGCACGCGCTGCTTGGCAACCGAGGTCGCGCCCATCCACGGCTCGTTGTACCAGCCGCGCTGGCCGGCATTCCAGTTCTTGTAGTCGAGTAACATGACGCGCATATCCGCCCCGATGGCAGCCTTCAGCGCCTCAGCATAGACGCCCGCATTCGCTGTCGTGATCTGGCCGTTGTTGATGGCTGCGCGCCAGGGCATCGCCGGGATGGTCTGGCTAGCCGGATAGGCGTGGCTCAAGGCAAACACGGGGCCGCTATAACCGGCAGGCGGCGGCAGCTGCGAATTGGCGAACGGATCAATGGTTTGCGCGCTGGCATTGGCAAATATGCCAGCGCATAAGGCCAACATTGCAATTTTTTGCATGACTTTCTCCAGTTGAAGGACGACGAAAAAATCGATAGCCGGGCAGCCATGTGGCCTAGGCAGGCGTGCTGCGCACAAAACCGTGCACCCGCGAGAGAAACGCCACCTTAGTAAAGGGCCGCCCCTCAGAAGCAATAAACAGATGACCGTGCTCGGCGACGAACGCCTGAAACACCGGCCCATTCAGATGTCGCAGGAACGCAGCGTCGTTGCGATAGATTTCAAAAAACAGCAGAGACTGGGGACTGGCTGGCGGCAGCGATTGAAACTGGCTGGTCGCCGCGCGCGGGCGGTGAACGAGATAAGCCAGCGTATCGGGTTCCTGCGATAGCACGGCTTGCACCAGCACGGGCAGCGCTTGCTCCACCTGCGCCTCGCAGCCAGGCAGAATAAACCACTCGGACGTCAGATGTAGCGCATCATCAGGATATGGCGTCATCATCAATGCTCCTCATGCAAGCGCTGCCCACGAATCTCGGTTAAGAATCTTGCTGCTGCCAGCAGTGCCGCGGCCCTAGCCCTTGCCCTTGCCAGCATAGATCAGACGATATCAATGAAGAATTATTGAATTTGCAAAATATACGATGCCCGATTCTGCACCGTTTAATGTTGCCAAAAATTCACCAATACTCACAAATTGAAAATATGTCTTTTTTTTGACCTTACCGCTCCATTCATCCAAGGAATCGGGTGTCTCCGTCTCCATGACCGCCAGTCGGCGGTGGTGATTGTGGGGATGGCGAAGGGCTTGTAACGCCAGGAGATGATGCCCACTCCCCTCGTCGCAGCACTTTAATTACAAAAAACAAAAAGCCGCTGTCTCCCGACAGCGGCTTTCTCATTCCTAGTCCAGCAGCAGCGCCTTGAACTCCAGCGCTGCCCTGCAAGCTAACTAATTACCCCACAAACTTCCGTGCATTCCTGAACATGCGCATCCACGGCGAATCCTCGCCCCATGCTTCAGGGTGGTACGACTGCTGCACCGATCGGAACACGCGCTCTGCGTGCGGCATCAGTACCGTGAAGCGGCCGTCTGGCGTGGTCACGGAGGTGATGCCTTCCGGTGAGCCGTTCGGGTTGTACGGGTACGCTTCGGTAGCGGCGCCCTTGTTGTCGACGAAGCGCATGGCTTTGCTGACTTGGGTGATGTCGCCCGTTTGCGAGAAGTCGGCGTAGCCTTCGCCGTGGGCGATGGCGATGCCGGCTTGGGTGCCGGCCATGCCGTTGAAGAAGATCGATGGCGAGTCCATCACTTCGACCATGGCAAAGCGGCCTTCGAATTTCTCCGACTTGTTGCGCGTGAATTTAGGCCAGGCGTGGGCGCCGGGGATGATCGATTTCAAGTTGCTCATCATCTGGCAGCCGTTGCAGATACCCAGGCCGAAGCTGTCCTTGCGGTTGAAGAAGCGCGCAAACTGTTCCGCCAGGCTGGCGTTGAACAGAATCGTTTTCGCCCAGCCTTCGCCCGCGCCCAGCACGTCGCCGTACGAGAAGCCGCCCACGGCGATGACGCCCTGGAAGTCGTCGAGTTTGACGCGGCCCGCAATCAGGTCGCTCATGTGCACGTCGACAGCGGTGAAGCCTGCCTGGTGCATCACGTAGGCCGTTTCGATATGCGAATTAACGCCCTGCTCGCGCAGGATGGCAACACGCGGACGCACGCCGGTGGCGATGAATGGCGCGGCGATGTTGTCGTTCTGGTCGAAGGTGACGACAGGCGACATGCCCGGATCTTGCACATCCAGCAGGCGGTCGTATTCGGCGTCCGCGCAGGCCGGATTGTCGCGCAGGCGGGCGATGCGCCAGCTCGTTTCGCTCCACAGGCGATGCAGCGCTGCGCGCGGCTGGGTGTAAATCAGCTTGGCGTCGCGCATGAATTCGATCACGTCGCGGTCATTCAATTTGCCGATGATATGGCTGCAGGCGCCCAGATTAAACGTGCGCAGCACGTCCATGACCAAGGATTTTTCTTCCGCGCGCACCTGGATGACGGCGCCCAGCTCTTCACTGAACAAGGCGCGCAAGGTCAGTTCGTTGCGGCGTTCGGCTACCTGGCCGGCCCAGTTCTTGGCGTCGCCCCAGTCGCTCGAATGCTCGCCTTCCATGGTCAGCATGTCCAGGTTGACGGACATGCCCGTGTGGCCGGCGAAGGCCATTTCCGTCAGCGTGGCGTACAGGCCGCCGTCCGAACGGTCATGGTAGGCCAGCAGCTTGTCGTCGCTGTTCAGCTTTTGAATGGCGGCGAAGAAGCCTTTCAAGTCTTCCGCGCTGTCGACATCCGGCGTCTCGTTACCCAATTGCCCCATGACTTGTGCCAGCGCAGAAGCGCCCATGCGGTTCTTGCCGCGACCGAGGTCGATCAAGATCAAGGACGTATCGCCCTGGTCCGTCTTCAGTTGCGGCGTGAGCGACTTGCGCACGTCTGTCACTGGCGCGAACGAGGAAACGATCAGCGACACTGGCGACGTGACGGCTTTCGCCGCGCCCGTGCTGTCGTCTTTCCACGTCGTGCGCATCGACAGCGAATCCTTGCCGACGGGAATGCTGATGCCCAGCGCCGGGCACAGGTCCATGCCGACAGCTTTCACCGTATCGTACAGCGCTGCGTCCTGGCCAGGCTGGCCGCAGGCGGCCATCCAGTTGGCGGACAGCTTGATGTCGGAGATGTCGGCAATCGCTGCGGCGGCGATGTTGGTGACGGCTTCGCCCACGGCCATGCGGCCCGAGGCGGCGGCGTCGATGACGGCCAGCGGCGTGCGTTCGCCCATGGCCATTGCTTCGCCCAGATAGCCTTCAAAGCTCATGGTGGTGACGGCGCAATCGGCCACCGGCACTTGCCATGGTCCTACCATCTGGTCGCGCACGGTCATGCCGCCCACGCTACGGTCGCCAATGGTGATCAAGAAGGATTTGTCGGCCACGGCAGGCAGCAGCAGCACTTTTTGCGCGACATCGGCCAGGTCCATGCCCGTCAGGTCGATGGCAGGGAAATCGTTGGCCACGTGGACCACGTCGCGCTGCATCTTCGGCGGCTTGCCCAGCAAGACGTCCATCGGCATGTCGACCGGCTCATTGCCCAGTTGCGGGTCGATCAGTTTGAGTTGACGTTCTTCGGTGGCCACGCCGACGGCGGCGAACAGACAGCGCTCGCGTTCGCACATGGCCTGGAACAATGGCAGGCTTTCCGGTGCGATGGCCAGCACATAGCGTTCCTGCGACTCATTGCTCCAGATTTCTTTCGGCGCCATGCCCGATTCTTCCAGCGGGATCTTGCGCAGGTCGAAAATCGCGCCGCGCTTGGCGTCGTTGGTAATTTCCGGGAAAGCGTTCGACAAGCCGCCCGCACCCACGTCGTGAATCGAGATGATCGGATTGTCGACGCCCATTTGCCAGCAAGCGTTAATGACTTCCTGGGCGCGGCGTTCCATTTCCGGATTGCCGCGCTGGACGGAATCGAAGTCCAGGTCGGCGGTGTTGCTGCCGGTGGTCATCGACGAGGCGGCGCTGCCGCCCATGCCGATGCGCATGCCCGGGCCACCGAGCTGCACCAGCAAGCTGCCGACGGGGATGTCGTTCTTGTGCGTGTGCTGCGCCGAGATATTGCCGATGCCGCCAGCGATCATGATCGGCTTGTGGTAGCCGAATACGGCGTCAGGGGCGCCCGCTTCTTTTGCGCCGACGTTCTGTTCATACGTGCGGAAGTAGCCGCCCAATACGGGACGACCGAATTCGTTCGAGAACGCAGCGCCGCCCAGCGGGCCTTCGATCATGATTTGCAGCGGCGAAGCGATGCGCTCCGGCTTGCCGTATTGAGTCGCTTGATCGGCCTGATCCGCCGCCAGACGCGATGTCATTGGCGCCGTCACGGAAGCGGCCGTTTCCCAGCTGCGCACGGCGTTCGGCAGCGACAGATTCGATACCGTGAAACCGGTCAAGCCAGCCTTGGGCTTGGCGCCGCGGCCCGTCGCGCCTTCGTCGCGGATCTCGCCACCCGCGCCCGTGGAGGCACCGGGGAAGGGAGAAATCGCCGTCGGGTGGTTATGCGTTTCCACCTTCATCAGGGTGTGCGTCAGTTCGGTTGAAGCCGCATATTCATGGTTTGCACCGCGCGGGTAAAAGCGCGAGACAGTCGCCCCTTCCATGATCGAAGAATTGTCGCTGTAGGCGACGACGGTACCCTTCGGTTGCAGTTCATGCGTATTCTTGATCATGCCGAACAAGGACTTTGGCTGCGCCACGCCGTCGATGGTCCAGTCGGCGTTGAAGATCTTGTGGCGGCAATGCTCGCTGTTCGCCTGCGCGAACATCATCAATTCCACATCCGTCGGGTTGCGGCCAGCCTTGGTGAAGGCGGCGTCCAGGTAGTCGATTTCGTCTTCCGACATCGCCAGTCCCAGTTCCGTGTTCGCCGTCTCCAGCGCACGCTTGCCCTGCCCCAGCAAATCGATCGATTCGAGCGCACGCGCTTCGAGGGTGCGGAACAGGTCCTGTGCCTGGTCGGCGCTGCGCAGCACGGATTCAGTCATGCGGTCATGCAGCAGGTCGGCCACGGCGTTCAACTGCGCGTCAGTCAATTTGCCGGCTAGAATCGCGCTACCCAGGATGCCCGATTTCAGGTTGATGCGGAAAGCGATGCCGCGTTCGACGCGCTTGATGTGCGCCATGCCGCAGTTGTGCGCGATGTCGGTGGCTTTCGAGGCCCACGGCGAAATCGTGCCGAAACGGGGGATGACGAAGAACTCTTCGGCAACGCCTTCCGTATTGTCAGCGTGGGCCGGCTCGCCGTACGTCAGCAAGGCGCCAAGGCGCGTGCTGTCGTCGTCGGTGAGAGGCGCACTGGCATCGATGAAATGGACGTAGCGTGCTTGTACGGCAACGATCGCAGGCGAAACGGCTTGCAGTTGGCTTAACAGACGGTGGCTACGGAAAACGGACAGGGCATTGGAACCCGGCAGTATCAACATGATTGGAAGGTGGTTGATGCAGCGTGGCTGCGGGTTAAAGGTAGGTATGACAATATCTTTCGTACGGCAAATTTCCTTTGCGCGCATTATACCCGTTTTACCCCTGCCTTATGACCGCGACTTGGCGCTGCGCCCCGCTTCTGCCCGACAACGCGGCAGTTTTTGACACGCCAACAACACCCTCAGGCCATCATCAGACGATCACATAGCGGTTCTTGCCCTGGCGCTTGGCCAGGTACAGCGCTTCATCGGCCAGCCGGTAGCTGTGGGCCAACTCCTTGCTTCTGTCCAGTTCGGTCACGCCCACGCTGATCGACACGAACTGCGTCGCATGGAAAGCCTGGCCGACGGCCTCGACCAGGGCGCCGGCAAAGACGCGCACGGCCTCGCCGCTGCCCGTGTAGATGACGCCGAACTCCTCACCACCCAGACGGCCGCACAAATGGCCTTGCGCCTTGTCGGCGATGATGGCGGCTGTGCGCACCAGCACCTCGTCGCCCACATCGTGACCCTGCTGGTCGTTGATGACCTTGAAATCGTCGATATCGATCATCAGGAAATGCAGCATGGCGCCATCGGATGCGCCATGCATCTGCTGGGCGCACTGCGTGAACATGCGGCGGTTATTCAAGCCCGTCAGGCTGTCCAGGTAAGCGAGGCGCGTCAATTCCAGTCTGGATTGATACTTCCGCAATCGCAATAAGCTGGCACTGCCATTGAGGGCCAGCCCGAACAGCACGCTGGCGGCGATCATCAGCGGTGCCCACGACTGGTCGGGCGAGCCTGCATTGACGGGACACAGGTCACGGCCGACGATCCACCACACGCCCACCACCACGACCAGATAGCTGAGGCCGCCGTTAAAGATGGAGGCGATCACGAGCGTCAGGAATACGCCCAAGGGCAAGACCCAGAAGCTGGCAGTGCCAACGGCGTCGGTCATGGTGCGCAGGCCGAAGGTCAGGGTCAGCACGGCGCAGACACCGGTGATATTGAGCGCGAGCAAGCCGGTGCAGCGGTAACGCATCAGCAGGCTGGCCAGCATGCCCAGCAACGCCAGTACGGCGTGCGCCAAGTTTGGGTGATAGGGTTCTGGCATCATCAGCCAGCTCAGCCCATAGGCGATGATACTGAGCATCTGCAAGACCATGACGGGCCGGCACACTTCTGCAAAATAGGCAAGCTGCTGCGCGCGGTTGCCGCCAAGCACAAGCGCAACGGCAAAGCGGTGCAAGGTAGCCAGATCAGGTATGCGCATGACGGTTATCGACACCAGAGTAGGATAAAGCGCCCGTGCAAGCTTGCGCATGCCTTCATGCGACATGACGCGGCGAGCAACAAATGTTGTATTTTTTCAATGCTATCACGCCAGTCCAGGGATGGATGTAAAAACAGGTGTCGCCACCGCCGCATGCGGCCCGCGCGTCACTAAATACAACGTCGGACGGCGCCGGGCGCGCCTGCCCTCGCGCAGCACGTCAGATTGCCTGCATTTTACTGGCCGTATCGAGGGGCTTTGCAGTATGCTAAGAATAAATAATGCTGCAGGCAAATACAGACAAGAAAAGCTCCAGCAAACGACCAAACGGATGAACGAGAATTGAACCATGCCAGAAGCTAGCGACTTATCTGTCCTGATCGTCGACCCGAACCCGAGCATGCGCGGCAATCTGCAAAACATGCTGAGTCAGGCGGCCATCACCAAGGTGGAGTATGCCGTCAATTCGGGCGCGGCGATCCGCTTGCTGATGAAGAAACCGTTCGACATCATCCTGTGCGAATACGATCTTGGTAGCGGCACGGACGGCCAGGATGGCCAGCAATTGCTGGAAGACTTGCGCCATCACAAGCTGATCGGCCTGTGGACCATCTTCATCATGCTGACCTCTGAAGCCATCCACAGCAGGGTGATCGGCGCGGCCGAACTGACCCCGTCCGACTACATATTAAAACCGTTCACCGTCGATGTGCTGAGCGGACGCATCACCCGGGCCATTGAGCGGCGCGGTATTTTCCTGCCCACCTATCAACTGATCGACAAAGGCGACTTGCGCGAAGCGGTGAAAAGCTGCCGCGCGGCCGAGTTGCAGTATCCGCGCCTGGCGGGCGATTTCACACGCTTGCGCGCCGAGCTGCACATCGCCCTCGATGAATGGGAGGAAGCGGAACAGCTGTACGCCGACATGCTGGCCACACGGCCGATGGCATGGGCCCATCTGGGCTTGGCGAGCACCCTGTTCAAACAGCAGCGCCATGAAGATGCGCAGCAGGAGCTGCTGGAACTGGTGGAAACCTATCCCCGCTTCATGGCCGCCTACGACCTGCTGGCGCAAAATTATGAGGCCATGGGCCAGCAGATACAGGCGAAGCAAATCCTCGAAGACGCGGTGGCGATCTCGCCGCACATGGTGCGCCGCTGGCGCCACCTTGGCAGCATCGCGTTTGACACCGGCGATCTCGGCGTAGCCGAACGGGCCTACAAGCAGGTAGTGAGCAAAGCAAAGTACTCTGAATTCCGCGACCCCGAAGACCATGTCAACCTGGTAAAAACGCTGGTCAAGAAGGGCGATGCACCGCAAGCGAGCACTGTGCTGCGCGACATGGAGCGCTCCCTGCGCAGCAGTGCCAACGTACAAGCCTGCCGCGCCATTTCGGCTGCCATGTTGCATGAACTGTCGGGTAACGACAACGCCGCCGCCAGCGAACTGCAACTGGCCGCCGCCGCCCTGGACACAGCGCAAGGTCTGTCAACGCAGCTGAAAGTCGGCCTGGTGCAAAGCTGCTTGAAAAACAAGCTGGAACAGGCCGCCTCCGACGTCATGATGAAGCTGGTCAACGAGGCCGACAGCGACGTGACGATGGAAGCGGCCGTCGACGTGTTTGAAAAGGCGGGTCGCCACGACCTGGCGCAAGGCATGGGCCAGCAAATTACGCACCAGGTGCAGGAATTGCTACACGATGCGGCCAGCAAATCGGAAAGCGGTGAGCTCAAGGGGGCAGTATTCGTGCTGCGCCAAGCCCTGCGCAAGACGCCGGGCAACCTGCCCGTGCTGTTCGCCTCCGTCGAGGCCATTTTGCGCCAGCTCAACACGCTGGGCTGGGAAGCTCCGCTAGCGGAACAGGCGCAGCACCAGATGCAAGTGATCCGCAAGATCGACCCCAAGCATCCGAAGCTGGAGTCGCTCAAGCAGCAATACGCTGGCACGCAGCAAAAGTATGGTATCGCTACCTGACTCCTACCTGCGCCCTTCCCCCTGCCAGACGAACGTGCACGTGCTTTGTGCAAGTAAGGCAAGAGATTCAGCTATACTTTCAATGCGATTAATCTGGCAATCATGATTATGAGTAATACGCACGGTGAAATACCGTGCAAGGCGACGCCGCCGGCATGCCCGCCAAGGTGCGCACCGAATGACATGCCCCTCTCCGCTTATGACTATCGAACTAAGAAAAATAATTCTCTCCTCCCTGCTGGCGTCGCCAGCGTTGGCCATGGCCGGCGAACTGGAACAGCAAATGCAGCGTTGCGCCGTGCTTGGCGATGCCAGTGCTCGCTTGGGTTGCTTCGACACCTTGGCCAAGGCGGCGGAAAAGGCCACCATCGCCGCCGGCGGCAACCCCGCCACGGCGGCCACCACTTTGGCAGCTGCCGCTGAAGCCGCCCCCTTTACGCCAGTCAGCCCGCCTGGCGTCGCCACGCCGGCAGCGGTGAATGCCGCCATTCCGGCGATCGCGCAGGCTGGCGCGACGCCACCGGAAGCACCGATTTCGCGCACGCAACAATCGTGGGAACTCAACGAGGCATCCAAGCGTGGCCTGTTCAACTTCCGCCCGCACCGCGACACCTATCTGCTGCTGGCCAACTACAGCGATGCCTCGAACGACGAACCGTTCCAGGATTTCACGCCGGCCGGCATCAAGAGCCAGCACGTGGAACTGACCTTCCAGCTGAGCTTCAAGATGAAGATGCTGGAAGACATCGCCGGTACACCGATCGACATGTGGTTCGGCTATACGCAGCAAAGTTTCTGGCAAGCATATAACCGCAAGGCATCGAGCCCTTTCCGCGAGACCAACTATCAGCCGGAATTCATGCTGGTCGTGCCGATCAACAAGAATTTTGCCGGTCTGGAATTCAATTACCTGAACTTCGGCCTGGTGCACCAGTCGAACGGCCAGACCTCGACCCTGTCGCGCAGCTGGAACCGGGTGTATGCCGAATTGGGCGTGGAAAAAGACAATCTGGCCGTCACGGCCCGCCTCTGGCACCGCCTCGACAATAGCGCAAACAACAACGACAATATCGACATCACCGATTATATGGGCCATGGCGACTTGCGCCTGAGCTACCGCGACAAGGGCCATGAATACGCCGTTACCGCGCGCCGCAATTTCAGCAAGAAACATGGTTCGCTACAGGCAAGCTGGGCTTTCCCACTGAAGGCCAACCTGAAAGGCTATCTGCAATTGTTCTCAGGCTATGGCCAGAGCTTGATCGACTACAACTATTCGCAGAAATCGATCGGCGCCGGCTTCATGGTTGACCTGTAAGCGAGGCCGTGTAGCAAACAAAAATGGCGCCGAAGGCGCCATTTTTTTGTGCGATATCCAATTTAGCGCCGTGCGCCACCGAGTACGCGCGCCGGCAGCATGACGATGGCGCGCAGCAGTTCGAACACGCCATCGACGCCGATGCCGATCAAGCGAAATGGCAGCAACAGCAGCCAGGCCAGCGGATACAGCAGCAGTGCCAGCAAGGCCAGGGGCCAGCACAGCAGCAAAAGCAGCATCCATAGCACAAATCCCAGCATCGCATTGCCCTCGAATAAAATGTGCGGAGCAAGCCGTGCTTGCCCCGCTACCGTGACAGCACTATATAAAAGCGCCGTCGTGGCGGCAACGAGCATGCGATGAAATGCAGAATACGGGGATGAACGGCGTAAAAACGGGAATAAACGGTAGCTTGCAAGCAGCTTATTGGCCAACTATCGACCGACTATTGACCGACGCAAATCACTTTCGTGATGTATTCATGCGCGTTGGGCTTCTTGCTGGTGGCCCATTTGATGGCCTGATTGGCCTCTGCGATGGTCATGATGGTGGCTTTATCCTTCGACTTGATGAAGGACACGCCTTCAAACACGCCTTCCTTGCTGCGCATTACCTTGGCAAACACCGGTGGCTTGGTCTCGCCATCGCTGATTTTGTTCTGTTGCACGAGGTAACGCTGATCGATCTGTTCCATGATAATAAAGCTGTCCAGTGGTAAAACACGAAATATACCCTGAATGGACGAACGCCGCAGGATGAAATCGCTGCGGCGTTGCACAAATAGCCATCGGCAAGCCCGACAACACCGTTACACAAGCATTCAGGCGTAGACGGCGTTCTGCGTCGCGGGCTGCAGATTGACATCGTAAATCACCTGCGCGCGGATCGACGCTTCCAGCGAGGGTATCGAGCCGCCCGCGCGGTACTGGAAGCTCACTTGCAGCACGTCGCCAGCCTTCACGGACACCGGCGTGGCCAACGGCAAACACATGTAGTGATTCAGCCAGTCGATGGTGCTCGAGCGCTCGGGTACGACGGCCAGGATGTTCTTGGTGACGAAACGCAAGGCGTTCAGCGTACCGCTGCGCTCGACGACAAACTTGCCGTCAAAGCCGAACACGCTATCCGTGGGCTGGCTGAAGTCGATGATGCTGTACACGGACGGCGCTGCCAGTTCCTGCACGCCCGGATGGATGGCCGTGGTTTCCTGGAATTGCACGATGGGTGCATAAAAGCCTTCGAAATCGTATTCCTGCTGCATCGGTTGCACGGCCATGATAACGGCTTCAGGCAGGAAGATGGGCAGCGGGCCGCCAAAGCGGGCCAGGTAGCGGCGCTTGAACGATTCGATCACTTCCACCTGCTTTTCACGCAGCATGCCCACATGGATCATTTCGCAAATGACCACATCGACGGGTTCGGGCGGCAGGTACTCGAAGGCATCCGCGTGGACGACTTCGACTTTTTCTCCGTTCGGATTGAGCGCGAGCATCTTGCGCGCTTCCTTGACCATGTCCGGATTGAACTCCACGCACCAGACCTTGTCGGCGCGCGCGGCGGCGAACCACGACAGCACACCGGTACCGCCACCGAGTTCCAGCACCTTCATGCCGGGTTTCACCGCGTAATCGATCGCCGACTTGAAGCCGTGCATACGGTTCTGATCCATCAACATATTGTGGTGATAATGGACGGGGATAAATTGCCCCAGGTAACAACTCTCGATTTCTCGTTCATTCAGCATGTCTGTCCTCTTGGAGTCTGGCTCCGATGGCCTATCGGTTTTGTCATTCCAGAAAGCAGTGATATCGCACGGGCTGCGTGAGGGGCGGCAACACAGCAGCCGGCGCCTGGGATTGGCTTTAGTGCCCATGCAAAAAATCTCCTGATTAATGCGACAAGATCATTATCGTTAATAGGCAGGGAGAACAAAGGGCTGAGGTGAGAGGCAATTCCATGCCAGTTTCGGCGCTGGCATGGAAAATATTGCTAGAAAGATCAATTACGCGCGGCGCGCGCCTTTTGCGCCGCTGCGATGATGGCCGCCACGCCGGGCTTGTCGGCGGCTTGGGCGAACTGCGTCGCCGTCCAGCCGTGGTCGCTCTTCACACTGGCGTCCGCGCCCCAGGACAGCAGCAGCTTGACGGCGTCTTCCTGCCCTTCGCGGGCGGCAAACATCAGCGGCGTGATGTTGGCAGGCGCGCGCGCATCGAGCACGGCGTCGCGCTGCAGAAAAATCTTCATGCTGGACAAGTCGCCGGCCGCAGCCGCATAGTGCAGCGCCGTCCAGCCGCTCTGATTGACCTTGGCGCCCTTGGCCAGCAGGGCTTGCACGGCGTCTTGCTTGTGCATGTAAGCGGCCATCATCAGCGCCGTGTTGCCATTCGCAGAACGCGCGTCGATGTCGATGCCGGGCGTATCGAGCAGCAGCTTGAAGACCTTGTCCGCATCATCGCGCAGGGCCAGCACGAGCGCAATGTCGCCGCGCTGCGCGTCCAGCTGGTTCGGATTCATGCCTTCGGCCAGCATGCTGCGCACGCCACTGACATTGTTGACAGAGACGGCGCGGAAGAAGGCATCGGGCTCCGGCGCCGCTTGGCTGGCAGTGGCGCAGCACAAGAGCAGCGCCAGGACGAGTTTTTTCATCATGCTTAGCCTTACAAAGTTATTGCAGCTGATTAAGTTACTGCAGCTGATTGTGCTGGCAGTTGACTAAATAACTTGAAGAAATTTTCCGTCGTCTGACGCGCCACCTGCTCCAGCGGGATGCCTTTCAGGGTCGACAAATACTCGGCCACGTGGGCCACATAGCCGGGTTCGTTCATGCGGCCACGGAAAGGCACGGGCGCCAGATAGGGCGAATCGGTCTCGATCAGGATGCGTTCGAGCGGTACCTCCAGGGCCACGGCTTGCAAGTCTTTCGCGCTTTTGAAGGTGACGATGCCGGAAAAGGAAATATAGAAACCCATGGCTATGGCCGCGCGCGCCACTTCGAGTGATTCTGTAAAGCAATGCATGACGCCGGCCACGCCGCCGTCGGACACGCCAGCACCCTCTTCACGCATGATGCGGATGGTGTCTGCACTGGCTGCCCGCGTGTGTATTATCAGGGGCTTACGCGTGATTCTTGAGGCCTTGATGTGGGTCCTGAATCGTTCGCGCTGCCACTCCAGGTCACCCGTCAGGCGGAAATAGTCGAGGCCCGTCTCGCCGATGGCGATGATTTTCGGATGGTCGGACAGGCGCACCAGGTCGTCCACGGACGGTTCAGGCGTGTCTTCGTAGTCGGGATGCACGCCAACGGAAGCAAAAATATGCGGATACTGCTCGGCCAGGGCCAGCACCTGTGGGAAGTCCGGCAAGTCGACCGACACGCACAGGGCGTGCGTCACCTTGTTCTGGGCCATCTTGGCAAGAATTTCGGGCATGCGAGCAGCCAGCTCGGGGAAATTGATATGGCAATGGGAATCGATATACATAGGGCACGATTGTACCGGAGAGTGCAAAAACTGGCAGGGGAAACGCTGCGCCATCCCCTGCCGAGGCGCTACGCACGCTTGCAGTCGATTACAGCTGCGAGGCAGGGTGATGTGCCAGCGCAACGAAATTGCCGCTCGATTCGTCGAGCGCATCGAGCGAGCCGTTCTCGATGTCGTACACCCAGCCGTGCAGGGTCAGCTTGTTTTGCGCCATGGCCAAGGCTACCGAAGGATGGGTGCGCAAGTTATTGAGTTGCGCCACCACGTTGGCGCGCACCATGCCGTCAATGCGCGACTGTTCCGTCGGATGCTCGACCGATTCGTTGATCATGCGCGCCGCATCGGCATGGTGCAACCAACTGCGCACGGCCGGCATGTGATCCAGGCAGGCACAGGTGGCAATCGCCTTCATGGCGCCGCAATCGGAATGGCCGCAAATAACGATGTCGCTGACGTTCAAGGCCGACACGGCAAACTCCACGGTGGCGCTCACGCCGCCCGGTTCGGGACCATACGAAGGCACGATGTTGCCGGCGTTGCGGATAACGAAGAGCTCGCCGGGCTCACGCTGGGTCACCAGTTCCGGCACCATGCGGCTGTCGGAACAGGAAATGAACAAAGCCTTGGGGGTTTGGCCCGTGGCCAGCGTCTTGAACAGCGCACGGCGCGTGGGGAAAACATCTTTTTGGAAGCGTAAAAATCCAGCAATTATGTCGCGCATAAGTAAATACGGTGGTTGGCAAGCCGATATTATCGCTGATCTGGTACCGGTTCGCGCCTATTGCCCTGCCGCAGGCTGCCAGGGCACCCGCGCCCACACGAACGATAGCGCGACGAACTGCTCATGCGCCGCTACAGGCCCGTTTTACAGCAGCGGGCAAGCCTCGACCTGGCACTTGGCATGGCGCCGGGCAGGACAAACAGTACGACGCACTAGGCAAAAAGAGTTATCAAGATGTATAGTGGATGGCCGCTGCGTCGCCATGGGGTTGCGCGCGGAAACGTGGAGAGTGTTGATGCTGAAATTTGCCGGCCCTTTGATATTACTCGCCTGCCTGGCAGTGACGACGCCTACGCATGCCCAAGTGCAAACGCAAGCACAAGCACAAGCGCAAGACCGGCGCGACGCCCCCAAGGCCAGCCCCGTGGCGGGCTTGTGCGCACCGATGTGTGCGTCGGCGCGCCAGGATTGCCGCGCACAAGTGCAGCACGCAACAGAAGACGACACCAACCCGCTGCTGTCGATGAAGCCCAGTAGCAACCCCTACGTTGCCGCAAGCGGCGAAACGCGAGCACAGTCGCAGCAGTTGCAGCCGACGCAAGCCCAGGCCTTCCGCACCCGGCGCGCCGAACGCCAGCAAGCGTGTGAAGTGCAATACCGCAGTTGCACGCGCGCCTGCGGCTAAGCCATGACTGGCGCCTCAAGAACTAAACAATCTGGCTTAACTTGGCAACGCAACGGTTTGATTCTATTGGCAACTTGATGCATAGTCGAGCAGCATGTCTTCCAGGAACAGCTTGGGCGACAGGGGATGCTCGGCAATCGCCCGGCGCTCGTTGGCCGCCTTGATGGCGGCCATCAAGCGGCTGACGTTGATGCGTGCAGCCAGCGCTTCGAGCTCGCGCCGGTGGCGCGGATAGTAGCGGATGGTGCCAGACAATTTGACGCAAAACACATCGTACAGCCAGCGCTGCAAGGACGCCACCAGCGGCGCCAATGGCGCCTTTTGCAATTTATCGGCCGCCTTCAGGGCCGCTTCCACACCGGGATTAGCGAGCACTTGCAGCAACTGCTCCGTTTCATCGCGGCCACCCGACTCGGACTGCGCCAGCGCAGCCAGTGGTGCACCACCCTGCTCGCGCAGCCAGCTGTCGGCATCGTTCAAGCCTTGCTCCTTGAGCCAGGTCAAGGCCTGCGCGTGGCTGGGCATGGGCAAGGCAAATTTCCTGCAACGCGAGAGGATGGTCGGCAGCAAACGGTCCAGGCTATTCGATGCCAGCAGGAACAAGGTGCCCGGCGGCGGCTCTTCCAAAGTTTTCAGCAAGGCGTTCGAGGCCGGCGTATTGAGCGCCTCGGCCGGGTACAGCACCACCACGCGCAAGCCTTGGCGGTGCGTGGAAATGTTCATGAAGTCGGCCAGGTTGCGGATTTGCTCGATCTTGATGTCTTTCGACGGCGTCTTGGTCTTGGCGCTTTTCTTTGCACCCTCGCCCTCTTCGCCGTCATCGGCTACCTCGTCTTCCAGTGCTTCCGGACGCACGCGGCGGTAGTCGGGATGGTTGCCCTGGCTGAACCAGCCGCACGAGGCGCACGCGCCGCAGGCATGGCCGTCCGCGCGCACGTCTTCACACAGCAAGGCTTGCGCGAAATGCTCGATGAAATCGGCCTTGCCGATGCCTTGCGCGCCATGGAACAAAATGGCGTGCGGCATGCGCGGGCGCAAGGCTTGCAATTGCTGCCAGGCATCCTGTTGCCAGGGATAGAGAGAGCTAGTCATATCATTTTCTTTTATTCATCTTCTTTCAAATCCACGCCTTGCAAGGCCTGGCTCAAGCACTTTGCTCAAGCAGAACATCAAGCAATTGCGCGAGCTGGACTTGAATGTCAACGATGCTTTGCGTGGAATCGATAATGCGCAGGCGTTCAGGGAACTGCGCCGCGCGGCGCAGGTACTCGTTGCGCGTGGCGGCAAAAAAGTCCGATCGCTCCTGCTCGAACTTGTCTAGCGTGCGCGTGGCGTCCAGGCGGGCTCTAGCCACGGCCAAAGGCACGTCGAACAGGAACGTCAGGTCGGGCTGCAGATGCGGATGCACCCACGTTTCCAGCGCTTCCATCTTGCGCAAGTCCATGCCCCGGCCACCGCCCTGGTAGGCGAAGCTGGCATCGGTAAAGCGGTCTGAAATAACCCACTCGCCGCGCTCCAGGGCAGGTGCGATGACTTGCGCGATATGTTCGCGGCGGCTGGCAAACATCAGCAAGGCTTCCGTTTCCAGGTGCATTTTTTCATGCAGCAGCAGTTCGCGCAGCTTTTCACCGAGGCTGGTGCCGCCCGGCTCGCGCGACGACACGAGGCGTACGCCGCGCTGGCGCAGGTAGTCGGCGACAAAGCCGATATGCGTCGACTTGCCCGCGCCATCAATGCCTTCGAAGGTAATGAAGCGGGCTTGATAGTGTTGTGTCATGAAACTCTTACTCTGATGATAATGAATGCCGGCAATTACCGCTGATACTGGTTCACGGCGCGGTTATGCTCGGGCAGGTTGGTCGAAAACTGGCTGGTGCCGTCGCCGCGCGCGACGAAATACAGTGCCTGCGTGCGGGCCGGCGCCAGCGCCGCCGTCAGCGATTGCGCACCAGCCAAGGCGATCGGCGTGGGCGGCAAGCCACCGCGCGTGTAGGTATTGTACGGGGTGTCCGCTTCCAGGTCGCGTTTGCGGATCTTGCCGTGGTAGTTATCACCCATGCCATAGATCACGCTTGGGTCGGTCTGCAGCAGCATGCCTGTTTTCAGGCGGTTGACGAAGACGCCGGCGATCATGGCGCGCTCCGACTTTTGCCCCGTTTCCTTTTCCACGATGGAAGCCATGATCAGCGCCTCGTACGGGTTTTTATAGGGCAGGGCCGGATCGCGCTTATCCCACGCTTCGGACAGGCGAGCGATCATGGCCGTGTGCGCCTGCTTGAAAATCTGCATTTCGCTGGCGCCCTTGGCAAACAGATAGGTATCGGGAAAGAACAAGCCTTCCGGCAAGCGGTATTCCGGGCTGATTTTCGCCATCAGTTCCTTGTCGGACAAGCCCACGGTATCGTGCTTGAGGCCCGCGTGGCTGGCCATCGCCAAGCGCATCTGCTTGAAGGTCCAGCCTTCGATGATGGTCAGCGACTCCTGCGCAAATTCACCGCGTACCAGCTGCGTGATCAAACGCTGCGGCGTGGTGCCCGGCTTCAACTCATAGGAGCCAGCCTTGATCTTCGAGGTCTTGCCTTCGATACGCGCCAGCATGTTGAACAGGATGGGCACAATGGGCACGCCTGCGTCCGCGATCTGCTGGCCGGCCGCATGCGCGCCGCTGCCGGGTGTGATCGTAAACGCGATCGCTTCGCCTTGCGCAGTGATCGGTTGCTGCGCCCAGTACACAAAAGTAGCACCGACGCCGATGGCGGCGATGAGCGAACTGACTACAAGTTTTTTAAAGAAAGCCATTGTTCCGATTCTTGTGATGCGGTCGCTGGCAAACAGCGCCCGCTTGTTATGCTCGTTCATTTGTGAACAAAGTGCGCGCAAAGCGGCTCGATCACTGGCAATTTTGCCGCTGCCGACGCAATTTGCGCGAGATCACTATAATGAAGCCGTAATGATAATGCTTAATCGCTGATCTAATGGAAATTATGAATAACTGGAATCAATTTTTAACGGCACAAGGCGCCCGCTCCGCTACCCTCGATGGCACGCCGGACAGCAGCGCTGTGCTCACCGGCGTCGCCACCACTGCCGCCCCCATCGCCGATTTTGGCCAGTCCCTGTCAGTGTCCCAGCTGCAAGAAGGTTTTGTCGCGGCCATCACGGACCAGGGCTTGATCGGCCTGAGCGGCGACGATGCAGCCAGTTTCCTGCACGCCCAGCTGACCAACGACGTGGAGCACCTGAGCCAGGAGCAAGTGCGCCTGGCCGGCTACTGCACGCCCAAGGGCCGCTTGCTGGCCAGTTTCCTGATGTGGCGCAACGCCACCACCATTTATCTGCAATTGCCGCGCAGCATACAGCCAGCCATCCAGAAGCGCTTGCAAATGTTCGTGCTGCGCGCCAAGGCCAAGCTGCACGATGCCTGCGCCGATGAAGCGAATCAGGTCATCCTGGGACTCGGTGGCACGCAAGCGGGCGCGGCTCTGTCCACCTGGTTCAGCAGCTTGCCCGCCACGCCGTTCAGCAAGGTCGAACACGCGCTGGGCACCCTGCTGCGCGTGGCCGATGCATGCGGCAGCGCCCGCTATGAGTGGCTGACCTCTGCCGCCACGGCGTGCGAGGTGTGGCCGCAACTGGCCGCGTCCTTGCACAAAGGCGGCAACGATAGCTGGCGTTTGTCGGAAATTCATGCCGGCATCGCGCAAATCACGGCGGCCACGCAAGAGCAATTCGTGCCGCAAATGGTCAACTTTGAGCTGCTGGGCGGCGTCAATTTCAAGAAAGGCTGCTACCCGGGCCAGGAAATCGTCGCGCGCAGCCAGTACCTGGGCAAGCTCAAGCGCCGCACCACCCTCGTCAGCATTGATGATGCGGCGGCAGTAGCCGGCGGCGAACTGTTCGCCGTCAGCGACCCGGAGCAGCCTTGCGGCATGCTCGTCAACACCGCGCCTAACGGCAACGGTGGCATCGACGCCCTCGTTGAAATGAAGTTGGGCGCGATCGCCGAGGGTACAAGCGCAGCCGGCGCCGTGCGCTACGGCTCGGCCCAGGGCGTGTCCGTGCATTTCCTGCCCATGCCTTATGCGCTCGACGCACTCGACTTGTGAGAATGCCATGAAAGATTTATACATTTACTACCAAGTAAGCGAAGCACACGCCCAGGCGCTGGAGGCACGCGTGCGCGCCATGCAAGCCAAGCTGGCGGCCGCGTCCGGCGTGGCGCCACAGATCAAGCGCCGGCCGGAAGTCAAGGATGGCTTGCAGACGTGGATGGAAATCTACCCCGTGGTCGGCGAAGGTTTTGCCGAACAGCTCGCTGCTGCTGCCGCCGCGGCGGGCTTGTTGGCCCTCACGGCCGGTACGCGCCATACGGAAGTATTCATGGATTTACCTCCATGTGCCTGATCGTTTTTGCCTGGAAAGTCAATCCGCACATACCGCTGATTGCCGCCGCCAACCGCGATGAATTCTATGCACGCGCCAGCGCCCCCGCCGGCGCTTGGGCGGAACACCCGCAAGTGTATGCGGGCCGCGACCTGCAAGCTGGTGGCAGCTGGATGGGTATCACCCAGGCCGGCAGCGGCAGCTCGCGCTTTGCCGCCATCACCAATATCCGTAGCCCGCAAGAGCGCAACCCGGACGCCCCCTCGCGCGGCGCCCTGGTGGCGGACTATCTGGCCGGCACGCTGTCGCCGCAAGATTACATCGCGCAAATTCGTCCCGGATGCAAAGCCTACAACGGTTTTAATCTGGTGCTGGGCGACGCGCATACGCTGATCTGGCTCTCCAATCGGGGCGATGACGATGCGCGCAATGGCCAACCGTTGCAACCGGGCATCTATGGCTTGTCGAACGCCCTGCTCGATGCGCCGTGGCCGAAAGTGCTGAAGACCAAGGCCCAGTTCGCCAGCCTGCTATGCCAGGGCGCGCCCGACGATGCGTATTTCGACATGCTGGCCGACACCACGCGCGCGCCCGACTTCCGCTTGCCCGACACCGGCGTGCCGATCGACCTCGAGCGCGAGCTATCGGCCGTCTGTATCGAAACGCCGGGCTATGGCACGCGCACTTCCACTGTCGTGAAACTGTTCCCGAACTCACCCGGCGAACTGCATGAGCTGGTAATTCAGTAAGCCACTCTGGGGTCTCGCCCTAATGCCGTTAAGCTAGTGGTAGTGATGCTATTTTTAGCCCAGGAACAAGGACCGGGGTCGGACGCCAATCCACCCAAGTTAAGGAGCAAGCCCGCGCAATTGATGGCAAATCAATGAAATAGTGCTTGACGTGGCACCGGCTTTGCGCGGCCGCCGCCTTGCTGACCTCTCTTTTTTCGAC